>CANNRR010000186.1 GCA_947508055.1 Burkholderiales bacterium
GCTTATTCAAAGGACGTCCATGGACTTGAGCGCATCGCCAAGGGCAAGGCCGCACCGATTTGTGCGGATTGTCACAAGGCACACGAAATAAAAGCGGCCTCCCTGGGCGATGGAATCAAGGATGCATGCCTTGCATGCCACAAAGAAGCCGTGAATCAGCACAAGGAATGGCTACCCAACGCCGAGCGGCACTTTGACGCGATTTCATGCCCGGTTTGCCACGCCCCCGAAGCACAACGCCGCGTCAACCTGCGACTCTACGACAAGGCCGCCAAGAAACAGGTATCCGAAAAATTGGGTGTTCCCCAATTTGAGAAACGCGCTCAGGCCGCCGATTCTGGCAATGCCGGTCTGGACGAGCGTGCGTTGTGGAGCATGCTCAACGAATTCAACCAGCCAGGGGTACCGGGCAATACGGTATTGCGCGGACGCCTGGAAGTTCAATCTGGCATTGAGGCGCACCAGATCAGCGAAAAATCCAAGGCCATCAAGGACTGTGACACCTGCCACAAAGTGGGTGCAGAGGCCTTCCAGAGCGTGACATTGACCGTTGCTGGTCCGGATGGTCGACCACTGCGCCATGGTGTCAACAAGGACGTCCTGACCTCTTTGACCGCGACCCAGTCCATCAGCGGCTTCTATGCCATTGGCAGCACGCGGATCAAGTTACTCGACTACCTGCTCGTTCTGGTCGTATTGGGTGCCTTGAGCGTCCCGATGGGGCACATGGCGGTCAGGCGCCTGTTCAAGAGCGTGCGTGAGCGGTTGGAGGCCGAACGGCTTGCGGTGGCAGCACAAGCTACCGATTCAGTCGCACCCAGTCCGACCAACGCGGCCCAGCCACCGGTGGAAAAGTAAAGGAACCACGCTATGAAACAACTCTATATTCACCCGCTGCCTGTCAGGATCTGGCACTGGACCAATGCGTTTGGCTTTCTGTTACTGATTGCCACCGGGCTTCAGATCCGGTACATGGATCTGATGCAGGTTGTAAGCTTCCACACTGCGGTGGTTTGGCACAACTGGATCGGGTTCGTACTGATTGGCAATTTTTTTGTCTGGCTCGGCTTTTACCTGTTTACCGACAAGATCAAGGTCTATCACCCAGAACTCAGTCCCACCAAGTATTTTCGTGAAAGCTGGCGTCAAATTCAGTTCTATGGCTACGGAATATTCCGGGGTGAGGCCAATCCACACCACCCCAACGCCTACCGCAAGTTCAACCCTCTGCAGAGCATGATGTACCAGATCATCATGATGTTGCTGGTGCCGCTGCAGTTTTTTACCGGACTTGTCCTTTGGGATGTCACGCGGTTTGCATCGGTGGTGGATCTGTTCGGTGGCTTGCGCGTGGTCGATACCGTGCATGTGCTGCTCTTCATCGTATTTAGCGGCTTCATGATCGTGCACGTCTACCTGGGCAGCCTGGGCCACACGCCATCGGCACATTTCAAGGCAATGATTACCGGCTACGAGGACATTGAAGACGAAGCCCATCAGCCCCCGACTGCCTAGCCCTCGGGTTTAGCTGCCCTCAGTGTCGCCCGCGTCGTATTCGGTATCGCGAACCCGGATGCTGTACTTCTTCATCAACGCCTGAAAATTGGTGCGCTGCATGCCGGTTTCTTCGGCACTGCGGGTGACGTTTGAGCCGTTTCGCTTGAGGGTTTCCTGCACAAAAAGTTTTTCCACTTCTTCCACCGATTTTTCGCGAACCAGCTTCTTGACTCGCTTGAGGTCTTCGCTGGTTCGTGGCACTTCCAGTTCGGGGTGGGGTGCAGTATCCAGTATGCTTGCCAAATGGGCCTGGCGGATGATGTTGTCAGACGTGAGAATGACCGCGCGCTGAATGGTGTTTTCCAGCTCCCGCACATTGCCGGGCCAGTCGTAATTGACCAACAGGCTCATTGCACCCTCGGATATTTCGGCAACCGGCTTCTCCAGTTCTGCGCAGTACTGCTTGACAAAATGAAAGGCCAGAGCCGGGATGTCATCGCGGCGCTCGCGCAGCGCGGGTGCGTGAATCGGAAAAACATTGACGCGGTAGTACAGGTCTTCGCGAAAGCTGCCCTCAGCAACCATGGCCTTGAGGTCTTTATTGGTCGCAGTAATGAGTCGGACATTGGTCTTTTGCGTAACCGTGCTGCCAACCGGCCTGAACTCGCGCTCCTGAATCACGCGCAGCAACTTGGCCTGGGTCGACAGCGGTATGTTGCCAAATTCATCCATGAACAAGCTGCCATTGTTGGCAATATCGAACATACCGCGCTTGTTGGACACAGCGCCTGTAAAGGAGCCCTTGGTATGCCCAAAAAGTTCACTTTCCAGCAAGTTCTCGCTCAGCGTATTGCAGTCCACCGTAACAAACGGCTGCTCCTTGCGCAAACTGTTGTAATGGATTGCCCTGGCGATCATCTCCTTGCCGGTTCCGCTCTCGCCATTGATGAGCACCGTGCTATTGGTGGGTGCACACTTGGCTATCAAGCCAAACACCGCCTGCATGGGCGGACTCGAGCCAATGATGTTTTCAAACCGGTACTTGGCACCGACCTCCGTCTTCAGCTTGACGTTCTCTTGTAGCAAGTGGCGACGCTCCAACGCCCGGTTCACAACCAGTAGGAGCTCATCAGGATCAAACGGCTTGGAGAGGTAGTCAAATGCGCCCAGCTTCATGGCCTTGACTGCCGTCTGAATTTCGGACAACCCGGTCATCATGATGACGTCCAGGTCCGGATGGCGTTCCTTTACGGCTTGCAAGACTTCGAGCCCGTCCATCTTCGGCATCATGACATCCAGAATGAGCAGGTCGAAATCCGCTTCTTCGACCCTCTTCACGGCGCTAAACCCATCCTGCACCGACTCCACGGTGTACGCGCCATCACTGAGTATGCGGGTGCAACTCCTGATCACGATAGCTTCATCATCAACAATCAAAATTCTGGCGCTCATTTGGGACTCTCAGCCATAGGTCGTTCGGTTTCATCGTTTGCGGGCGCTACGGGCAGGAATACATGAAATGTTGTCCCCTCACCCACCGTGCTTTGAACGCTGATTCTCCCACCATGTGCCTGCACAATGCCGTAACTTACGGACAAGCCCAGCCCGGTACCCTTGCCAACTTCTTTGGACGTAAAAAACGGATCAAAAATGCGCCCAAGGTTGGCCTGCGCAATGCCACACCCGGTGTCCGTCACAGATATATCCACCACCGGTCCGACATCATGGTTTGAATTGATGGCTGTCTTAGCCGCTTCGGTCGCGCAGGTAGACACTGTGATGCTGCCTTTGCCTTCAATGGCCTGCTGAGCATTGACCAGCAGGTTCATGATTACCTGTTTGATCAGGTCCGCATCACACCAAACGTGCGGCAATTGCAGGTTCAGGTGGGTCTTGATGTCAATTTGTTGCAAAGATGCGGGACGCTCTACAAAGCGCACGGTGTCCTCGACCAGTTGGTTGATATCACAAAAACCCTTGACGGGCGTCTTTTCGCGTGCGAAATCCAGCAAGCGCTTAATGATGCTGGCACAGCGCTTGGTCTCGCCAATGACCAGGTCAAGGTCCTCCGCATCTTCGCTTCCGTCCTTGGCTTTCTTGCGCAAAAGCGAAGTAAATGTCAACACGCCCGTCAGCGGATTATTCAACTCGTGAGCGATGCCCGAGGCCAGTACACCAATCGAGGCCAGTTTTTCACCCTGCGCGACCTCGGCGCGGGCCGATAGCAGTTCTGCTGTGCGGTTCTTGACCCTGTCCTCCAATGTCCGCACCAAGTCCTGCATGGCTTGCCTCGAACTGCCAAGCGCCTTCGTCATCTCATTAAATGCATTTGCAACCCGGCCAAACTCATCGCCGCTGCGCACCGGAAGTTGATGCTCCAACCCGCCAGCGGAAACCACGATGGTACCCACCTCAAGTTCGCTCAGCGGCACGTACACCAGGCGCTTGAGCATGTAGGCAACACCCAATGAAAAAATCAGGATGAAGCCAAAGGAAATACCAACAAAGTGAATAAGGTGTGACCTCATGGACGCGTCGATCTCGTCCAGGGAATAGGCCAGGTCCACAATGCCAAGCACTGTTTGGCCTGCCTTATGTTCGTGGCACGATGCGGAGGAGCACGATGCCTCGTTGCGAATCACCTTCATGGTGCCGATCACCCGGTGTCCGCTGGCGTCTTGCGTGATATTCCATCGTTTGTCATCCGGCACTTGTTTCAGCGGCGTGCTGGTCAAGTGGCAGTGGACGCAGGGCGCTTCATTTTGCTCCACCGAATAACCGACTTCTGCCTGTCGGTTGGAGTGGATGATGGTTCCATCCTTGCTGATGACCCGCACCCGCTCGATTCCCTTTTGGCGGGCAATATCCTTGATGATGTTTTCAGCCACATCACGCTTATTTTCCATCATGGTGTAGCGCGTGCTGGAGACGATGGTTTCCGCTATCTGGGTGACATGGCTGGAGATAACCAGTTGCAAGTCCTCCTGCCGGTGATAGAAGAACAACAGCGTGAAAATGACCATCGCTGTGCTCAGCAAACAGATCAGGATCAGGCTGACTTTAAGCCGTAAGTCAATCGTGGGCATGCCGCACCGTCGCGCTTGGGACACCGATTGATGAAAGGCCTACTGCGACAAGATCCAGGCAATCAGATTCTTGATCTCTGCCATGTCCTTTGTCCCAATGGCCTTGTGATCTTCTTCTGTGCCGTCTTTCAATTTGACCCTCGGCGTCTTCGTGAGCGAGTCAATCAATTTTGCTTCGGCATCCGCTTTGCCTTTCCATTTGGCGGCAATGGACTTATAGGAACTTGCCTTCTTGTCCTTGTCGATGGCATGGCACTTCATGCAGTCATTTTTCTTTGCCAGGGACTTGGCCGAATCTTCGTTGACGGCGGACCATGTTGTTCCGGAATAGACGAGCAATGCACCGCCTAAGATTGCAATGGCAGTCAAGGGGTGGGAATGTGACGGTTTCATGGTGTTCATCTCTCCTATGCAAAAAAAACAGGGTTAAGTGACGAGTTCTCATTCTGCGCGCGGTTGTAACCCACGTCATAAGAAAGTGCCCTCCCTATGACTTGAGTCAATTCAAAAGATGAGAACTACCATGTACAAAATTGTTGTGCTCCTTCAGCAGTTGCAAGCTGTTGATTTGTATGAGCAAATTTCCCCGATCAATCGATGTGTATAAGTTGAATGTACTTCGCACACAGGATTTACGGCGCCTAGCACTCCTAATTCATCGCCGTCTTTTCGTAAGTCATTGAATTAAAAGAAGTTTTGTAATATTTTTGGCACTGGCATGAAGCATGCTTAAGTTCATGCAGTCTGTAAACACATTGGATTGAAGGAGAAATACCATGACTGCATTGCGTAAGATTTTGGTGGTGGATGATGACCCGGTAGTAGGCAAGAGCTTTACCCGCGTTCTGGGCGCTGACAAGGGCTATGTGGTGATCACCTCGCCCAACGCCGCCGAGGCGTTGGAGAGAATGCGCGAGCAGGAGTACGACCTGGTCGTCACCGACATCAAGATGCCTGGCATGGACGGCGTTGAACTGGCCGAACAGGTCCGGGCGCGCAAGCCCTGGACGCCCGTGGTCATCGTCACCGGCTACGGCACCACGGACAATGAGGCACGGGCCAAGGCAGCCGGTGTTTCGGCCTTCATGCGCAAGCCGCTAACCCCGGAGATGATTGAAGAGAGCGCCGCTCATGCATTACTCGAACCTGCTGCCACCACGCCGGTTACCCCTGTGCCGCTCAGCGCCACAGAACCTGCCCCGGTGGTAGCGCACTCCGTGCTCAGCCGGATCAGGAACATCGCGCTCTTTGTGGCAGCGCCGTTCATCGGTCTGGTCTATGCGCTGATGCTGCCCATCGTCGGCGGAGCGATGTTGGCCTGGATGGCCGGTAAAGCCATCGCCAAGAATCAAAACGCCGTCAAGGGGATCAAAGCCGTTGCCTGGGTACTGGCTGCACCCTTCATCGGCTTGGCCTATGCCGTGCTGTTGCCTCTGGTTGGAACTGCCATGTTGCTGTGGGTCGCCGGCAAAGCGTTGATGGCAACACCGCAGGCCCAATAATAGTTAACCAGAGGGCTCTTCCTGAAGCGCTGCAGGTGCAAAACAATGGCAAAGTGCCTGCATGCGTTTTCTTATCCCGCCAGTCGTCCAGACACCAGCCGCAATTGACGGCTACAGCGCGCCGCCAGTGAGGTGTCATGCGTGACCAGCACAAACGCCGTGCCGTTCTCACGCGCCAGTTCCAGCATCAGGTCAAACACGCCGTCGGCGGTACCACGGTCCAGGTTACCAGTGGGCTCGTCGGCCAACACACAGTCCGGGCGTGTCACCAGTGCGCGGGCAATCGCCACGCGCTGGCGTTCGCCCCCAGAAAGCTCGGCCGGGCGGTGGTGCATGCGGTCTTGCAGCCCCACGCTTGCTAGCATTTTCATAGCTGCCTTCGCACATTCCACGGGGGCTAGACGCCTAATTGTCAATGGCATTGCAACGTTGTCGAGCGCACTGAACTCGGGCAGCAGGTGGTGAAACTGGTAGACAAAACCAAGATGCCGGTTGCGCAACCGGCCTTGTTGCGCAGCGCCCATGCTGGCCAGATCTTGCCCGTGCAGATGAACCGAGCCGCTGGTGGGGGCATCGAGCCCGCCCAGCAGGTGCAGCAAGGTGCTCTTGCCTGAGCCAGACGCACCGACTATAGCCAAGGTCTCGCCTCGGTGCACTTGCAAGTCAACGCCCTGTAGCACCGTCACGTCCAACCGTCCTTCGGTAAAGCGCTTGGTCAGGCCCTGTGCCTGCAACACGACCTCGCCCGCTGGTACCGGCGCCACCGGAGCGCCTGAAAGACCCGCAACCATGCGGTAATGCGCA
>CANNRR010000187.1 GCA_947508055.1 Burkholderiales bacterium
CTCTTCGTCGGAACGGCGGCAGATGCCGCTTTCACCCCCGTAAAGTCCGCTGCCACGGAAATCAAGCCGCTATGACGGATTTTGCAGAAAGCCGCAAACCCAATGCTGGTGCGGGTTTCCAAGGGATGGGAAAGTTGCTCTAAGACTTGAATAAGAAACTTCCAAGAGTTTCTATTTTCAAGGGGTTATAAGCCCCGTCGACGCTAATCGCGCCGTGGCTTAAACCCTGTGATGGACCGGGTGCATCATCCTGGGGATGAAACGAAAGATCATCCCTTGGTGAATGAACCCACCCAAAGCCCTCCCGTTGCGGTGTCGGTTTTGGGCGGGGTGGATGTCAGGCTTTGACGGCCATCACCTCGTCGTTCGCGCAATTACTTTCGGAGGCCAGGGCCATGCAGAGGTTGAAGCTGCTTTGGAGCTCAGGGGCAACAACAGTCACTGGTTTACGCTGGGGTGAAGCGTTCTTGTCGAGAAGGTGCTGAATATGTAAAACCGCTTCCGGGTATGGAAGACTGCGAAGAATCGCACGGTCCATGTCAGCGATGTCCGCCGCAGGCAGCATGGAAAGCTCGCTGATGAGCCAATCATGCCACGGTGGCCTGCTACATAGATTTTGGGTGGTGAAGCCACGGACTGCCGCTCTACGCTCGTGATGACGGGCGACGGCCCAAGGCCTTTGCCCAGGCTTGGCGCAGGCGGCCCAGCTTTTCAGCCGACTCGGGGGTTTGGGCAGCACCACGCAGCGCTTGGCGGATGAAGATGAAGAGCAGCAACGCAAAGCCGGTGGCCAACGTGGTAAGCATTGCAATTTGGGCCTTCTTGGGCTTGGCTTTGCGCTCCGGTGGCAACGCTGCATCTACCACCTGAATGAGAGCGCCTTCGCGGCTTTCGTCCACGCGGGCCATCTCGTATTGTTTGGCGAACAGTTCAAACAAGGTTTCGTGGTATTTAAAGTCGCGGAACTTGGTGATGTAGTCGCTATCGCTGCCGCCGGTAGAGGGTGGCTCGGCTTTTTCGGCCCGGTCCATCTGGCTACGCATGGCAAAGAGTTCGGTCTGCGCTTGTTTGAAGTCGGGGGCCGATTCGGTCAGGTAGCCGCGCATGCTGGCCAGCTTGATCTCTTGTGCGGTGATGCTGGCTTTGAGTTTGGCCAGGCCTTCCACCGCAGCACCAGGGCTGGCTTTAAGGGCGCTGCTGTTCACACCGCTGGCCTTTAGCGCCTGCTCGGATTTGACGAGATTGTCTTTGGCATTGGTCAATTGCTTTTCAAAGAAAACCCGGCGCTGCTGGGCCTCGGTAATGGCAAGGCGGTTCATCAGCTTGCCAAGTTCTTCAATGTGGGCATTGGCCAATTCGGCGGCAAAGGCGGGGTCTTTGTCGCTGGCATCAATGGTGATGAGGCCGTCCTTGCCGCTGGCCGTGAGAATATTGGCATCCAGCGCTTTGCGGGCATCTTCTTTGAATTTGGCCTCATAGCGCTCGGTGAGCTTAAAGCGCTCGACCAGTGCGTCTTGCACGCTTCGGCTTTTAAGAAACGCAACGTATTGATCAGCCGGACTTTTGATGCCCCCTGCTACGCCGGCCAGACCACCCAATGCGCCCAGCCCTGCCAGGAGGGATGCAGCACCGCTTTGCTGCTGCTGGGGCGGCATGAATTTGGTGGTGGCGGTGAAGGTGGGCGCAATGGTGAAGGTGTAGCCCAGTGCCAGCAGACCGGCCGCCAAGGGGCCCAGTACTAAAAGGCGCAGGTTGTCTGCCACCACCTGCAGCAAGTCCAGCAGGCTGATTTCATCGTCTTCGGCTTCGAGGGTTTGGGGCATGGGTTCATTCATGGGGTGTATGGCTATTCAAGGCACTGGACTGGTTTGTTTCGTGCTGCAACAAAGCGATTTCTTCCTTAAGCGCTTCGTATTCAGCCATTTTGCGTTTGAGAAACCGGGCCGTAAGTGCTGCCTTCTCGGTAACGCCGGTGGGGGTTAGCAAGTAGGCGTAGCCCAGTTTGTCTGGGTTTTTGCTGAAGTTACCCATCTTCAGCCAGCCTTTTTCGACCAAGGCGCCAATGCAGTAGTTTATACCGCTCAGGCTCATGCCCACTTCTTTGGCCAAGGCGCGTTGGCTAATGCCGGGCTTCTCATGCAGCAGTTTCAGCGTCCAGAAGTGGGTTTCTTCGTTGATATTGCGGCGGTGCGTGATCATGAGGCTGTTGCTAAGAGACGAGTGCAGAGTAGGGCGCAAAAATTAAGCTTCGGACGAGCTGGCAAAGCCAATTTGCGCCCAATTGGGCGTGTGACAGTTTGGCTGGTAATGCGCAATTGTTCTAATTCGGGACGGAGTGTAACGTTGTAAATGGCAGATTTTTTGCGGCGACCCAAAAATTCTTTCGCGCCCGGTTACCGTCCAAACCCGGCATTCACCATGCATTTACCAGCATTTACTCCTCAACATTGAGCAACGCTTCGCCCTGTTGCTGCTGCCCTGGTTCATAACACCTACCCCGAAGTAGCCGAGCAGATTCGAAAACTCACTGGACGTGAGCCCACAGCCGTACGCAGTAAAGAGGCCGAAACAGTGTTGGCCTTGCAAGCGACCAACAAGCGCCTGCAGCAAGAAAACATTCAACTCAACGCAGATGTGGCGCGGCTGGCCTCCATTGTGCAAACCCTCAACGACGAAATCGCCAGGTTACGGGCAGTTGGTACTGGCAAGGTGGTTGAACTGGTCAGGCAATGACTTCCAAGCCCTTTTTTTGTATCACGGTCAGAAGGCGCAACGCGGGGCCGCCCGGCTTTTTAATGCCACGCTCCCAGTCGGAGACGAGGTTTTTCGATACGTTCAAGTAGCGGGCAAACACGGGCTGAGAGATATGCTCATGCAGCCGGATCGCTCTGATCTCATCCGGGGTCAGCACCTGCACTGGCGTCAGGCACCCACAAGCTGTGCCTGACGCTGTTCGAGCGTGAGGGGCGCGTGGGTCAGCGCAAGCTTTGGGGGATTGTGGGCTTGGCCAAGCGCAGTCCCAAGCGGATCATTGAGATGGCCTGTGAGCGCGCCATGACCGAGGGTATGTACAGCTACACCCATGTCAAAACATTGACCGAGCAACTGGTAAGCGATGCGCTCAGGCTGCTCGATGAACCGACACAGGCGCAGCAGAGTTTGACCCAGAGCCATGCGCTGATCCGCGACGGCAGTGATTACGCTGATCTGTTCACCCTGGGCGCCAACCATTGCGCCACCTTGCCAGAACTGGCAACACAACAAACCCAAACCCAAACCGAAACCGAAATCACGCTATGACCATGAGCAAAACCGAGATTGAACGCGCATTGCGTGAACTACGTCTGCCTGGAATCACCGCCACCCTGGAGACCCGCATCCTGCAAGCCCAAGCGAACAGCCAGCCCTTCCTTGAAACTTTTTGCCTGCTGCTGCAAGACGAAATCGACGGGCGTCGTACACGATTGACGGAGCGGCGTTTCAAGACTTCCGGCCTTGATGAGCGACCCACGCTGACTGATTTCGATTGGCACTTTAATCCCAAGGTGCCACGCCACGCGTGCTTTGAGTTGCACACCCTCAAATTCATCAGCGAGGGAATCAATGGACTGCTCATTGGCAAGCCCGGCACCGGCAAGAGTCACATTGCCAAGGCGGTCGCGTACCACGCCACGCTGCAGGGATTTGATGTGCGCTACGTGGAGGCTGACAGTGCATTTGCGCATTACTGCCTGGCCTCGCCAAAGGAACAAAGCAAACTCCTCGCCACGATGTTGGAGCCCGATTTGTTGGTGCTTGATGATCTGTTTCTGGCCCGGCGCATCTCCGACGGTGCCGCCGAGCTACTCCAGACGCTGGTTCATCGACGCTACAAGGCGCGTCGCTCCATCGTGGTGACATCCAACAGAGTCGTCGAGGACTGGGGCAAATACCTGGGCGACAACACCATGAGCACGACCATTCTGGACCGGCTGATACACCGCTCGCAACTGCTGGCGTTTGAGGGCAAGAGCTACCGACTGGGGCAGGCTGCAGAGCGTTTGACTGGCAAAGCCTGAGCGCCATCGAGGTGATTGGATGAACAACTGGACACGCCAACATCCATCGCGCCCACCGTGGGTAACTGATCTGCCCACAGGACAAGCCTGTGGACATCCGGCACTGCGTGCCGGTGCATCAGTTATCCACCGCTCCCCGGCTTGGAGCCTTCGGCCTGACGCGCTGCGCTTGCCAGACAGCCGACTAACAAATAGTCAAAAAAGACAGCGGAAAGTTCACAAAAGTCGCAGGCAAATCCGTGACCTGAAAAATCAATAACTAGGGTTTACCCCTGGAGGAGTTTGGGTGGCCATAAGTGGGGGAGTTTGAGGTGGCCATCAGGGGTGTGACCCTGACTCCAAACTCGGAGTGCTGCGCTGGCTGCAAACAGTGGCGCTGCCCGATATCGAAATCAAAGCCGTTACCCATCAACAACTTCTTCGCAGCATGGACGCGCTGATGGACAACCAAGATGCAGTCGATGGCGTGGTGGCCGGTTTGCTGCGCCCGTTGGTGGATCGTGATCTCTCACTGGCCTTCTACGACATGACCACCATCCGTGCCGAGGGGCTCTCCACCGTAGAGGGCGATGTGCGCAAGTTCGGCATGGCCAAGGAAAGCTTGATTGCCAAACAGTTCATGCTGAGGGTGGTGCAAACGGCCGACGGACTGCCGATCTATCACGAAGTTTTTGATGGTAATACGGCTGAGGCGAAGACCTTGCTGCCGATTCTCAAGAAGGTGATGGAGCGTTTCCCTAATCTGCGTCGTCTGATTCTGGTGGCCGACAGAGGCTTGCTCAGTCTGGACAACCTCGATGAGTTACGCAAGTTGACACTGCCCAGTGGGTAAGCGCTGGAGTTCATCCTGGCTGTGCCGGGCAGGCGCTATAGCGAGTTCGTGGAATTATTGAATCCACTGCAGCAGCAGTGCATCCAAGCCAGTGCCGAAATCACAGCGGAGGTGGCTTGGAATGACCTGCGTCTGGTGTTGGCCCACGATCCGGCCACGGCACTTGAACAGCGGCAAAAACGCCAGACAAAAATCAATGAATTGCAATCGCAGGCCAACGCCTGGGTTGGCAAACTTGACGAACAGGACCAGGGAGCGAAGAAGCGCGGACGCAAGCTCTCCGACAGCGGCGCCAAGGCGCGTTTTTATCACGAGGTGCGTGAGAGCGGTTTGGGCAACATCATCAAGGTGAACCTCAAGGACGCGTTGTTCAGTTATGCCATTGATGACGCCGCCCTCAAGCTCGCAGAGATGATGGACGGCAAACTGCTGGTGGTCACCAACGTCAAAGATATAGAGCCGACAAAAATAATCGAGCGCTACAAATCGCTGGCAGATATTGAACGCGGCTTCAAGGTACTGAAATCCGAATTGGAGATTGGGCCGGTATATCACCGCCTGCCAGAACGCATTCGAGCCCATGCGTCGATTTGCTTTATGGCGCTGATATTGCACCGGGTTATGCGGATGCGCTTGCGTGCCGGGAATACCGGCGTCACGCCGGAGCGGGCCTTGCAAACCCTCAAGCGCATCCAGCACCACCGGGTATCAATCAACGGCGCCGAACCCCTATCTGGCGTGTCTTCCATCACGGAAGAGGACAGCAAGGTGTTCAAGGCACTGAAGGTCAAACTACCCAATCAAACGCAGCAGATGAGCCTCTTGTAGGGGCACGTTTCAAACCAAAAGTCAATGAAATCAATATAGTTACGCGCGTAACTGTCGAAGACCGGTGTCCAGTCGCACACGGGCGCGCTCAAATAGTCTGTCGCCCACTCCGGGCCATTGCGGTTAATACAGGTGCTCGTTAATCTTGGTGCGGCCGGCGAGGCCTTCTGCAATGTAGGGGTTGGCCGCAATGCCCCTGCGCACATAGGTGCAGGCGGTCACAAAATCCCCCTGCCTAAACGCAATTTGGCCCGCCTGGTACCAATGCGCCGGTGAATCTGTGGCTTCTTTCAAGTAGCTTTTCATGGCGCTTTGGGTGTCGCCCGTCATCAGGCTGATGTCCCCCAGTAGCATGCGCACGCCCAGGTTGTCAGCCGGGCACCAAGCCAGCAGTTTTTTAGCCAAAGCTTTGGCCGCCTTGCCGTCACCCCGGTGCATCAGCCCCAGCAGATAGCCGTGGGCAATGCGCAAGAAGGAACGGTTGTCCACCTCCCCCCATGAAATCTGGCCTTTGAAACCGGGTGGGATGAGGGCAGTAGCCTGTCGGTAAGCTTTTTCTCGCACGTCAGTGGATTCATCGCGCATTTCAAGGCTCCACAGCCTATTGGCGATGAAATTTTGAATCTCCAACTGACCCGGAAACTTGACCAGCAGCTTTTGGGCGCGCAGCAGGCCCTGTTTGTGGCTGATGCGGCCTGCCTCCAGGCTGTCGATCAGCTCGTCAAGCTCCTCTTCTTCGGCCCAGTCTTTGGAGAACGTGCCGTATTGAATTGGCTTGTCGGTTTCGTCGTCGGTGTCTTCACGTACGGAAAAATTAAGCTGGGTCGTCATGGCTGGTTTGGTTGACGGCGTGGATGTGAACACCCGGCCTTGGGATGCGATATACCGGCGAATGTCAGGTGCCATGTGTTCTGGCACCAGCAGCACGGCAAGTTCCATCGCATCGGCAATGCGCTCGATGGACGAGACGTTTTCCATGCCATTGCAGGATATGCATTCCCCACTATAAAATGGTGTTACCTTTTACTCAACCGTTGACGCCATGCCTAATACACTCGATAAACCGCGCACGGCCACGATGACCCTCAAGCTCGATACATCACACCGTGACCGTCTGAAGTCTCTTGCGGTCGCGA
>CANNRR010000188.1 GCA_947508055.1 Burkholderiales bacterium
CCCTTTTTCATCACCAGTGTCGGGCCCCAGAAGTCATTGCCGTTGTAGCCGTAGGTCGCTGTTTTGGCGCCCGATTTGAATTGAACCGATGACGAGGCCAGGGTGAGTTCATAGGTGGTAACACCGGCCGATGTCACACCTGCCAAAAGTGGTGGGATCCACAGTGTGTTGTAGGCAGTGCCACCCGTAGTACCGGGAGTCGTCGTTGTGTCGGCGGATGTGCCAGAGACAGTTGAGGTAGAAGAACTGCTAGACCCTCCACCACAAGCCATAAGAACCGCTGAAGTGGAGAGAAAGCTCCCCGCAATCAATTTGAGGCTACCCCTCTTACTGATCAAATGTGTGTCGGTGAATTGTGAATGCATGGGTGCTCCAAATAACTGCTGCGATGGGCCAGATTGTGAAAACAAATTGTGAGGAAATTGTGTGGTTTTGCGCCTAAGGGAATAGAGGCGCATGGTCGATTTTTTCTAGCCTCAAGCTTGCTCCGTCATGCAGCAGTTCAGCGTCTGCGGGGATCACTGGAAGCGATAGGGAATGGTCGCGCATCGGCCCAGGTCCCCCACGGCCAGGCAGGCTGACCACACCAGACTTTACTGTCAGAAGCAGGACGGTTTTATAGCGTTGCCAGACTTCAGTTGTAAGCGCCTGGGGCTGGGCGATAGGGGTGTGCAGAAACCATGCGCTCCACCACTCACCGCCGTGGTCGGCCACGACCAGGGTATGCGATGGATGCTGGATATGCCCAGCCAAATGCTTCAGCTCCGTCATGGTGGCCTCTTCCAGAACCGGTTTGCCTCCCGGGACCAGAATCCAAGCCGAGCTCCCCAGGCCGACGAGCAAAATCAAGCCAAACACCGCCCGCCGCAATCCATTTTGTTCAATGTAAGTTAGCGCAAATGACACGACCCATATCGTGGGGAGCAAAGCGATCAAGTAAAAGCGCAGTAACTTATCCGGGCTGAACCAAGGGCCGGTCATCACGAGAACGGTCATTGAGCAGCCGACGACCACAGCGAAATCGGCCGCTTCGAGCTCAAGGCGGCTGCGCCAGGCGATGATCAGCGCGGGCGCGACAGCCAGCGCAAATCCGAGAAACGGGAGCCAACTTTCCAGTCTGAGCCTGCTGCGGGGCTGGCCCGGCATCTGCCGTCCATCCCAAGAGAATTGAGAAGGGTCGGTAAAGGCCGAACCAAGGCGCGCGATGCGGGATGCATCGAACTTCCAAGTCACCAACGCCGATGTCGCTAGGAGAATCAAAACACCAGCGCCCACCAAAGGCAGTATCAGCTTCCATTGCGCACCCTGCCGTTGACAGAATAAAAATGTCAGCAAGGTCAAAGTCGTTGCAACCAAGCTAGCACCCAGCACGCCGATATGGGTCAGCCCAAGCACGAACACCACGGCCACTAACGCCACTCCGCGCTTTCGAGTCGGTTGCAGCAGCCAGCCGTGTAGGTTGGCCACAAGCAGCGCGAACCACACCATCGCCAGAGAATTTTTCTGCAGCTCACCGACCACCATGAACCATGGCAGCGACAGACAGGCCAGCGCCGCGGCGGCGAGCGGCACGGCATTGCCCTGGCTTCTCGCATTCGCCCAACGCCGCACCACCACAAAAGTCGGCCAGGCGACCAATACCGGCAGCACCGCATCGCAAGACTTCACGGCCAGCATGATCGCATCCATCATCGCCATACCACTAGCCTTAGCAATTAACCAGGCCAGCCCGGCCTGCAAGTAAAAAGTCAGTGGCAGGTCCGATATTCCCAAAACACCTCTTTCCAGAATGGCCCTGGCCTGGATGAGGTAATAGGCTCCGTTGACACCTGGCATATATGGCGTGCTGAAGAGCAGCCAAGTCCGTCCTGCCACCGCCGCCAGCATGATCCATAGAAGTGGTTGAACTTTCAAATGCGATTTCATAGGGTTGCGTTCACCGAATTCAAACAATGCACAAAGAGTTGTTGCCCTCGGATAGTGCACCGCATCTAAACTGCGTTTCTTCGCGGCAGTCTGGTGCGCAGTTCCTGCCGAAAGCCTGATTGTGAAAATCAATTGTGAGGAAATTGTGGGGGTTTGCTCATCATTTCCTCACAGTTGATTTCTATGCTTGGGGGCATGTTCAAACCAACTCCCCATAACCGATTACTCCTGGCCAGTGCGCTGCTGAGCGCCTGGAGTGCCATGGCCCAGGTACCTTCAACAGCCACGCTGCGTGGCACTATCATCGACTTCAAGTCCAAGGAGCCACTGGCACATGTCAAGGTGGAACTGCGCGGCCAGGGTCGCGAAGTGATCACCGATGATCGCGGCCGCTTCGAGTTGACACAGCTGCCGCCAGGCGATGTCGAAATTGCTGTCAGCACCGTGGGGTACAGCAAACTCGACCAAAAGCTCACGCTCCCCGCCGGGCAGACTTTGGACCTGGAGTTTCCGTTGGGGCCAGAGGCCGTGAAGCCGACCGCAGTCGGTTCTTTGAACGCGGTCACCGTCACGGCCAAATTCACCCTGTCCGCCATGCCCGCAGCACCCTCGCTCTATGCGATGAACAACACCGACTTGCAAAACCTGTCGACCGTTCTCGCCAATGACCCCATGCGCGCCATGCAAACGCTGCCGGGAGTCACGGCAAACCAGGACTTCTATGGGCAGTTCGCCGTGCGCGGCGCGGGGCCTGGCCATGTGGGGGTGGTGATCGACGGCGTGCTGCTGGACAACGCCTTCCACGGATTTACGGACAAAGGGGACCTGGGTTCCGTGTCAATTGTCAACGGCTCGTTGGTGGATTCGTCTTCCTTGTTTAGCGGCGTGGCACCTGCCCGGTTTGGGGGGCGTACGGGTGCCACAGTGCAGGTGGAAACGCGTGAAGGCAGCAGGGACGATTCATTCACCCGGCTGGATGTTGATTTTTTAAGCGCGTCTCTCACACAAGAAGGTCCTCTGGGAACAGAGCAGCGCGGCTCGTACATTGTCTCGGCGCGCAAGAGCTATCTGGACTATTTGACTTCCAGCCTGAAGGTCAAATCCAGCACGCTGGGCTACAGCGATTTGGACGTGAAGCTGAACTACGACCTCAACCCCACCAATCATTTGAGTTTGACCACGCTTTTTGGTACCTCGCAGATCGCCCGTGAGACAAATCCACAGGGAGGTCAGAGTCTGGGCTTTTTGACCGATGGTTCTGGGCAACAAGACTTCTCTACCTTTCGCTGGACCTCCCAATTGAGCCCACACACCACATCGCGTGCCCAGGTGTTTTGGGCTAAAGACAGCCAGACGCAAAACAATGGCGCAGGCAATTTGCTGATGGAAACCAATGCCACGCAGAGTGGACTGAGCGAGGAATTGACGCACACGCTTTCCGATCAGCAGACACTGGAGGCCGGTTTGAATTTCCGTCAACGGCAGACCTCAATTACAGAACAATCTATCTGGAACTACAACGCCGGTACGTTGTCAACGGCACTGGTTCCGGTAGCCGACTTTTCAAAGTCTTCGATGGAATCAGGCGCTTATTTGCAGGACACCGCAAAGCTTCTCAATGACCAACTCACGCTAAAGTTGGGTGCCCGATGGGACCATTCGAGCGCGACGGGGCAATCGGTATTTCTGCCGCGCCTGGATGCCAGCTATGCACTGCGCCCTGGCACCCAGCTTGCTGCCGCCATTGGTCAGACCGCGCAATTTCCTTCGATGGACAACTTGTACGGAAAGTTTGGCACTCCCTGGCTGAAGGCCGAGCGTGCGACCACTGCAGCGCTGTCACTGGATCAGGATTTGGGCGACCGTTGGCGCTTGCACACCGAACTGTATGAGCGCAATGAGAGCCAACTCATCTACTCACCATTGACCCAATTCCGGCTCACCAGCAACGGCAGCTATGCCATTCCGACGACCGGCCCGGTTCTCACTAACGGTTTGAGCGGCTACGCGCGCGGTGTCGAGATCATGCTGCAACGCCAAAGCGCCAACGGATTCTCCGGCTGGTTGGCAGTCAGTCGCAGCCAAAACCGCTATACCTCGGACACCGGCATGGAATTCTCAGGCGATCACGATCAGCGCACCAGCATTACTGCTTATGGCAGCTACCGCTGGAGCAACACTCTGAGCTTCAGTGCCGTTGCACGCTACGGGAGTGGCACACCCATACCGGGTTACCTGGGAACGTCTTCTGGATCGGTCAACCGTGGTGACAGTCCCGTTGTCATGTACGCCATGTCGTCCTCGTTGAATAGCCAGCAAGCATCGGACTACCAGCGCTTGGACCTGCGGGTGAACAAAGTTATCTATGGCCCCAAGTACAAGTTGACGCTCAAAGCAGAGATTGCCAATGTGCTGAACCACGACAACTGGCGCTACTACGACTACACCTACCCGACACCTGGTGCGCCACAAACGGTAGCCATTTCACGCAATACCACGATGCCACTTCTGCCCACCATTGGCATGAGTCTGGAGTTTTGAGAAATTTACGCGATTGAAACGACCTCGGCCACATCACACCAAACGCTGTCCTTGTCACTGGTGATGCGTGCAATCATCGATTCAAAATCGCGCCACATAACCTCCGCAGGAATGCCCCGAAAAGTAAAACACCCCCGCTTCTTTTGAGGCTTCGTAACGCTCCCGGAAATCTGTTGCCAGAAAGTGGCAACTGGGGTGAAAGGACATGGGTTCACTAAAAGGTTACCCGAATTGCTTACGCAGCAGCCATTACACGTTCAACGAACCAGAATGAACCAGTAAAAATGGCGAGTAGTGGACCCAACCGACTTGCGCGCTGGTGTGCCGTTACACCCACCAGGCGTTTCAATCCAAGCACTATCAGACCAGCCAGCGCCGCTACGCCTAACTGTGCCAATTCAATGCCCACATTGAAGCCCGCCAATGCCCAGGCCAGTTGCGTGCTGCCGGGTGCCCATTGCGTCAAGTCGCGCAATGCGCCGGCCAGGCCCAGGCCATGGATGAGCGCGCAAGCAAACACTAGTCCCAGCCGCAAGCGAAGTTGTACTGGTCGGTCGTACCAGCGCGACCAGCCATCCAGGGAAGCCATGCCGATGATGGTTGCGGCAATGGCCGGTTCGACGATTCGGTCTGATACCGACCAGCCGCCCAAGACGCAGGCTGCCAGCGTCAACGCGTGACCCGCCGTAAAGCAGGTCAGCGCACCCAGCAAAGATCTCCAGCGCCAACCCGCTGACAGTACGACGAGCAAGAACAACATGTGATCTGCCCCGCTCAGCACATGGGTTGCGCCGGTGTGAACGTATTCGCCAAACACTGCAGCGGCGCTGGGCAACAGCACTTTCTCGGTCTGCCCTGGCGTAAAGCGTAACCATTGCGATTCATCCTGCCGCGTGATGGTCACATCTTGCGCCTGTTCATGGGCCTTCGTTCCGAACAGCGAAAAGCGCAACGAGAGTGCAGTGGGGCCCGCTTGAAAGCGACCGAGCACCACCAGGTGACTGGCCGCTGCAGTGGGTGCGTTCTCCACAGGCGCAACATCGAGCATCATCACCTGAAGCGGCAAAGAGCCATTGGGCCCAAGTAGCTCAACCCCTGCTTTCACCTGCGCACGAATGGCATCGGCATGGGTGGCCAATTCGGCCTTGGACAAAGCGCCATCGCCATCATCGTCTACACCTTTTAATGCAGACACCGGCACCGACAGCACCAGGAAGGCTGCATCATTGACGATGTTCAGCGTGCCCTTTTGCGCAGCCATCAGATGCGCCTGCACGGGAGCCATCCACAGCAGCGCGCACCATAGCGCAGCCAGTCGCAAGGCATGCATTACAGTTTGCCTTTCACGCAGCGCTGCAGGTAGGGGTAGGAATCGGTAGCGTAGTAGTGGTAAATCCCCTTGGGAAACTCGGGTGTAACACCGGTGCGGCCGTTGCATTCATCCAGGTCACCTAAGCCGGCAACGTATTCGTAGTCTTGTTTGAAGGCCCCCATGGCATAAAGGCTGGTCGCAGGGCGATTGGCGTCCGGGCTTGCCTTGGTGCGGTAGCTACCCTTGACGACCTTGACGGCAGAACTTGCGTCTGTTGCCACTGTGTAGCCGTAGCGCGCATAGATGGGGAAGCCGTCAGCCGCCCAGCCAATGAGAGTCATGACCTTGTTGCCATTGCTCAGTTTGGTGACCAAGCCTTCTGGAATGCCGTGGTAGTGATACGTGCCTTGGGGCTGCACGTGCGCGTTGTTGCTATCTGTTCCAAACTTGAAGGAACTTTGTCCCAAAGCTTCGATGTCCCAGGTTCCCGCGGAGGGAGGTGCCATAGCGCAATTATTCCCGGTATCGTTGCAAGTCCCGGCTGTAGCCGGGTCTATGGGGATACCGTTCAAAGCATATCCCGGTATAGCCATGGGGCCGGTACGCGGTGTGGCCACTGTGGTCACGGTTGGGGTCAATGTCGCTGAGGCGGAAACGTTTTGTGCAGTGATGGTGTTGGGGTTACTTTGGTTGGGGAATGTGCCTATCGCATGGTCGGGCAGGCCATTGGCCGTGAGCGAGCGCAGTGTGCTGCTGCAGGACCACGTGGCAGTAGCGGTAGCCGTCAACGTGGCGCTGCTGTAGGGCACGCTGCTGCTGTAGCTGCAGAGCACGCCAGCGGTGCTGGTGGCGGTAATCCCGGCGGAAGCCGTCTCCGTTGTTGTTGTGGTGGTGGTCGAGGTCGTAGTCGTTGCTGTTGCTGCAGTCGTGGAATCACTACCCCCGCCACATGCGGTCAATCCGAGCCCGGTCAGAAAAGTGGCAACGAGCAGTGCAAGCGGTGCACCGCGATGGTTGCGTGAAAGAGCATTGAAAGCGTTCATTTCGTTTCGGTGCTGGTTGTGTTGAGG
>CANNRR010000189.1 GCA_947508055.1 Burkholderiales bacterium
AAGCGATGTGCTCTGACCCCAACTAAAATGTGAATCCTTGCGGGTCAGACCACTCGCGAAAGCGATGTGCTCTGACCCCAACTGACTAGGATAGGTATGAAAAAACAGCGTGGCGGAACCATTTTGGGGTTCATCATTGGCATAGTGGTCGGTCTGGCCGGTGCGCTTGCCGTGGCGGTGTACGTCACCAAGGTGCCGGTCCCGTTCATGAACAAAGGACAAAGCCGTTCAGCCGACCAGGATGAAGCCGAGGCCAGGAAGAACAAGGACTGGGACCCTAACGCGCCTTTGTATGGCAAAAACCCGGCCAAACCAGCCGTATCCGCCGCAGCAGTTGCTGTGATTGCCAGTGCGCCAGCGTCTTCAAAAGTGACGGAGCCAGCCAAGACTGATGCCAAGGCCGCCGCCAAAGCAGATAGCAAGGCCGAAGTCAAACCGGCCGTGTCGGCAGACCCGTTGGGCGATTTGGCCAAGGCCAAGTCAGCGCCAGCTGCGAGTGAACCGTTTATCTTTTATGTACAGTTGGGCGCCTTTCGAACGGTGGAAGATGCGGAGAGCCAGCGCGCTAAATTGTCACTGAGCGGCATTGAAACCAAGATCACAGAACGTGAACAGTCCGGACGGGCTGTATTTCGGGTCCGGACAGGACCTTTTGACAGCAAGGAAGAGGCGGAGCGGAACAAGGAAAAGCTGGATAAGGCCGGTATGGAAACATCGCTGGTGCGGGTGCAGCGATAAGCGCCGATCGGGAACTTTGTTTTCCGGCGGCGATCACAGACACACTTTTGGAGTTCTATTGCATGAATATGAAACGTCGTGAATTTTCTCAAGCCGCCGTGGGAGCTGCGTTGGCTTCATCGGCAACGCTGACGCCGTTGGCGCAAGCGCAGGCTAAAAAGCCCGTACCGGGCAAGGATTTCAACATTCTGGACGCAAAAGTGCCGGTGGAAGCGCCAGCAGGAAAAATTGAGGTGGTGGAGTTCTTTTGGTACAGCTGCCCGCACTGCAATGTTTTCGAGCCCACGCTGGCGAACTGGGTCAAGAGCGTGCCAAAGGACCTGGCGTTCAAGCGCTCCCATGTGGCGTTCAATGATACTTTCGTTCCCCAGCAGCGCCTGTTTTTGGCACTCGAGGCCATGGGCCTGCTCGACAAGTTGCACACCAAGGTGTTTGCAGCCATTCACACCGAGAAACTCAATTTGGCCAAGGGCGATGCCATTGCCGATTGGGTTGCCAAGCAGGGCGTAGATAAAACCAAATTCCTGGAGCAATACAACTCGTTCTCCGTGTCCACCAAGAGCACACGGTCGACCCAACTGCAGAATGCCTACCGGGTGGAAGGCGTGCCGGCTTTGGGTATAGCGGGCCGTTTTTATACGGATGGATCGATGGCAGGCAGCATGGAGCGTGCCTTGGAGATCGTCGAGTTTCTCGTTGCCGAGGTCCGGGCCGGTCGTTAAACGCGCGCGACTGCTTATTTGCCTTTGCTTTTTCTGCCGCGTTTGGGTTTTTCGGTTCCATTGCCTTCGGTTTCAGCGGTGGGTAACTCGCTCATCGCTACCTTGCGCGCCTTTTTGGACAGGGTTTGCGTGTCCTTGGGGGTGCGTCCTTTCAGTTCGGCTTCGATACGCTCGCACAGTGTGCGCAAAATTTTGACGCGGGCGTAGTTCTTGTCGTTGGCCTCCACCAGGGTCCAGGGTGCATTTCCGGTGCTGGTGCGCTCCACCATGTCGCAAATGGCCTGCTGGTAAGCGTCCCACTTTTCGCGGTTGCGCCAGTCTTCCTGGGTGATTTTGAAGCGTTTGAAGGCGATCTGCTCGCGTGCCTTGAAACGTTTTAATTGTTCCTGTTGGCTGATCTGCAGCCAGAACTTCACCACGATGACGCCAGAGTCGGCCAGTTCGTGTTCAAAGTCGTTAATCTCGGTGTAGGCGCGCAGCCAGTCGTTCTCTGCGCAAAACCCTTCAACCCGCTCCACCAGCACCCGTCCATACCAGGTACGGTCAAATATGGCAACCTGGCCGGTGCGGGGAATATGGCGCCAGAAGCGCCACAGGTACGGCTGCGCGCGCTCCTCTTCAGTCGGGGCGGCCACCGGGATCACCTGGTATTGCCGCGCATCGAGCGCCGCGCCAATGCGACGGATGGCACCGCCCTTGCCGGCGGCATCGGCCCCTTCAAACGCGCACAGCAATGACCTGCCCTTGAAGCGTGGGTCGCGCAGAAGTTCCGCAAGACGCCCCTGCCAGCGCGAAAGCTCGTCCTCATAGACTTTGTCTGCGAGGCGCAGGTTGAGGTTGAGTTCGGACAGCACGGTGCGGCCATCGGTGTTGACCCGTACCATGGGCGCTACCGGCGACTCCTGTTTGTCGGTGCTGGCCAGCTTCTTTTGCAAAGCCTGCAGCAAAATCTGCCCCACCGTCAGTGACCGGTAGCGGTCGTCGGTACCTTCCACCACGACCCAGGGCGCCCAGGGCGTGTTCGTCAAGCGCAGCAAGTGGCCCGCCACGTCCTGCAGTTTGTCGTAGGTCTTGAGCCGGTCCCAGTTCCACTGGGTGACACGCCATGCGGTGCGGGGGTCTTTTTCCAGTGCCTTGAGCCGCTTTACCTGGCCCTCTTTGGTCAGATGAAACCAGAATTTCAGTACCAAGGCCCCTTCATTGACAAGCATGGCCTCAAAACGGTTGATTTGGTCTGCCTGCGCATCGAGTTCCTTGAGGGATACCTCGTCCAGAATGCGCTGGCGAATCGGGTCCGAGTACCAGGAGCCAGCAAATATACCGACACGCCCCTTTGGCGGCAGCGAACGCCAGTAGCGCCACATGGGCGGGCGCTCCCTCTCCTCGTCACTGGCCATGGAAAATGCCAGGGTGGAAATGAAGCGTGGGTCCATCCACTCATACAGCACGTTGATGGTTTCGCCTTTGCCGGCACCATCTTGCCCGCTGATCAGCACAACCACCGGAATTTTTTTGGTTTCCTGCAGATTGACCTGCGCTTCCAGCAACGCGGCACGCAGTGCGGGCACTGCAGCCTTGTAGGTCGCCTTGTCAATCTTGTGGCCAATTTCTGCGGATTCAAACATGGTCATGCCTCCCGACGAGCCGCCTCAAGGGGGGCGTGTGCCCCCTGCGGGGGCAGTGAACGAATGTGAGATTGGGGGATCATTTTTTCTCCATTTTGAGTAGTGCTGGCGGGTGATGCGTTCAGCGTGCGGCCGGGAATTTGCCATTGGCAAACAGGCGCCGCGTGGTCGCCACCACGATGAAAACATCCTGGGAGCTCAATTCAGGGAAATGCTCTTTTAATGTTTGGTAGGCCAGGTGATCGTGGGACTGTCCACCCCACTGGTTGGCTGATTCAAAGAAAGGCCTGAGTGCCTCACAGGCCAATGCGAACACGGCGCGCAACTGGACGTTCGATCGACGATCGACGACGGGGCTGATTTCAGGCATATGGTCTCTCCTTGGTCTGGCAAACTGCCAGAGGTGCTGGCAAGCGCCGCGCCCCTGTCGGGGGCTTTTTAAACCTATTCTAGGGGTTACGCATCGCGTGTCCTTGCTTTGCCTCAAACAAATGCCGGACTGTGGCGCCGATTTGCCATGGCGCCAGGGGCTCTCAATCCGGTACTGTGTGCTCAGTACAATCGACAAAACGCTCTATCAGCAAGTTTCGTGCCTTTATGAAAATTCAAACTCTTTCGCTGCTCCTTCTGACAGCCGCCAGTGCGTTGTGGCTGCCCGCGCAAGCGGAAAAAGCTGACCGCAACAAGCCCATGGTTTTCGAAGCCGACACTATGCGTTATGACGACGTCAAACAAGTCACGGTCATCAACGGCAATGTGGCGCTGACCAAGGGCACCATCACTATTCGGGCTACCCGCATCGAAATACGCGAGGACTCCGATGGATACCAGTTTGGCTCCATCGTGGGCACAGCGCAGGCGCCGGCATTTTTCCGGCAAAAAGCTGAAGGCAAGGATGAATTCGTCGAAGGCGAGAGTGAGCGCATTGAATATGACGGCCGTGCGGACACCGTTAAATTCATCGGCAATGCGCAAACGCGCCGCCTGCGCGGTGCGATATTGGCCGACGAAATCATCGGCGCGCAAATCGTCTACGAAAATCTGAGCGACAGCTTCAGCGTGGATGGCGGCAAGGACGGTTCGGGTAAACCCAGCGGTCGATTTCGTGGCATGCTGACGCCCAAATCCGAGTTACCCGCGTCGGCACCCAAAATCGGGGTTCCATTGCAACCCGGAGCGGCGCTTCGCCCCACTACGACGCTGGGGAGTGCGCCGAAGTGACCCAGCCTGTGGAAGCTGCGCCCGACACCGCCATCGGGCGACTTGAAGTCAGCCATATCCAGAAGGCCTACGGCAAGCGTCAGGTGGTCAAGGACGTGTCCCTCACGGTGCGCACCGGCGAGGTGGTCGGCCTGCTTGGTCCCAACGGAGCGGGCAAGACCACGTCGTTTTACATCATCGTGGGGCTGGTGCGAGCCAGTGCAGGTGACATCACCATCGACGGCCATTCCATTGAACACATGCCGATTCATCGCCGGGCGCGGCTGGGGCTGGGCTATTTGCCGCAAGAGGCTTCCATCTTTCGCAAGCTCAATGTCGAAGACAACGTTCGCGCCGTGCTGGAGTTGCAGCTCGACGATGCCGGTCAGCCACTAACCCGCGCTGAAATCGAATTGCGCTTGACGGCGCTTTTGCAAGACTTGCGGGTGGAACATCTGCGCGACTCGCCTGCATTGGCGCTTTCCGGCGGTGAGCGGCGTCGGGTGGAGATTGCCCGCGCGCTGGCCACGCGCCCGCGTTTCATTTTGTTGGATGAGCCCTTTGCCGGCATTGACCCGATTGCGGTGATCGAGATCCAGCGCATCATCAATTTCCTCAAGTCACGGGACATCGGCGTCCTGATCACCGACCATAACGTGCGCGAGACACTGGGCATTTGTGACCATGCCTACATCATCAGCGATGGCACCGTGCTGGCCGAGGGTACCCCGTCCGAGATCGTGAACAACGCCGATGTGCGCCGGGTTTACCTCGGTGAGCACTTTAAGATGTAGATGAAACAAGGTCTTTCACTACGCGTCTCCCAGCACCTGGCGCTTACTCCCCAACTGCAGCAGTCGATCCGACTGCTGCAACTCTCCACGCTTGAACTGAGCCAGGAAGTGGAGCAGATGCTCGATGAAAACCCGTTTCTGGAGTTGACCCAGGACGAAGCGCCGCGTGAGGAGTTTGGCCTGGCGCAGGCCGATACGCCCGTCAGCCAGGGTGAACGGGAAATCGAGTTTGCTCCTAATTCAGTAGCTGATTACGCAGATTCAACGGGGGCTGGTGGCCAAAAGGATGAAGATGTTACGCCCCTGACGGACTCCGATGAGCCCAGTTGGGATGGTGACGGCACGACCGAACTGGTGCCCGACGATGGCGAGTGGGGCCTGGAGGCAAAGGCCCGCACCAACAACCTGGGCGATGGGGAGGACACCGATGTCACCGAACTCGCGCGTACCCAGGAGTCGTTGCAGTCCCACTTGCACCGTCAGGCCCTGAGCCTGCGCCTGAGCGAGACCGACGCGAGCGCACTGCGCTTTCTGATCGAGTCGCTCAACGACGATGGCTATCTGGAAGACCCGCTGGAAGATCTGGCGCGCGGTCTTGCCGCAGACGACGAAGAACAGGTGCAAGACCTGGTGCACCACTTCACGGTTGCGCTGGGTTTGCTGCACAGCCTTGAGCCCGCGGGTGTGGGCGCACGTAACCTGGGGGAGTGCCTGCGGTTGCAACTGCGTGCCCGATTGGATGACGCGCTGAGCCCACCCGGCCTCGAACGTGCCACGCTGCTGGAGCTGGCCCTGCGCATCTGTGCCCAGCCCATGGACCTGCTGGCCCGCCGCGATGTGAAAACTCTGGTGCTGCGCTGCGCTGGCACCGACGCCCAGACCCGTGAAGCGATCGTCCTGATCGCCCGGTTGGAACCCAAGCCGGGACGTCGCTTTGTTGATGTTGAGCGCAACATCGTGGTGCCCGATGTGTTGGTTCTGCCAGCTGGTAAAACGCGAACCGGCGCCACGCCGCAGTTTCGCGTCATGCTCAACCCGGACGTGATGCCCAAGCTGCGTGTGCACGACATCTATGCCAATGTGCTGCGCAATCACCGGGGTGGCGGTAAGGACAGCGCCACCTACGCTGGCCTGCAGCAGCGCCTGCAGGAGGCGCGCTGGTTCATCAAGAACATCCAGCAGCGCTTTGACACCATCCTGCGCGTCAGTACCGCCATTGTGGAGCGACAAAAAAGCTTCTTTACCCACGGCGAACTGGCCATGCGCCCGCTGGTATTGCGCGAAATTGCTGATGAGTTGGGACTGCATGAGTCCACCATCAGCCGGGTCACCACCGCCAAGTACATGGCCACTCCGTTTGGTACCTTTGAGCTGAAGTACTTCTTTGGCTCCGGCCTGGGCACCGAGTCCGGTGGCAATGCCTCCAGCACCGCGGTGCGCGCGCTGATCAAGCAGTTCATCAGTGCCGAGAGCAACGCCAAGCCCCTGAGCGACAACCAGCTTTCCGAAATGCTGAAAGAGCAGGGCATTGAATGTGCCCGGCGCACCGTAGCCAAATACCGCGAGGGACTCAAGATCGCCCCGGCGTCGCTGAGGAAGGCTCTCTGAGACCTTGCGGGTCAGACCACTTGCGCAGCAATGTGCTCTGACCCCAACTGAATAAAGGATGTTATGCAACTCCAGATTTTCCTCCCCTGCGCCGCTGGCGTAGAAGACCTGTTGGC
>CANNRR010000190.1 GCA_947508055.1 Burkholderiales bacterium
GCAAGGAAATGCAGGAGTATCTTGAAGCCGAGGTGCCTACCGCAGTATTTGGTGCCACACAGCCGATTCAGATGCGCGTGGAGGAGTTGATCTCCGGCGTGCGTGCGACTTTGGCGCTGAAGGTTTACGGCGAAGACCTGGACAAGCTCGAAGAGCTATCGGCTCAACTCAAAGGCGTCATTGGTGCCGTGCCCGGCGTAGCCGATCTGTCGGCGGAAGCCAACAAAGGCAAACCGCAGATGGTGATCAAGGTGGACCGGGCAGCGGCAGCTCGCTACGGCCTGAATGCCGACGACATCCTTGAGGTCGTGCAATCGGGTATTGGTGGGAGCACGGTTTCAACCTTGATCGAAGGCACACGCCGGTTTGATATTGCGGTGCGGCTGGCCGACGAGTTCCGTGGCAGCCCGTCTTCCATTGCGGCGATTCCCATCCGCACTGCGGAGGGTGCCATCGTGCCATTTTCCAGCGTGGCCAAGATCGAGCTTGACGAGGGTTACACCTTTGTCCGGCGCGAGGCCTTGCAGCGCTATGCCGTTCTGCAAATGGACGTGCAGGGTCGTGATGTGGACAGCTTTGTCAAAGACGCCAACCTGGCCATCGCCGCGACGGTAAAGCTGCCAACGGGCTACTGGGTCGAGTGGGGTGGTGCATTTGAGAACCAGCAACGCGCTATGGCACGTCTTGCCCTGATCGTGCCGCTCACTATTGGCCTGATTTTCATCTTGCTCTACACCGCATTC
Source organism: Burkholderiales bacterium (assembly GCA_947508055.1). Classification (GTDB taxonomy): domain Bacteria; phylum Pseudomonadota; class Gammaproteobacteria; order Burkholderiales; family Burkholderiaceae_C; genus Allorhodoferax. The sequence continues at coordinate 744 of CANNRR010000190.1, forward strand.
AATTCAGTTCGCCATGCCACGCTCATCATCGCCAATGTGCCGTTTGCCATCATCGGCGGAATCATTGGTCTCTTCACAACGGGGCAATACCTGTCAGTACCCTCCGCGATTGGCTTCATCGCCGTTTTTGGCGTGGCGATGCTGAACGGCATTGTGATGGTGACCTTTCTGAATGACCAGCGAAAGCACGGACTATCGATACGCGATGCCGTGCGGCAAGGCGCGGCAATGCGACTGCGCCCGGTGCTCATGACCGCGTCGGTCGCCATTCTCGGACTGGTGCCCATGCTGATCTCCAGTGGTGTCGGTGCCGAAACTCAGCGCCCCCTGGCCACGGTAGTTGTGGGGGGCCTCATCACTTCCACACTGCTGACACTGCTACTACTGCCCTTGATTTACGAATGGTCCGAACTGCGCGCGGAGGCCAAGCTGCGCGCGCGTGGTGACACCGATTCCGTTGATGAAGTTTCACCTCCACAACTTTCCAAGGAGACACTATGAAAGAAATCAAGGCCTATGTGCACAAGAGTCGTGTTGCCGACGTGATTGCGGCGCTCAAGGAGTGTCCATGCTGGAGTGCTGCACACGCGCAGCGCCACCACAACCTTGCCATTTACCTGGTGAAAGGTTCTCTGGTCGCCCTTGACGCCACCGAGCAACACTACTCCATGGATCTCGGCGACGAGGTGGTGAATGAATACAAGTTGGAGTTGCTGTGCGACGACAACGAAGTCGATGAAATCGTTGCCGCGCTGCAGGCAGCGGCACGCACCGGGCAAGCGGTGGCGGGATGGATCACCGTCACCGACCTCGTGCGGGCAATCCCTATCCACTGAATTCCCTTCAACCAAACCTCAAAGGAAAACGCAATGAAAAAACTCATCATCTCCCTACTTGCTGCTGCCGCTTTCACAATGCCAGCGATGGCAGCTGAAGACCATGCGGCAAAACATGGCGGCATCGTGGTCGACACCAAGGCTGGTGACCTGGAGTTGGTTGCGAAACCAGATTCCATCGTGATTCACGTCAGCGATCACGGCAAAGCGATGAAGATTACCAGCGCCAGTGGCAAAATAACGGTATTCAATGGCAATGAGAAGGTCGATGCACCCCTGGTACTTAGCGGGGACAAGCTGGAAGCCAAGGGCAGTTTCAAAGTCGGCGCAGGCGCCAAAATTCTTGTGGAACTCTCGTTGAATGGCAAACCTTCGGTTTCTACGCGGGTGACATTGAAGTAATGCACACTGTGACCGAAAGAATTTGTGCCAGTTTCTTTTGGCGAACCCCCGCTGCAGGCGGGTAAATCGTCTACAGAACGTTTTGTTCTGAACGGAGTTATTGCTGGGGTGTGTCCTCGGCTGTCCTTAATTGTTTTTATAAGTTTGAAAGACAAATTGTGAAAAAACTGAACTCATTGAATGTTGCAGCCCTTGCATGCCTAGTCGCTCTTGTTGGCTGTGCGGCACCAGTTGATCAACTGGCTGAAAAAACTTACTGTCACACTGACCGTGGCAGACATGCCTACTGTACAAAGGAAGTCGCGCCGAGCCTTCAACGTGATGCTGAAGCCAAGCAGTTTGCGTCAGTGCCTGATGCTCTCACCATCTATGTTGTTCGCTACTGGGGCGATGGGCACCATCCAATGGAAATCTCAATCGATGGTGGTGCACCGATGGAAACCGTTCCAGACTCTATGATTCGCTTAAGAGTTAAGGCAGGCGAGCATCAAATAGCCTTCAAAGCTGGCGGGAGTTCGTTTGAACGAATGATTTCTGGTGTAGCAGGAGAAGTCAGACTGGTGGGCATTTCTGGTACCGACTGGCCTTGGGGCAATTCTTCTCACGCATGGTCGGATGATTCCGAGGATCAAGTCAAACGGAAAGCAAGGCAATCTAGACTGATAAGAGACATATCGTTGTTGTGAAAACGACTTTCAATTCATGAATCCAAACCTGCGGTGCAACCTTTTTGACACACCGCTGACATTTGGAGGATCAACATGAACCATGGACTGTGAGTCACAAATAAAACTCACGGCGCACTGTGGCCTTGCTGATCATCGTCCTGCTGCTGTATCTCAACTTCCGCTGCATTACCGAGACCATGATCGTGATGTTGTCGGTGCCATTCGCTCTGGTCGGTGGGGTCTGGCGAATGTGGTGGCTGGGTTACAACCTGTCAATGGCGGTCGCGGTTGGCTTTATTGCTCTGGCTGGTGTTGCCACGGAAACCGGCGTCATTCTGCTGATCTATCTGGACCACGCGTGGGAGGTTGACAAAGTCAGGTGTCGCGCTGAGGGGCGTCCTATTGGCGTGGCAGATCTCTACGAGGCGGTGATGGAAGGTGCCGTAGAGCGCGTACGACCCAAGATGATGTCGGGTGTAGCCATCATGCCGGATTGCTGCCCATCATTTGGGGTACCGGGACCGATTCTGAGGTGATGAGCCGCATCGCTGCACCCATGGTGGGATGGATGACCTCCAGTATGGTGCTGACACTTGCCGTGATTCCCGCCTTTTACGCGCTTGTCAAACAGTGGCGCATCAAACGTGGGCTGGAGAACTGATGCCCGCTAAAAATGCAGAAGCGAGCTTGCCTTGCCCATCCTGCCTGGAATTGCCGGAGGGCCTATATACACGATGGGAAATCAGCCATCCAGTCAAAGTATGCAAGATTGGGCCAATGCGTTATTAACCTCAAGGGTGTTCATGCCGGTGGTGGATGTCCGGGAAGTGCGCATGGTGGTGCATGAGCGCAGCATGGTTATGGACATGGCTGTGGGGTTCAATACCGTTCCACTCAAACTCATGGCTATGCTGGTGGTGAGCATCGTGCTTATGCTTGTGTCCATGCCGTAAATCGACATGCTCATGGTCATGGGTATGGTGTTCAGTCAAATGCAGCCACACACCTGCGCCCATCAATGCAGCAGCCATCCAGAAACTTGTACTGGTAGGCTCGGCAAATACGAAGATGGAAATCGCCGCTCCCACAAAAGGAGCAGTAGAAAAGTATGCCCCCGTGCGTGCGGTACCAAGCCCACGCAGTGCCAGCACAAACAGCACCAGACTCAGGCCATAGCCCAGATAGCCGATTACAAGTGCATATGACAGCAACTGCACAGTTGGCAAGGAAGCGCCAAGGACAAAGGCCAGTGCAGTGTTTACACAACCGGCCACCAAGCCTTTGCTACCGGCGATAACCAGTGCATCCGATGCAGACACCTTCCGCGTGAGATTGTTGTCAATGGCCCAGGCAAGGCAGGCGCCAGCCAACGCCAGTGGACCCAAGGTGGAGGCGGATGTATCGCCGGTGGGCCAAGCCAATACCGCACCCCCTGCCACAATCAAGACCATTCCCAGCACGATGCGACGATCAGTGTTTTCCTTGAATACGAACCAGGCGAGCATGGCTGTCAGAACGGACTCCAGATTCAGAAACAGCGACGCAGTAGCCGCCGTAGTGTGGGAGATACCAACCATCAACAAGAGCGGACCCAACATGCCACCAAACACAATCGCACCCAGCAGCCAAGGCCACTCGTGTGGCGGCATCTGCACCGATTTCCATCCGCGGTCCCGTACCAATCGGGTAAACGTCAAGCCTAAGCCACTTCCCAGATACAGCAGTCCTGCCAGGAGAAATGGGAATGATAGGTCGAAACCATCGCCAATAAGCTGCTTGGCGAACGGTGTGCTGGCACCAAAGAGAATGGCCGCACCCAAAGCGGGCAGTGCAGCACGGTGCAAATCACTCATGCGGCCATCTTTCTGCACATGCAATAGATGAACTGCTGGTCAGTTCCAAACGGTGTGTGGTGTAGCTGCACTTCGTGGGCTAGCAAGGTAAAGGCTTCGCCAAACTCAGAGTGCAGTTCTTCCGGCGCATAGCGCACTACGGGTAGTCCGCTGCATTGGGCCGGACCATTGGTCCCAAAGGTTGCCATGATGACGTGACCCCCTGGCTTCACGGCGTGCAGCACCTGCTTCACATAGGCCCTGCGGTCTTCTTCTGTGGTCAAAAAGTGAAACACAGCGCGGTCATGCCAGATGTCGAAGCTATAGGGTTCAAACATCACATGGGTGATATCCGCATCCATCCAGTGCACTTTCTCGCCTTTGATGCCCAGGCGACGTTTGCTTTCAGCCAGAGCTGCGCCGGACAAGTCTAGAACAGTGAGCACACGATAGCCAGCATCCAGCAGATCATCCACTAGCGTGGATGCTCCACCACCCACATCTATGATGGAGGCATCTCGCCCCAATCCTGTGTCGTGAATCAGCCGCACGGATACTTCCGCATGTGGCTGAAACCAGCTTACGTTTTCTGGCGCCTTCGTGGTGTAGACCTTTTCCCAGTGCTCTTTACTTTGCATCGTTGTTTCCTCGTAGTGATTCAACCTAGGTGGGTATGGCGTGCCGGCTTGGCTTCAAGCAGATTGTCCACTTCCTATTGATTGGAATTCGATGTGTTGCCGCTGACCGAAAACTGACCCGGTGGGTCAATATTCAATCGGCGCCGACAGTCTGGTCAAAGCACGCCTTTACCGTAACAAATCCATAGGCAATTCTCAGCCGAACCAGGTGCCTACCCCATCATCGGCGATTGAGCAACCGAACCACATCCAAACGACTGGCTATCGACGACGTTTGAGCGCCGTTATCACGATCATTCAAAAATTCCCTCACCATGCGAGCCGATTTTTGGAAAACGTCGTCGTTTGATCGTCGTTGTCTCGTTCTATCGGCGCAATGAGCCCGTCGTTTTGACGTTGATGCCCATTCCGCCATTCACTGACTAACTGGTAATTTTTGCGATCACTGTCGCTATCGAATTTTGTAGCCGTCTGCAAATTCATATTTCAATGGCAACCCCCATTTTGATTGCATTCAGCGGTGATTTCCTGCAATGTAGTTCCAAGGAGCCCCACTATGGAATGCACGTATCCCAAAATTCATCCTCTTTTTTCATTTTTCAATGCGCACCTATACGTCCGCTTCGCAGACGTGGTTTGGGGGCTTCACCCCCCGTGCTGCACTGCGTGCCCACGGCTCCCCCAGGTTGCCACTGCCAAACTCCAAATCGGTAACCCATCCACGTTATCGGTCGAGGTCGCCCATAACGCCATGCGAAACCATACCGGAGCCCACAACAACCAAACCAACTCGGGAGCACCACCATGGCCATCTACCATTTGAACGCCAAGGTGCACAGCCGTGGCACCGACCCCAAGCTCCATGCACTGCGGTCGTATGCCTACCGTAGTGGCACCCGTATTGTTGACCCCATCACCGGGCGGGTTTACAACTACCAGTCAAAACAAGCCGAGGTCGTCTTGACTGAAACCCTAACACCGCGTCACATCATCGTACCGGATTGGATGCGCGATGGCCCCCAACTGTGGCAGAGGCTGATGACCATCGAGACGGCAGTACGTAAGGATGCACAAATTCTTAGGGAGGTAATTTGTGCCTTACCCGTGGAACTGGGCATCGTCGAATGGACCACTCTGATTCGTGGTTTTATCACCGAGCAACTGACCGATGCAGGGATGGTTTGTTCGTTCTCTGTGCATTTCAGAAGCGGCAACAAAAGCGCCAACCCCCACGTGCACATCATGGCCAGCTTGCGCGGCATTGAGATTACGGGGGATGACCCCGACCCCATCCGCTTTGGCCACAAGAACCGCGACTGGAATAGCAAGGCCATGTTGACCCAGTGGCGCAAGGCTTGGGCCGACCATGTCAATGCAGCACTGGTCAAAGCCGGTTCAGACAAACGGGTCACACACCAGTCTTTTGCCGCCATGGGGATCGAGCGCGAAGCAACAGTACACGTTGGGCCAGACTTCAAAAAGGATGGCGGCTACCAAGCCAAACGTGTGGCGCGCATTCAAATTAATGAGCAGGTCGCCAGTCGCAACAAGGAGCGAGGTGAACAACGTCGCCATGCAGCACATAAAGTACTGATGGCGGGCGTATGTGGGGCCAAGTTGTCGGTGGCGCTGCAAAGCCAGAATGA
>CANNRR010000191.1 GCA_947508055.1 Burkholderiales bacterium
ACAACGCCTGTGTTGGCCAGTGCAAAGAGGGGCAGGATGAAAAATGCCACCGGCTTGTGCAGCAGGTGTTCCAGGCGGTGCGAGGGTGATTCCTCCTGTTCTGCTTTTGGCGCGAACGGAATTGCAAAGGCAAGCAACACGCCGGCGATGGTTGCGTGCACACCCGACTTGACCATCAAAAACCACATGAGCGCACCGCCCAGCAGATACGGCGTCAGTGCAGTGATCCGCAACACCCGGTTGAACCACAGCAGCACGCCCAACACAGCCAATGCGCCCAGCAGATAGCCCAGCGAAAACCGGGTGGAGTAGAACACGGCAATCACAATGATGGCGCCCAGGTCGTCCATCACTGCGGTGGCGGTCATGAAGACTTTGAGCATCGGCGGTACCCGGCTGCCCAACAGCGCCAGCGCACCGATGGCAAAGGCAATATCGGTCGCCATGGGAATGCCGCTGCCGGCCTGCGTGGGGGTGCCGGAATTCAATGCAAAGTGCAAGCCGGCAGGCACGATGATGCCGCCGCATGCCGCCACGATGGGGAGCAGCGCGTTCTTGAAGCTGGAAAGCTCGCCCACATACAACTCGCGCTCCAGCTCCAGGCCAATCAGCAGGAAGAACACCGCCATCAAGGCATCGTTCACCCAATGCTCCAAGGTCATTCCGAAAACCTGTTGCTGCCAGAAGTGCAGGTAGCTTGGGCCCCAGTCAGAGTTGGCAATAAAAAGGCAGACCAGCGTGCATGCCATCAGCACCAGTGCGCTGGACTTCTCGGATTCGATGAAGTTGGCGAATGTTTTGGAAAGCATGTCTATTGCGCGTCCGTCGTGTCTGTGCTCGGGCGCTTTCCCAGCATCACGGCGTACAGCGACTGCACCGGTCGGGCAGAAAACGCCATGATCAACACGGCACACAAAGCAATACTGACCAGCACAACCATATAGGCTGTATCGCGGATCAGTGCACCCTCTGCAACGCCATACTGCAGAGGCAGGCTGGCCAGCACGGCGGCGGCTAGGCCCTTGGGTGCCAGCATGGACGCAATGGCCGAGTCTCTTAGGGAGAAGCTGTCGGCAGCAAAGACAAAGCGGGTCAAGACAATGCGCATCAGGAAGACCAGCGCCATCATGCTCAGTGCGACCATCGCCAGGACGGAGTCACTGAAGTGAATGGAAATGCCGAGGTAGATAAAAAAGTAGGTCTTGAGCAGAAACACCGCTTCACGGTAAAAGGCAATGTCCATGGGCGTCAGAGCCTCGATCTTGTGATCAACGCCGCTGAGTTTCTTGAGCCACCGTTGGTTGAAGTTCGTCAGCGTCAGTCCCAGCGCCATGGCCGCAATGGCGCCGGAAAACCCCAGAAACTCGCTCAGTCCATAGATCAGGAAGGCGTAGGCAATGGTGGTCGAAATCGTGTTGGGAAAGTCGCGCACCTTGCCCAGGATCAATAGCCAGCCAACACCGCCAACAATACCCAGAACCGCGGCAAAAATCAGCGATGCGAGCACTCCGCCGATGAGCTTGCCCGCACCAACGTCGCCATTGGTCACCACATGCAGCAAGGCAAATACGCCCACGATGCTGAGCACATCGGTCAGCGCCGACTCCAGCACCAGGACGGTACCCGTTGCTTCTTGCAGGCGCAGAGACGCCACCATGGGAATCACCACCGCCGAAGATGTGCCGGCGAGGATGACACCCAGAAGCAGTGCCGACAGAAGCGGCATGCCAAGCGCCAGCATCGCCACCGTGGTCACGATGGCACCAGTCGCAATAAAACAGCCAAATGTCAACTTGCCAGTGGTGCCCAGCGACTTCACCATGACGTCGAGCCGCAGGGATGTCCCACTCTCAAAAAGTATCACCACAAGGGCAATGGTGGCGATCACAGGCCCCACCTTGCCAAAATCCGCCGGGCTGACCCAGCCCATCAATGGCCCGGCCACCAGCCCTATGACCATCAAGAGCAGCACATCGGGGATGTTCGTGCGCCGAAACAGCACTGCCAGAAAGTGCGAAACAAAAATCAGCAGGCCAATGATCAGAATGATGGTGGACATCGGAGGGATCTCAAAGAAAAACGATCAATCGATTACAGGCACGATGGGGCATGAATCCCCGCACTGAGCCTGCCACTTCTGGGCCAAACTCTTGATCATTCAATTATGCTGCCATCACCAGCCATGTCGCACAACCGAATGGCGTCGTGCTCATTTGCCGACAGTCAAATTTTCGGGTGTCGGTCGGCTGAGTGCCCCAAGGAGTCGGTGAGCAAAGTCAGGAGCAGCCGTTCGCGGTCCTGGTCCTGGATGCCAAAGCGGTCGTGGAGATTTTGGGGTCAATCCGAATACCCCGGCGTGCCAACAAAGACAGCGCTACCGCACGGCTGGCCAAGTCAGCCGATGATCCACTGCCAATGGATGAACCATATGGATCGGCGCATGCGTAATGTCTTCCCGCGCCATGCGTCTCACTTCTGCGAGCAAGGCGCGGGCGTCCCAGTCGATGGGCCAGCCCTGCCAGAGGCGCAAAGCGCCGTTGACGAAAACGGCATCAATTTGGCTGCGATCAGCCAAGCGCACGAGTTCCCAAGTAAGGTCCCAGCTCGGTTGCATCTCGGGCACTGACAAGTCAACCAGCAGGAAGTCCGCGGCCTTGCCCTCCTCAATGGAACCGATGAGGGCGTCGATCCCAACGGCCTGCGCGCCGAGGTGGGTGGCATGGTCCAACCACATCCAGCCACCACCACAAGAAGAATCTCCCGTAGCCAGGCCATGGGTCAGTCGTTGGGCGGTTTCCGCCGCATCCATGAGGCGAAAGGCGTTGTAGCGTGTACCGTCAGTGCCGAGTGCAAAGGGCACGCCATCAACATGCAGCATCACCGCGTTGAGTACGGCATTGCCCTTCCATGCGCTGGCGACCGGGTTGTAGGCGATGGCTGCCCCGCTGCTGCGCACCAGACTCAGCTCATGAGGTGTCAGCAAAGTTGCGTGCGCGAGCAACGTGCTCGCATTGAGGGCGCCGACGCTGGCCAGCAACTCGATGGGCCGCTTGCCGCGTGTGACAAGGGAACGTTCCACCGCCACCAGATGCTCATTTGCATGGGTCTGGAATATGCGGCCCGCCTCTTGCGCAAGGCCGGCCACATGGGCGAGCATGCGGTCGCTGGCGACTTCGGGAATCGAAATGGCCAATGAGGGAGCTATCAGCGAATCGTTTTCATAGCGCGAAAGATGATGCGCCGCCTCGGCTGCGATAGCGTCAAACGCAGTGTCACCTGCCGGGTGATGCAAGTCGTTGCAGATCAGGGCCAACACGCAGCGGACCCCCACGTCGCGCACCGCCTGCGCGACGGCATCCAACCCTGACTCTGAGCGCGTGCCCGCATCCACCACTGTCGTGAATCCGCCGCGCAGTGCTTCCAGCGATGCGAGTTTGGTGCTCAGATACGCCGCTTCGGGCTGCAATGAGGCTTCCATCGGCACCCAGATACGGCGAAAAATCTCCGACGGTTCACCGAAAGCCAATGCCTTGCCCAGAGACTGCGTCAGATGCGTATGCGCGTCGATCAGACCCGGCATAAGCAAGTGATCAGGTAGATCGACCGGCGGCAGATGCGCAAACTGCTCGCGCACCTGCTCGACTGGCCCGATGCGCAGAAATCGCCCTGCGGACACTACTGCGGCCAAACCGGCCACAGGTCCGTTCTTAAGCAGAATACGCCCGGGCACAACGAGAAATTCTTCGTTTCGCAACAAAGCAGGAAAAATCATGTTCATATCCATCTCGCTTTCAATGTCAATGGGTAACCCTCCACGCAAACGATAGGCCAGTGCCCACAAGCAAGAGACTGACAAGGATTTGCAGTGAACGCAAATTGGCTCGCCGCGCAAACCGCTGGCCAATGAGAGAGCCAATAAGTAGCAACAGACCAATACCGCAGGCCAGCACCAGATCGCGCGTGCTCGATGCCGCATGCACAGCGCTGGCGCTCAAAGCTATTGGCAGCTGGATGGCTTGAGCACCGGCCAGAGTTAACGCCATCGGCTGCCGCCATAGCATCAGCAATGGAATCAGGATGACCGGTCCACCGGTGCCAGTGAGCGCCGAGCCGATACCTACGGCCAAGCCGATGACCGCCATCCGCACCACGCCAAAGCCGGCCCGCTCAGGGTTTCCAGCGTGAACGGGCATCAGGCCGCGCATACCACTGCCCATGGCCAGAATGGCAAGTGCCGTCAGCAGCCAATGCGCCTGCACCCCATGCACCAGAAGTCCGCCCAGTACGCCACCCGGGATTGCACCAGCCACCATCGCCCACAGCGGTGCAGAAACCACTGTCGGCCCATTGCGCAGCCACCACAGTCCTGCCACAGCCGGAAACGCAAATGCCAAAGAGGACACCGCTATCGCCCGCGCTACTTCTAAGCCCTCCAGTTGGGTCAGGGCAGGTACGACCAGCACCCCGCCAATGCCGGTCGCGCCAATCAATCCTCCTGCCAACAGAATGGCAGCAGTACTCGCAAGAATCATGCGACGAGCTTATTCGACCTTAATGTTGGCGCGGGTGACCGCAGCCTTAAGCAATTGACGCTCCTGCAAGAGGTACTCGCCGAATTTGGCGCCAGTGATGGCGACCGGCTTGTTAGCAACCTCTCCGAGCCTGCGCACGATCTCTGGGTCCTTGAGCGCGGACTCCATGGCCTTGATCAGTATGGAGGCGATGGGCTCAGGCAAGTTGGCCGGTGCCAGCAAGCCAAGCCACGATTCAACATCCAGATCGCGCAGATCGGGCGTTTCAGACAAGCTTGGCACGTCGGGCAAGCCGCTCCAGCGTGCCTTACTTGTCACGCCAAAGGCGCGTACTTTACCCTCGCGAATGAAGGGTTGGGCCAGACCCAGTGGCAAAACGCCCAGATCAATCTGGCCACCCGCCACATCGGTCAACACTTGTGGACCCGACTTGTAGGGGACGTGCACAATGTCGAGGTTGGCGCTCTGCTTAATCATCTCGCCCGTTATATGCAGTGAGGTACCTACCCCGTCAGTGCCGAAATTGAGTTTGCCCGGCTGGGCGCGCACCAGCTTGATCAACTCCGCCGCGGTCTTGGGCTCCAATGTAGGGCGTCCGATCAGGACAAAGGGTCCAATGGCTGCGGTTGACAGGGGAGTGAAGTCTTTGAAAGTGTCATAACGCACAGCGGACGGGGCCACCAGCGGTGCCACATTCAGGGGGCTGGCTACAGCAAAAAGCAGGGTGTAGCCGTCAGCTAACGCCCTGGCGACTTTTTGTGTGCCAATGGTGCCGGCTGCGCCAGCGATGTTTTCAATGACAACGGGTTGTTTCAAGATGTCAGCGAGCTTGGCCATAACGACACGCGCGGTGGCGTCAACTCCGCCGCCAGCGCCAAAGGGCACAATGACTGTGATCGGTTTGGCGGGCCAGGATTGGGCAAGGGCCTGCAGGGCCAGCAAAGCGCTGCCAGCCAAGGCTGTCTTCAGGAAAGTACGGAGTTTCATGATGAACGATTCCTTCAGGAGTTTGCAAACTTTGCACCGGGGAAGCGCAACTATACTTGTCATTACAAGTTATGACAAGTACGCGAAACCCATGCAAATGATTCGCCTTCGCGAAGGGCACCGCAATGTCTGATGCGCCGCTCACGCTATACGGCAAGCTGCGGGACAACTTGCGCTCGCGCATTCTGGACGGCGCTCTCAAGCCACACGACAAATTGCCCTCCGAGAGCGAACTGGCAGGCGCCCATGGTGTGAGTCGCATCACCGTGCGCCATGCCTTGAGCGAGCTGGAAAATGACGGGCTTATCGTTCGCCTGCAGGGCAAAGGGGCCTTTGTCTCTGCGCCGCGGCATGCCAGCCAGAGCCTGGACCGCCTGCAGGGTTTGGGCGAGGCGCTGTCGGCCCAGGGCCGTGAAGTTCACGGAAAGCGCATGTTGATGAAGCGGCGGAAGGCACCTGACGAAGTGCGTAACGCACTGGCCTTGGCCCCAGGCGCAGATGTTTGGCAGATGATCACACTGCGGTACCTTGACCGCGAACCAATCTCTGTGAACAGTTCCTATTTTTCGCAGGGGCTGGGCGAGCGCATCGCCCGCCTAGACTTTGCTGGCAGGGATCTGATTGACGTCCTGGAAAAGGATCTTGGCCAGACTGTCGCCCAGGCAAGGCTGGAAATCAGCGCCACGGTCATGCCCGCACGCGAAGCCCGTTGGCTGAAGGTGATGCCCGGCGCTCCGGCTCTGCGCGTGCAGCGCGTGCTGTGCGACTCAAGCGACGCTCCACTGCATGTGGAGACGGCCACATACCGAGCAGACGTGTTCAGCTACAAGCTGACGCTAAGGCGTTGAAGGCACTGCCAAACGCCAGCATAAGTGCCCATTGCTGACAACCACAATTTTCAGGACCGGACATTCGCAGTTCCAGTCCACGAAACCAAACCAGCCACACGAATGACCTGGTCGGGTTCCTTGATCCTGCGGGTGTGAATGCAGCGGCAAGAGTCGAACGCTGAGGACAGCCTTCTAACAAGCCAATGCGCGCGCTTATTGCGCAGCCTGTCAAACTGAACTCAGGCAGTGCGGCATCGCCTTTCTGCCAAAAACACTGGGGTATGTACCTATTGGTACAAGTCTTGGTAATTCTAGAATTACGATGTGTACCAC
>CANNRR010000192.1 GCA_947508055.1 Burkholderiales bacterium
CGGTTGTTCCAAAGGTCAACCAGTTCGGCAATTTCAGCCATGGAAAATCCCAGTTCCCGAGCCCGCTTGATGAACTGCAGGGTGCGCACGTCTGCCTGGACGTACTGGCGATAGCCGCTATCGGTACGCGCCACGGGTGGCAGTAATCCGAGCGCTTCATAGTGGCGGACCATCTTGGCCGACACGCCCGACAGGCGCGCGGCAGCACCAATAGCGACCGGCCAAAGTACGCTGTCAAGCGCACTGAGCCGCCCGGGCGCTTCAGCGTTGTTGCTCATGCAGCAACCGCGTAGCCTTCCTCGGCAATCGCCTGGGCCAGCATTTCACGCGGCTGATCTGACTGCACCTCCACCTTGCTGACCGATCGGTCAATCGTGACTTCGGCTTTCGGGTCAGCCTGTGTTATTGCTCGCGTGACCGCTTTTTCGCAATGGCCACAGGTCATGCCCGTGACGGTAAAGATCTGTTTCATAAATAATCTCCATTCTGTGCAAAAGAGCATATCCTGAACCTTTCCATCATAGGAAGGTCAAGAAATAATATTTTTACTTGACCTTCCCTTGGTGGGAGGGTTTAGTCTTGAACCCATGAATACTGCTTCAACGACCAGAACAGCCCCAACATCAGTGGATATTGGAATCGGCGGCATGACCTGCGCCTCTTGTGTTGCACGCGTGGAAAGGGTGTTGAAGAAGGTGCCAGGCGTACAAGAGGCGACGGTCAACCTTGCCACTGAGTCAGCGCGTGTTGTGATTTCCCCCGGTGAAGATGTGCAAGCCCGGCTGCGCCGTGCGGTGCGGGACGCAGGCTATGAACCCCGCGCCGCTGATGCAACGGTGTCGACCGAAAAGGCATCTTCTTGGGCGGGTTTTGCGCCCGTCGGTTTTGGTCTGCTCCTGTCCCTGCCACTGATGCTGCCTATGGTCGGTGAACTGTTTGGCCGGCACTGGATGCTGCCGGCATGGCTGCAATTTGCGTTGGCCACGCCGGTTCAGTTTGTTCTGGGTTGGCATTTTTACCGGGCTGGCTGGCATGCTCTCAAAGCCCTTTCCGGAAACATGGACTTGCTCGTCTCGATTGGCACCTCCGCCGGCTGGGCCCTGTCCATGTGGTTATGGTTGACGTCCGCCCCCGGGGCCGTGGTCCACCTGTACTTTGAAGGTTCCGCTTGGGTTGTCACCCTGGTGATGCTTGGCAAATGGCTTGAAGTGCGGGCCAAACGCCAAACCACTTCCGCGATTCGAGCCCTGCACGCACTGCGCCCGGACGTAGCTCACCTGATCGGACCCGACGGAGAGGTGGATGTCCCCGTGGGCGAACTGCTGGTGGGTGATCGATTGGTGATTAAGCCTGGTGAGCGGATTCCGGTGGATGGTGTATTGCTCGAAGGGCGCACGCAGGTAGATGAGTCGATGCTGACGGGTGAGCCGCTGCCAGTGGACAAATGTCCATCTGCTGACATTGGCACTGCAGCGCAAGCGGCACTCACGGGCGGCTCCATCAATGGCGACGGCCGCGTAGTGATGCTGGTACGGGCGATTGGCAGCGAGACGGTGCTCGCTCGCATTATTCGCCTGGTAGAGGATGCTCAAGCCGCCAAGGCGCCGATTCAGCGCTTGGTGGACCAGGTCAGTGCGGTGTTTGTGCCTGCCGTATTAATAATAAGTCTAATCACTCTATTGGGTTGGTGGCTTTCAGGTCACTCTTTTGAGCAAGCGCTACTGAACACGGTCGCCGTTCTGGTCATTGCCTGCCCCTGCGCTTTGGGGCTGGCTACACCCGTGGCCATCATGGCGGGCACGGGGGTGGCAGCGCAGCATGGCATTCTGATCAAGAACGCCCAGGCACTGGAATTGGCGCATCAAGTGGACATCGTTGCGTTTGATAAGACTGGCACCCTGACCCTGGGTCAACCAAGACTTGCTTCCCTGTTGTCGTTGCAAGGGATGACCGAGAACGAACTTTTGGGGATTGCAGCTGGTCTGCAAAGCGGTAGTGAACACCCCCTATCGCGCGCTGTCGTCAGGCTGGCACAGGAGCGTGGCCTGAATTTCCAATCTCCCGACAATGTGCGCTCTGTACCAGGTCGTGGCAGCGAAGGTGAAATTGGGTCGCGTCACTTTCTTATCGGAAGTCTGCGCTGGATGAAGGAGTTGGACATCGACACCAGCGCTGTAGAAAGCAAAGCCGACCCACTCCAGGAGCAAGGCGCCACGGTATCGGTAATGGCCGAACGTACTTCACAGGGTTTGATTCTGTGCGCGCTATTGGCCTTTTTTGATGAACCAAAACCTGGTGCCAAAGAAGCGCTAGCGGCTCTGCGGGCGCAGGGCATCAAGACCGTGATGATTTCTGGTGACAACCGGGGTTCTGCTGAAACCATGGCTCGCCGACTTGGGTTGCGCCCCGAAGAAGGTGAAGTCATGTCCGAAGTTCTCCCTGGTGAAAAAGCGAAAAGAGTCGCTGCGCTGAAGATCGGCGGACATGTCGTCGCGATGGTTGGTGACGGTGTCAATGATGCTCCTGCACTGGCTACGGCGGATGTTGGCATGGCCATGGGCAACGGAACCGATGTTGCAATGCACGCAGCAGACATCACACTGATGCGCGGTGATCCTTTGCTGGTGGCGGCCGCACTGGACATCTCGAATCGCACCGTTGCCAAGATCCGCCAAAACCTGTTCTGGGCTTTTGCCTACAACGTAGCGGGCATCCCACTGGCTGCCTTTGGCTTCTTGAACCCAGTGGTTGCTGGTGCAGCAATGGCAATGAGTTCAATCAGCGTGATGAGCAACGCGCTTTTGCTGAAACGCTGGACACCAAACAAAGCTGTACCTCTGAATAAGCTATTTAAAGATAGTAGTAGTAGATAAGGGAGTCACCCTTCTGTGGATAACTATTATTTTCTTATATCAATCAATAACTTAACAGACATCAATGGATGTTGGTGACCCTGCTTCTCGAGTGCTATGCCAATCTGGACAACTTTGAAATTGAGCAGATTTTGTGGATAACAGGCTGCTTGTTCAAGATCTTTACACAGCCTTGTTGTTGACAGCTCATTTGATCAATCCCTCGGCCTTCATGGCTTCCATCACATTCGGTCTGGAACTGACAAGGCTACGAAAAGCCAGTAGATTTGGGTAAATCGATAGATCAATTCCAACGTATTGAGCCCAATTACTGACAGTAAAAAGATAGCCATCCGCAACCGTGAAGTTGTCGCCCATCAGATAGGATGTTTTTGCAAGTTCACCATCAACCCATTGCAAGCGAGAGGCCAGACGCGTCTTGGCCATATTCTTGGCCTCCTCTGGCATGCCAGGCGTGAACAAGGGAGAGAAGCCTTTGTGCAGTTCGGTTCCAATAAAGGTAAGCCACTCCTGCAGTTTGTAGCGTGCAAAAGTTCCGTTGGCTGGCGCCAAATGCTTGGAGGGAACCTGATCAGCGATGTACTGAACGATCGCCGGGCCTTCACGTAACTGGCTGCCATCGTCGAGCACGAGAAGGGGTACATAGCCGAGTGGATTGATCGTGTAGTAATCGGTGCCGTCAGCGAGTTGGTGGGTTTTGGTGGGGGCGGCAACCGCTTCAAAGGCCAGACCAGACTCCTTGAGTGCAATGTGAACTGACAGTGAGCAAGCACCGGGTGAGTAATAAAGTTTCATGAAAAGTCCTTCAGGTGGTTTTATGAAATTGGAGATGAATGGCGCAGGAGAGGATATTAGCGGTTCAGGCTTGATGACGCAGACGGAGCGCGAATCATGTCCACCGCTTTTTCGGCAATCATGATGGTGGGGGCGTTCGTATTGCCAGAGACCAACTGCGGCATGATGGATGCATCCACGACGCGCAGGCTCTCTATGCCGTAGACCCTCAGGCTGGAGTCCACCACGGCCATGGGATCACTGGAAGGACCCATTTTGCAGGTGCTGCAAGGATGGTATTCGGTGTCCGCATGGTCGCGCAGAAATTGCTCGATCTGGGTTGGGTTGTTGCGCTCAAATGGATAAAGCATATTTCCGCGATACGGGGCAAAGGCTTGCTCTTGCATGATGTCATAGCCGATTTGTGAACCTTTGATCAGGCTGGTCATATCGCGAGGGTCAGTCAAGAACTGCGGATCTATCAAGGGTGCGTCTTTTGCGTTTGCGCTTTGCAGTCTGACGCTGCCACGGCTCTTTGGGCGCATGAGGGTAACGTGCAGCGTATAGCCATGCCCGAGGTGGTTCTTGCGGGTGTGATCGTCAACGATGCCAGTACACAAGGCCAACTGGATGTCGGGCGCGTCTTCGGTTTTATCGGCAAACATGAAAGCCTGTGATTCAGCAACGTTGCTCGTTACGATGCCGCTTCGCTTGTTGCGCCATTCAAAGATACTGCGCACAATTTGAACCAACCCGGAAAACGAGAACCCGAAAGTGGACTCTTTGCGCTGGGTTCGGTAGATTAGAACCGCGGTAACGTGGTCGTGCAGGTTCTGACCAACGCCTGGCAGGTCCTGCACAACGGGTATGCCAAGTTCCTCAAGGTGGGCTGCAGGACCAATCCCCGACAGCATCAACAATTGAGGCGAGCCATAGGCGCCGCCAGACAAGATGACTTCGCGCCGGGCGCGCACCTTGGCGCTTTCCCCATTGCGCAAGAATTCAGCGCCGACAGCCCGCTTGGCCTCCAGCAAGATACGCTGGGTATGGGCTTGTGTGATGACGGTGAGGTTGGGGCGGTCCAGATGCGGGGTGATGTAGGCCTTGGCCGCGCTGCAGCGCTCACCATTTTTTTGCGTCACCTGTGCCGGAGCACAGCCAAACTGGGTGGCGCCGTTGTAGTCCTTGGTCTGGGGCAGGCCCTGTTTCTCGCAGGCCTCCAGAAAAACTTGATTGATGGGGCTTGGGCTTCGCAAATAGCTCACGTTGAGCGGGCCACCGATGCCATGATAGGCATCGGCACCGAAACACTCGCTGTTCTCGGCCCGCTTGAAGAGCGGAAGTATTTCTTCATACGACCAGCCGGGATTTCCCTGCGCGGCCCAGTTGTCGTAATCCAGTCGGTTGCCGCGCGTATAGACCATGGCATTAACCGAGCTGCTGCCACCCATGACTTTGCCGCGTGGTTGAAAACCGCGGCGGCCATTGAGTCCCGTTTGGGGCGTGGTGTTGAAATTCCAATTGTGGATGCCGAGCGCGGCGGTGGCAGCAAAGCCGAGTGGGGCCTGAATGAAAGCCGAGGAGTCAGACCCGCCTGCTTCAAGCAGACAAACCGAAACACGAGGGTCTTCGGACAGGCGACTGGCCACGACACACCCGGCAGCGCCGCCGCCAACGACGACGAAATCAAACTCTTGGTCTTGCATTGAGAACCTTTTAAACGGTAAATTATTTGGTCAGGAAATCGAGGTACTTGGTCGCGAACTTCCCGTAGGGCGGCCACATGAACCTGAGCGCACTGAATGAAGCTTGGTAAAACACGGGCCGCATTTTTGAAAAAGTGACAAAGCCCTCAAACCCATGGTAGTGCCCCATTCCGCTTTCACCGACACCGCCAAAGGGCAGGTCATGCTGAGCGACGTGGAACAAACCGTCGTTGACACTGACGCCGCCCGACATGACGCGCTCCAGCAGGGTCTGGATGGTCTGACTGTCATTGCTGAAGGGGTAGATGGCCAAAGGCCGTGCGCCGCTGTTGATGGCGCGTATCGGCTCCTCTAGCGAGCTGTATTCAATGACGGGCAGGATGGGGCCAAAAATCTCCCGTGTCAGCAGGGCGCTGTCAGCCGGGGCGTTCAGGACCAGATGGGGCGCAATCTTTCGGCTCGCTGCATCCCACCTGGGACCGGGAATGAGTTGTACCAGCGTGGCGCCACCAGCCTGGGCGGTTTCCAGCGCAGCGGTAAGGCGGGCAAAGGATCGATCATCGATGATCGAGGTGAAGTCGGGCGAGGCAAGCAGGGGGTATCGCTTGCTCACAATTTCTTTGGCAATGGCCACAAAAGCGGCGGTCTTTCCTTTTGGCAAGTAGAGGTGATCCACCGTAGTACAAATTTGCCCTGCGTTGAGCAACTTGACAAACAGCAATCGCTCTGCCGCCTTTTGCAAGGGGAAATCTTCACACAGGATGGCGGGTGATTTGCCCCCCATTTCCAGCGTAACGGGGCACAGGTTTTGCGAAGCTGCAGCCATCACGGCACGACCCGTCTGGCCGGAACCCGTGAACAGGATGTGGTCAAACTTGAGTTTCGAAAACTCAACACCAACTCCCCCGGTCTCATCGAAAAACGCAAGTTTTTCTCTGGGAAAATAGGCGGGCATCTTTTCTATCAGGAACCCTGCCAGGTGGCGGGAGTTTTCAGACATCTTGACCATGGACCGATTGCCCGCTGCGAACGTATAGATCAGACCGGTGAAGCTAAGGTTGATGGGAAAGTTCCAGGGCACGATGGCCCCAACAACACCCAAAGGTTGGGGCACTACCCGGTTGCGGGCGCCAAAAAAATTACGCAGATCGACACTGCGGCGCTGCGGTTTCATCCATTTCTTGAGGTGCTTGAGTACGTGGTCGACACCGTCAATCACCGTGAAAATTTCGGTAAACAAGGTCTCATGGCGGGAGCGATTGCCGTAATCGGCATTGACCGCATCGACCAGGCCGTCCTTGTTGTCGCGGACAAAAG
>CANNRR010000193.1 GCA_947508055.1 Burkholderiales bacterium
ACGGCTCGCTCGCGCTGCGGAACCGGTACCAGCTCAGCTGCCGCAAAACGGTAGAGCTGACCGTTGGCGCTGTAATAACCCGCCACAACGGTGGCGGCCACCAGGAGCCAGAAATTCTTGTCCATCACCGCCCAGGCCGCCACACAGGCGGACCCCAAAGCCACGGCCAGTCCGATTTGAAACGACGTGCGCCGGCCAAACTGCGATTGCGTGCGCGCCACCAGCGGCGTGCTCAGTGCGCCACCCACGACATAGCCCATCACGGGCAACGTCGCCATCCAGCCAAACGGCGCCAGGCTCAGGCCGACCAAGCCGTTGATGGCAATGAAAGCAACGTTATTGGTTAGAAACAGGCCCTGGCACAAGGCCAGAAGCCAAAGGTTGCGGTTCAACTCAGCTTGCGGCTACCGCTTTACGCGCCGCTGCCTTTTTGGCGGGCGCCTTTTTTACGACTGCGGGCGCTGTGACGGATTTCTTTACCGGCGCCTTGGGAGCCGCTTTCTTGGCAACGGTCTTTGCGATCGGCTGCTTGGCTGCGGCACCGTCTTTCCAGGTCAGCCGTGCCTTCTTGGCCCGCACCACCACCTTGGCAATGTCTTCGTCCGAGAAGACGCCGTTAACTCCTGAAATGGCCGCCAGCTTCATGCCGTGCTTGATGCCCAGTTTGTAGATCTCCTTGACCTTTTCCCACTCGGTATCGCGTCCGACCGTGAATACTTCAAAGCGGCCTTCCAGCGCCAGCACAATGGTTTCGGCAAGGCATGCATAGATCACGTTGGGTGGCAGGGAAATGCTCTTCATGCCCTTCACCTTGGTAGGCAGGTCAATTTCGCCGGACTCGATGACCAGCACGTCAGGGCGCTTGGCGACATCCGAGGCGGGCAAGTCCAGCGGGCGTGCCACGTCGGTGATAACGCAGCCGGGCTTGACCCGCATGATGTCGAGAATTTCCTTGCCTGCGCCCGATGTCGAGGTGACGATCATGTCCATGTCGGCCAGCAACTCGTTGTAGTCGATGGTGGTGAAGACTTTTGCGTCCGGCGTTTCCTTGAGGATGGATGCTTTGAGTTCATCGAGTTTGCTCAAGGTGCGCCCTGCCAGGTAGACCTCGTCGAAAGACATGGCCAGCAAGCGCGCGCTCACGGAGCCGATCGAGCCGGATGCACCGATCACCATGGTTTTTGCCGCAACTTTCTTGTTGTGTTTGTTGATGTGCACCAGTCCCATGCGACGCATGGCGTCCGCAGCGGCCCACAGCGCTCCGGAGGCGCTGTAACTGTTACCCGTGGTGATGGGCAAACTTGAACGCCGCGCAACGGTGATACCGGCGTCGCCGACCACCTTGGTGAAAGCGCCCAAGCCCATGATCTGCGCACCCATCTTCTCAGCCATCTTGGAGGCCTGCAGCAGGCGGCGGTAGGTGAACTCGGGGCTGCGCGAGAGCATTTCCTTGGGGGTGCCACCGACCGAGATCAGCCAGCCCTCGGCTTCGGCACCGGTTGGCGAGACGATATTGCTCATCTTGCAATACACCATGGGTGGCATGTGAGCGGCCAGGGTTTCAACCCTGTCCATGACAAACTTGGGGGTTGACTTCGGGATGGGAAACGCGTTCTTGATGTAGTTTTGGCTCAGGGGGTGGATGACGAAGGCAAAACGCCGAATGTTGCGGAACTTGCCGGTGGGGTGCAGCAAGCGAGGCTTGATATCGAGTTCCGTGAGAATTTCATCGAAATCGTCGTCCGACACTTCTTCTTGTGGTTTTTCCAGTGCAGCCAAAATCATGGCTTCGATGGTATTGATGCCCACCACCTCGGGGAACAGCTTGGGCGACACGTCGATCACCAGGTTGACTTTGCACTTGGTGAAAAAAGCCATGCGCTCGTCGGTTACTGCCGAAGTGATGATGGTCTTGCCGTCCAGGTTGGTGGCATTGCCAACCGCCTTGATTTCGGCATAGGTGCCCACAATAACGTGGGACTTGGCGACAACGTCAGCTACAAGCTTATTCTTGATGCCCGACAGAGACGCCTCGAGCATTTGACCGGTTTTGCCCGACAGCATGAAGTTGCTGCCCTTGGCGTACAACTCCAATTGATCGAGCGATCCCAGCATGGTGGGTGCGCCGGTCTGGAACAGGGCGTCAGCAAAGCTCAGGTTCTTGGTGTAGTCGGACAGGGCTACCGCCATGTCGTAGTTGCGCATACCCGAGAGAAACAGCACCAGGTTGTTGTTGAAGTAGTGGCCCAGCTCTTTTTGTACATAGCGAACAGCGCGCACTTGCAGCAGGCGACGCAGGGTCGCACCGGTTGTGACGGGGACACGGGTCACCACGTTGGTCAGTCGCTGGGTTTCCTTGTTGACCACGGTGCGCAGGCCGACATGATAGTGGTCGCTGATTTCGCCCAGACCAATGGCATCGGCGGTGGCTTGTTGGCGGCGCATCAGTTCCCACGCCTTGCCGGTGTCCTGATCGGCGCCCATGCGGCGCACGGAAAAGGATTGGCCCAAAAACTCGGTCTTGAATTCGAAATCCTGTTTGGATGAACCCAGGGTGACTGTGACAACTTTTTTCATTTCTCTCTCCTCTAATGGTTTCAATAACTTCGCCAGGCAATTCTTGCTGACGTCACGCATTCACTTGGGTTGCCTTTTCTTTCTTTTGGCAGGAGCCTGTGGGGGGGCCTCAAGCTTTGGAAGCGCTTTGCGGATGACCGCTTCGCACACTTCTTGCGACATATAACGCGGCACCGGGTAGCCGGTGTGGGCCTCCCAGCAAGCTGCCTTGGCCAGTGCGGGGATGTCGGATTCCTTCAAGGCCGCGAGGCTGGTTGGAATGCCCAGATCCTGGTTCAGTTGGTCCACTGCATCCAGGAATTTTTGCGCCAGTACATCCGCGTCCTCACTAGCCGTTCCGAGCCGTGCCGCAACGGCGAGTTGGGCCAAACGGTCAACGATGGCCGGGTGCGAGAACTTCAGTACAAAGGGCAACATGATGGCATTGGCCAGTCCGTGCGGCGTGTGGTAGAGGCCTCCAAACTGGTGGGCAATGGCGTGCACGTAGCCTACATTGGCGCGGGTAAAGGCAAAGCCGGCATAGGTGGAGGCGAGCGACATCTTTTCGCGGGCGTCCAGGTTTTTGCCATCGGTATAGGCGGTGCGCAGGTTCTCGAAGATCAGGCCGACGGCAGACAGCGCCATGCCATCGGAGTAAGAGGTCTTCCAGTTGCCAACAAAGGCTTCGATCGCGTGGGTCAGCGCATCAATGCCTGTGGCAGCGGTAATGTGCGGCGGCAAGCCCGTCATCAGGGTGGGGTCCAGTGCCGCCATCTTGGGCACCATGCGGGGGTCGACGATGACCAGTTTCTTGTGGTTGACCGGGTCAGAAATGACGGCGGCAACGGTGACCTCCGAGCCGGTACCGGCGGTGGTTGGAACGGCATAAATCTTGACCGGCGCGCGCAAACCTTTGAGGTAGCCGGCCAGTTGGTTGAGCGGCTTGGGGTTGGACACTGCCACCGAGATGGCTTTGGATGCGTCCATGCTTGATCCGCCACCAAAGGCGACGATGGCATCGCAGTCATGCTCGTGGTAGAAATCAATGCCCTTCTGGATCAGCGGAATAGGGGCGTCTGGCGTGATTTCATCAAACACCACAAACTGGGCACCGCCTGCGGCCAGCGCCTGGGTAAGGTCGCCCAGCAAGCCGAGTTTGGAGATGATGCTGTCGGTGACGATCAGGATCTTGCGGTGTCCGAAGCCAGCAATGGCCTGCCCCAGGCGTCCACTGGAACCTGGGCCGACCAGCAAGGTGGGCTGGGGAATGGGGATGAAGCGGGTCACAAGACCGGCCCCCTTCATCAGAGCTCCGAGGCCGGTGGCACGAATGGTATTACGCATCGATTCGGATATCAAAAAAGCACTCCTGGCAAATGGGAAAAGACGGCACTGTAGTATGCCCAACCCCGTAAGAGTTGGGTTATCAACCTAGACGCGTACAAACCCTGATGCGCCTGACGACGCTGCTCCCTCTCTATACCAGCAGCCGAACCAGAGCCGACAGGGCGGCGGTCTCAGCGCGCAAGACCCGAGGCCCCAGCGTGACGGGCGTGAACCCGCAAGCTGCGGCGGCGGTTTCTTCAGCTGCGCTCAGGCCCCCTTCGGGGCCCGACAAAAAAGTGGTGTCTGCCGCCCTTGCGTGGGCCAGGTGCTGCGTCAGTGGACTGGCGCCCTCGCACAGCGACAGTAGCCAGCGTGCACCGGTCGTTTTGGGTGGCTGGCTTTGCAGCCAGGCCTGGATCGTTTTGACCGGCATGAGTTGCGGCACACGGTTGCCCCCGCACTGCTCGCACGCGGCAATGGCCACACTCTGCCAATGGGCGATTTTTTTGTCTGCACGTTCGCCTGACAGGCGCAGGACGCTGCGCTCGGTCATGAGTGGCTGGATGCTTGCAACGCCCAGTTCGGTGGCTTTTTCCACCAGCCAGTCCATGCGGTCATTGGCCGGCATGCCCAACGCCAGATGCACGGCAAGCCCCGCTTCTCGCTCGACGGCGTGGTAGGTGCCGACCCGAACTTGGACGTCACTGCGGCCCATGTGGGTGATGGTGGCTTCAAACTCACCGTTGGGGTGGCTGCCCATGTCCACGGCTGGCGTGCTACGGTGTCCGCCATTGAACAGGGTGATGGTGTCGCCGGGTTGCAGCCGTAACACCTGCACATGGCGCGCAGCGCCTGCGGGGAGTTCGAGCAATGTGTCGCTGTTCAACGGGTTTGGGCAATAAAACCGGGGCATGGTGTCTTGCTATCAAATAAGGAGCTGCTTGCGCAATGTATTCGGGGTTTACAGGCCTATTTGCCTCATACTCTTCCAAATGCGTAGGCATTTGGAACGGGAATACCTTCTATGCGTTCGACCAGGCGCAGCAGTGGTTTGAGTTCCATATAGCGCGAGCAAGTGGCGCGTATGTAGTCAATAAACCTGGGGGTGTCGGCCAGATACTGGGGCTTCCCGTCGCGCAGGGTCAGGCGCGCAAAGATGCCCGCTACTTTGAGGTGTCGCTGCAGGCCCATCCACTCGACACCGCGGTAAAACTCGCCAAAGTCGCCGCCGACCGGCAGACCGGCCTTACGGGCATTTTCCCAATAACGGATCGTCACATCCAGGCAAAAATCCTCGTCCCAGCTCAAAAATGCATCGCGCATCAGGCTGGCAATGTCGTAGGTGATGGGGCCATAAACCGCGTCCTGAAAGTCCAGTACACCGAGCCGGATGGCAGAGGCAGGAGTTTCGCCGCCGGGCCGCCCCAAGGCGAAACGCGCCCCCGCGGGGGGCAGCGATGACGCGCCAGCGCTGATCGTGGGGGCCACGTCTTCCACCATCAGGTTGCGGGGCATGAAGTCGCGATGCACATAGACGCTGGGCCAGGCCAGGTTGCTGGTCACAATTTTTGCAAACGCATCGTCCATTGTCTTGCGCTGGGTGGCATCGAGTGTGAATTTTCGGTGCTCGCCCACGTACCAGTGGGGGAACAACTCGAGTTCTCGCATCAACATGGGTTGGTCGTAGGCAGGCAGCACCCCTTCGCGCGATGCCAGCTGCCACTGAACCAGCGCTTCTACGGCGTCCAGGTACCGGTTCAGTGGAGGCGGTTCTTGCGGGCGAATGACTTGCAGCAGGGTGTTGGCGCCCAAATCGGTGAGCAGCATGAAACCGTTGGCTTCGTCCCAAGCCAGCACTTCGGGTACTTTAAGGCCAGCCTGAGCCATCAGTTGGGCAACTTCCACAAAGGGTTTGCAGTTCTCACGCTCAGGAGGCGCGTCCATGATGATCAGGCTGAGCTGTTGGCGCGCCGCCTGGGTGTCAACGCGCAGGTACCGTCGGAAGCTGGCGTCGGCCGAAGCCAGGCGCAGCGAGTCGGGAACCAACTGATGGGTGGACTGCAGGCCCTGAAACCAGGTTTCAAACAAGGCCTGGCGTTGCGAGTCGGTCCACAACGGCGTGGGGACGGAGGGTGGCGGTGACTGGTGGGAGATTGAGCTCATGGATAATCCATTCTACAAAGCCCCGCCCTGACAACCGTTGATGCCTTCTGGCCCAGAATTTCCGTCCCTTGCTGATCATCCCATCCACCGCTCCATGTACGCCCTGATGTGCGATTCGCTCGTCCGCTCGAACGGCAATCGGCGTCTGATGTCCATTCTGGCACTCGTGCTCAGTCTGTTCGTGGTTGGCCGTGCCGGTTTGGCGCAAACCGCGTTGGACTCAACCGATCTGGGCGCCGGCGAGCCTATATTGCTCAAACCCAGCGACCGATTGGAGGAGGCACTGCCGGCTGTTCAAACGAAAAGCTTGCCGGTATTTGTGACGGGCGATCGCATGTCCGGTCGACCGGACCTTGACTCGGTGATCGAAGGTGGCGTGGTGTTGCGCAAGGCGGGAACGGTGATTCGTGCTGACCGGATGGAATACTTTCAGCCAACCGATCAGGTCAAGGCCAGTGGCCAGGTTCGCATCAACCGCAAGGGCGATGCATTCGAGGGACCGTTACTGGAGTTGAAGGTGGATGCGTTTGAGGGTTTCTTCAACGAGCCGCGCTATCACTTTCTAAAGAACGAAGGCCATGGAGAAGCCAGTCGGGCCGAGTTTCTGGATGAA
>CANNRR010000194.1 GCA_947508055.1 Burkholderiales bacterium
AGCCTTAGGCACTGTCAAATGTTCGAATACTGGGGCTTCAGTCATTATGGTCAAGTGGACCGAGTGTGTTTTAAAAATCTATACGATTCCATAAACACGGCCTACGCCAGATTAAACTCAAACGCTATTCAGGAGAGAGTATTTATGCACACCACACGATCAAGTCTGAGGGCCACGTTTGCCGGGCTTGTGGCCAGCCTGCTGATTGCAAGTTCCGCACTCGCCGGCGGCAACAAAGGGGGAGATGTACCAGCGGCCCTCGACAACGCCACCTGCCAAACTTGCCATGACGGCAAAAAGGGCAAGCTGGACGTGCCTGGCGCCGAAGGCAAGCCCCGTGCGCTGCACAGCATTGCGCCCGACGCGTTCGCCAAGGGTGTGCACGCCAAGATGGAGTGCATAGCCTGCCATACTGACATCAAGGACAACGCAGCGACGGCCAACGCGCATCAAAAGGATCCGCAGCAAGCGGTGAAGAAAGTTGATTGCGCCAGTTGCCACCAGGATTTGTGGGACAAAGCACAAAAAGAAGGCAAAGCCACCGAGAAGCCCCGTTTGGGTGTGGTCGCGCAGAACATCGATTTGTACAAAAAGTCGTTCCACGCGCGGCCCAATACGGACGACAAGACTAAGCCGAATGCATCGTGCGATAACTGCCACGACACGCACAGCTTCAACGTGCCAGCAGCCAATTCCCCCGAGCGCGCCGCCTGGCGTCTGGGCGTTTCCACCAACTGCGGTGAGAATTGCCACACGGATCAACTGGAAGCCTACACCGATTCCATTCACGGCAAAGAGGTGCTCGAGAAGCACAACCCCAAATCTGCGGTGTGCACCGATTGCCACAGTTCGCACGCGGTGAGCAACACGTCGGGCGACCCGTTCAAGGTGGCTATTTCGGCCCAGTGCGGAACCTGCCACGAAGCCAACTTTGCTTCCTACAAAGCCACTTACCACGGGCAGATCAGCACCCTGGGTTATGCCTATACCGCCAAGTGCTACAACTGCCATGGCAGCCATGACATCCTGAAGGCGGATGACCCCAACTCGAAGGTCCATGCCGACAACCGCATGAAGACCTGCGAGACCTGCCATAGTGGCAAGAAAGATTTGGCCAAGGCGCCTGCGGGTTTTGCAACGTTCCAGCCGCACGGCCATGCGGGTGACTTCAAGCGCTATCCCGAGATCTGGATCGCCTTCCAGATCATGGTGCAGTTGTTGGTTGGCACCTTTGGCTTCTTCTGGCTGCACACATTGCTGTGGTTCTATCGCGAGTGGAAAGAGCGTCAGCAGAACCGCAACAAGCCCCACATCAAGGTCGACGATTTGCTGGCCAAACACGCGGGCAAGCACATACAGCGCTTCAGTCCGATCTGGCGTCTGGCTCACATCACGTTTGCTTTGAGCTTGATGATTCTGACGTTGACTGGCATGCCGCTGTTCTACCCTGATGCACCATGGGCCTCGGCCATCATGACTGCTTTGGGTGGCCCGCACATTGCAGGAGCCATCCACCGGGTCTGCGCGGTCATCTTTGCTGCCGTGTTCTTCTGGCACCTGTTCTACATGGTCTGGGGCATCATGCGCGACTGGAAGAACTTCAAGTTCTTCGGCCCGAACTCCATGATCCCCAATTTGAAGGACGGCTATGACATGCTGGGTATGTTCAAGTGGTTCTTCGGCATGGGCCCGCGTCCGCAGTTTGACCGCTGGACCTATTGGGAGAAGTTTGACTACTGGGCACCGTTCTGGGGTGTCACCATCATCGGCGTCAGTGGCCTGGTGATGTGGCTCCCTGGTGTGTTCGGCTCGTTCCTGCCGGGCTGGGTGTTCAATGTGGCAGCCATCTTCCACGGTGAAGAAGCGTTCCTGGCGGTGGTGTTCCTGTTCACCGTGCACTTCTTCAATAACCACTTCCGCCCTGACAAGTTCCCGGTTGAAGTGGTGATGTTTACCGGAACGTTCTCTATTGAAGAGTTCAAGCACGAGCATCCACTGGAGTACCAGCGCCTGGTTGAAAGTGGTGAATTGGAGAGCCGCCTGGTAGATGCTCCATCACCGGGCAAACTGGGCGCTGCCAAGGCTTTGGCGTTTGTGCTGATTGCCTGTGGTTTGACGCTCTTGACGCTGGTTGGCATTGGATTCTTCACAAGCCTGTAAAGACTTGTAGGAAACAGGTTTGCGAAATTGATATCACTTCGGTGGTTGAAAGGAAAACATGGAACTCGTAGAAGTTGACGTTGCGATCGTTGGTGCTGGTGGCGCAGGTTTGCGAGCGGCGATTGCGTTGGTCGAGAAAGACCCTACGCTTCGCATTGCACTTATCTCCAAGGTGTACCCCATGCGCAGCCATACCTGCGCGGCCGAGGGTGGGGCGGCAGGTGTTGTCAAACCGGATGACAGTTTTGACTTGCACTTTGACGACACCGTTGGCGGCGGCGACTGGTTGTCGGATCAGGATTGTGTCGAGTACTTTGTGCACGAGGCGCCCAAAGAACTGATGCAGCTTGAGCATTGGGGTTGCCCCTGGAACCGCGAGGCAGATGGTTCCGTGGCGGTGCGGCCTTTTGGTGGTATGAAGAAGCAGCGCACCTGGTTTGCCGCTGACAAGTCGGGCTTTCACATTCTGCATACCTTGTTTCAGACCACCCTACAGTTCCCGACGATTACCCGTTTTGACGAGTATTACGCGCTGGATCTGCTGGTGGAAGACGGGCGCTGTCAGGGCCTTACCGCCATGGAAATGCGCAGCGGCATGATCAAGCAGTTCCATGCCAAGTCGGTCATCATTGCTGGTGGTGGTGCAGGGCGCATGTTCCCGTTCAGCACCAATGGCGCCATCAAGACGGGCGACGGCATGGCCATGGCCTATCGGGCCGGTGTGCCACTCAAGGACATGGAGTTTGTGCAGTACCACCCCACGGGCCTGCCCAATACCGGAAGTCTGTTGACGGAAGCCTGTCGCGGTGAAGGCGGCGTGCTGCTCAACAAGAATGGCCGGCGCTACCTGCAGGACTACGGCATGGGCCCCGAGACGCCGCTTGGCAAGCCGCAGCTCAAGACCATGGAGCTTGGTCCCCGCGACCGCGTGAGCCAGGCTTACTGGCATGAGCTGCAAAAGGGTAACACCGTGACAACGCCATGGGGCGAATGCGTGATGCTGGACATGCGCCATTTGGGTGAAAAATACATCGATGAGCGCCTGCCATTGGTGCGCGAATTGGGCATTGCCTACCTTGGCGTGGACATCGTCAAGGACGCCATTCCGATCCGGCCAGTGGTGCACTACATGATGGGCGGCATTTCTACCAACACCAAGGCCGCTACGCCGTTGCCGGGGCTGTTTGCCGCTGGCGAGTGCGCGTGCGTCAGTCTTAACGGAGCGAACCGTCTGGGATCCAATTCTCTGGTCGAGTTGCTGGTGTTCGGCAAGAGTGCAGCCTTGTCAGCCATTGAGCACATCAAGGGTCTGCCAGCACCCAATAGGGCGGCGCTGGAGGTCAAGGCAAAAGAGTCTCAGGCTCGGGTTCGTGAACTGTTCTCGCGTACCGATGGCAACGAATCCATGTCGGGCCTGCGCAAGGAGATGATGGATACGATGGAGAAGAACGCAGGTCTGTATCGTGAAGAAAATGGCTTGCGTGAAGCGGTTGCCAAGATCGCGGAGCTTCGCCAGCGCTACCAGAAGGTCATGCTCCACGATAAGAGCAATGTATTCAATACCGACCTGTTCCAGGTGCTGGAGTTGGGCAGCATGCTCGACTGCGCCGAGGCATTGACCGTCAGCGCGCTGGCACGCAAGGAGTCCCGCGGGGCACACCAACGGCTGGATTATGTGCAGCGCGATGACCAGAATTTCCTGCGCCACAGCATGGCCTATTACCAGGGGCTTGATGCCCCCCGTATTGACTACCTGGACGTGGTGATCACCAAGTCTCCGCCCGGTGTGCGTGACTATTCTGGAGACCACAAATGACACAGCTAAAAAAGCGCATGGTCCAACTGGAAGTACTGCGCTACGACCCTGAGAAGGACACCGAACCACGCTTTCAAAAGTATGAGGTGGAGTGCAACGAAGAGTGGGTGGTGCTGGACGCGCTCAACGCGGTGAAGGAAAGCCTGGACCCCACGCTGGCCTATCGCTGGTCCTGCCATATGGCGGTGTGCGGTAGTTGCGGCATGATGGTAAACGGCGAGCCCAAGTTGTCGTGTCACGCCTTCTTGCGTGACTACGAAGGCCTGATCCGCGTCGAGCCACTGGCCAACTTTCCGATCGAGCGCGACCTGGTCACGGTGGCTGACGACTTTATTGACAAGCTCAAGCGTGTCAAGCCCTACCTGATTCCGAAAGAGAAGAAGACCATCGCCGAAGGCGAGTACAAGCAGACCCCGGCGCAGTTGATGAAGTACCGGCAGTTTTCCATGTGCATCAACTGCATGTTGTGCTACGCGGCCTGCCCCGAGTACGCGTTGCAGCCCAAGTTCATCGGCCCTGCGGCGATTGCGCTGGCCCACCGGTACAACCTGGATTCGCGCGATGGCGGGCGTGACGAGCGCCAGGAAGTCATCGCAACCGATGTCGGCGTCTGGG
Organism: Burkholderiales bacterium; assembly: GCA_947508055.1. Lineage (GTDB taxonomy): Bacteria > Pseudomonadota > Gammaproteobacteria > Burkholderiales > Burkholderiaceae_C > Allorhodoferax. The sequence continues at coordinate 4,592 of CANNRR010000194.1, forward strand.
AGTGCTCTTTTGTAGGTGCCTGCTCGGAGGTCTGCCCTAAAGCGGTTGATCCGGCTGGCGCTTTGCAGCAGGTCAAGGTCGCCAGCACGCTGGACTGGTTCAAAGAACACTTGTTGCCAGGAGGAAAGAAATGACAACCCCCAACCCTAACTCCGTTAGGCCCCCCGAGGGGGTGCAGCCATCCTTGGGGCGGCCCGGCGGACAGCTGATGAGCCGCAAACCTTTTGTTCGCCCGGTTTCCAAGACCGGCTGGTGGCTGAAGCATCCGCGCTACATGCGCTACATGTCGCGCGAAGTGACGTGTGTGTTCATTGGTGCGTTTGCGTTGCTGATGCTGTGTACGCTGGAGCGCCTGTCCAAGGGGCCAGAGGCCTACGCGTCATTTATAGCCGCGATTCAGAGCCCGATGAGCGTCATCGGAATGTTGCTGGTGTTGATCTTTGCCCTGCACAACGCCACCAGTTGGTTCAATGTCACACCCAAGGCCTTGCCGGTCCAGATCGGGGAGGAGTTTTTGGCAGGCAAATACATCATCGGTGCGCACTACGCGGTGTGGGCCATTGCCTCGCTGGTGGTGATGTTTTTTGCGGGAGTGATCTAGCCATGGCCAAATCCAATAAGCCGATCTTCTGGAGTCTGTTTGCCGCCGGCGGCACGCTGGCTGCATTTTTGGCGCCTGTGCTGGCGTTGCTGTTCCTGATGGTTTCCATGGGGCATGCACCGACCGTGTTTAGCTATGCCAATTTGCATGCGTTTGCGGCCAACTGGCTTGGAAAAGTCATCATATTTGGGGTGCTAACGCTGTTTCTGTGGCACGCTGCACACCGTTTGCGAGTCACTCTGCACGACTTCGGACTGCGCCAGGACGCCATCGTCGCAATCGTGGTTTATCTGGTGGCAGCCGTTGGTACCGGTTTGTCTGTGGTGTACTTGCTGCGTATCTGAGCATTTACTTTATTTGCTCACTCGGTGATCAGCACTGAGTGAGCTTCCCACGGTCCATACAAAGGTTTTTTTGTGAGTCCAAAACAAACTGCTGCAATGGCGCAAGCCGATTCGCTCCAGCCGCTGGGTGGTGGGCGTTCGCTGGCACCTGCGACCATCCCGGACTACCTGCACAACACCTACTGGTGGGCGTATCTGCATCCCCGGGCGGTTCATATATTTGAGCGCCAGTGGTTGGTGAACCTTATTTTGTGGGGCAACTTCGCCAAACTGCGGGACGCTGCGTTGCGGGAAATGGGTGATGTGGTCAACGGCCGTGTACTACAGGTCGCCTGTGTCTATGGTGACTTTACCGAGCACCTGGTGCGCCGGTTGGGTCCGCAGGGCAGTGTTGATGTAATCGATGTGGCGCCGATCCAGATCAAAAACCTGCAATCCAAGCTGAGCAACCCGCAGAATGTGAATGCGCTGCTGCAAGACTCGACCGATCTGCACTTTGAAGACGGCAGTCACGATTCGGTGGTGGTGTTTTTCCTGCTGCATGAGCAACCCGCCGATGTACGGCGCAAGACCATTTCAGAGGCGCTGCGTGTCACTAAGCCAGGCGGGAAGCTGATTTTTGTGGACTACCACAAGCCGGTAGCCGTCAATCCATTTCGGTACATCATGGTTCCCATTCTGACGACCTTGGAGCCCTTTGCCATGGACGTCTGGCGCGGTGAAATCGTCGACTGGCTCCCAACGGACGTTAAAGTCTCCAAGGTCGAGAAGCAGACCTATTTCGGTGGCTTGTACCAAAAGGTCGTCATTACACGTTAGGCCGGTATTTGTGCGCCTTCAATCAGAAAGCGCACACGGCGAACACCGTTCCACTCGTCGGCATCCAGTCGGAACGCAAGAGTCACTCTGGCAGGCAGAGGCTCGGTGCGACCAAACCAGATGCCGTCTACCGGTTGTCCCTGGTGTTTGAGCTTCAGCGACAAGTGCTTTTCTCCCACAAGGCGTTGTGACAGCACTTCTACTTCTTCGCTGAACGTGGGCGCCGCAAAGCCCTGGCCCCA
>CANNRR010000195.1 GCA_947508055.1 Burkholderiales bacterium
ATTGAGGCCGGATTGAGACCCGGACCCGTGGTTGTTACCGTGACAGGTGGTGCGGACGTGCCAGGCACGCCATCAGCCCCACCGCCACCGCAGCCAAACAGTGCTGACGTAATCAGAGCTGACAGGCCAAGCCGAATTAGCGTACGTTTCATATTCTTACCTCACCAAAAAAAATTACACTGCAAACTTGGGAAAAACGCGTGATATCAAAGAACCCATCGCTACTTCGCCCCGGCAATGGACTACTACCAAAACTTCTGTCTTTCAACCTGACTACGCGTTTACTTGAATCTGTACACATATTTCACTCCAAAATAAGTTACTTGTTGGTCAGGTTGCAACGTCACAGTCGAGTTATCCGAGAATGCGAACGGAACACTGCCATTGCTCCACGCCCACTGGTGGTATTCGATGCGCTGATGGATCAGGTCGACCTGTATGTCCGAAACCTTGTCGAGGGCGTACTTGCTGTACAGCTTCAGCACCCTGCTGTGATAAGTTTCGTCTGGTGGCAGGTCGGCAACAGCAGCACCAGTGGTCATACTGATCTCGTTGCGGTTGATATCCTTCAAATAAGAAAGATTGCCGCCGATTTCTAGCTTAGAGCTGAAAGTGCCGATTGCACCGAATCCGACGGCGGTGTTCATGTTGGTTAAATCTGCAATGTAACCAACTTGCTGGCGCATCCCCAATGTCTGTTGCCCAGTGCTGGCGTAGCCTGTCAGAGCCCACATGTCGTTGACTTTGTAACTGGAATCTACGCTGAATGAGAAGACCTTCGTATCATTCAGGCCCGCTGTCGTAGGTACCTTGAAGTGGTCGGTACCTCGATCGATCGATGCCTGGATTGAAAGCGCCTCGGTGGGAGCCCAATCAGCCGTCACCTTGATGTTGTCGCGATTGCGGTCCACCATCGTCATGGGGAAAATGCCGTTCAGGTTGCTACTGGCGCCGTAGCTTATGAAGGCGTACCGGCTGGCCGGATCAAGTGAGTACCAGTGATAACCATCGCGAACGCTATGCCCCACGCTGACAGAGCCATTGACTGTTTCCGACATGGATCGGCGCAGCTCGGCACGGATGCCGACTTCATTGGTCCGTTCCCTCATGGCTGCCATTGAGGTACTGGGAATCAGCGTCGTGGCCTCTGCACGATCCCGCTTGATAGCGGCGTAATCAACCGCCAGCAGACCACGATAATCTCTGGAAATCTGGTACAGCGCCTCAACCTTGGCGTTTACCCGCGACGAATTGCCCTGGGAGTTGGTGTAGAAAGTTCCCGCACTGTCGACGAGATAATTATCAAGACGTGTTTTGTCCTTCTTTGCTTCGTAACGGCCGCTGAAATTGAGGGTCAGACCCTTCATTGGTCGCGTCGTCAGACCGGCTTGTGCTAAGGTGGTATCGACTGCACCGTCGAGGCTACCTGCTCCTAAGCTGCCAAAGCTCTCATTCTGCGTCGCACGGGTATATGCGAGCTTGAAATTGGCACGGGTGTCGGGCTGGAGTGCGTAAGTACCAGATAGGTAAAACTGCTGTGCCTGATTGTCGGGCGGCAGTGCGACTGGCATTGCCAAGTTGGCAGCCAGTGCCCCCTGCGTAGCACCGGCGCCGAGCACGCCACTGATGCCACCTAAGCCAACGGCACTATTCGAGTTATTAAAGAACGACACATAGTAGCCGCCGGTGAGGTTGAGCTTCTCATCAAAGTAGTGGAGCTCGCCTTCGATTTGTCGGGTCGTGAACTTAACAGGTTCAGGCAATAAAAAAAGCGCTCCGATAGTCGTTGTCGCGCCTACGCACAACGGACTGATGGCGTTTGAACAATAGCCGCCGATTCCGGATAGTCGAGTACCGTCCTTGTCTTCAGTCTTGAAGCTTGCTTCGAGCGTCAGGCTTGGCGATAGCCATTTGAGGCCTGACAATGTATAGGCTTTGCGTTTGAGATCAAGATTGGCATCGCCCCCCGCACCCAGCGCAACGAGATTGGTCGTCGGTGTCGTAGAGCCGATCCCTCTCATGCCGGTATTGATGGTCAGCGGGTCGTGGCGAACTTGTTCGTTGTACTCGCCAGCGACATTCCACTGCCCCTGGACATTACGAGAAAAGCGCAGTTCGCGGTCGTCCATGCCCAGATTACGCCCTTCGGCCATCGTCCATGTTCCGGTTTGGTCGTCGCGCGTCAGGTAGTCGAAATCGAGCAAAACGGCGGACTCGGTATCGCTCCAGCCGTTGTACTGACCCGCGATGCTGCGGTCCTTCCGAGAACCTACCGAACCGGCAGCTCCTGTCGAAACAGAAGCGGTGTCGGGCTTGCTAAGTTTGTCGATCTCGCCATCGGCATGTGCCGAACCAAAGGCCGCCATGAGGGCGAGGACGAGAATCGTGCGTGTCGATACGCAATGCATGTTGAGTTTAGGTGTGCTCATGTGGTCACCCGTTTATCGTAAGAGACGCTGTGGCGTCGGAAGGGCAGTGCTTGGGTTATTACTTCCATGCACCTGTGTGTGGCAGTTCATGCAACTCCGACCTTGGGTGATCGTGGACCCATTCCACCAGCCAGGATTGGTGACAGGACCGGTTGCCGTAGACGGCTGTATCGCGCCGTGTGGGGTGTGGCAGGTCTGGCACAGGAACGGTGGCCTGCTCTTCAACATGCTGGCCGCCGTTGTGCCATGGGCGTTATGGCAGATGGAGCAATCCTCGTCCACCGGTTGGTGGCTGTGCACGAAGGGGCCGCGCTTTTCCATGTGGCAGGTGTAGCAGGTTTCCGTGACGCTATTGCGCTTCATCAGGCTGGGGCCTGTGGAGCCGTGCACGTTATGACAATCCGAGCATGCCATCTTGCCTTCTGCAACCGGGTGGTGTGAGGGTTTGGAACCTTGTGTGCGCTGCTCTTTGTGGCAGGCAAAACAGGTTTCACTCTGGCTGCGCCTGTCACGAACAGCATCTTTGGCAACGTGCACCTTGTGGCAAGCGGCGCAAGTCACATCACGTGCCTGGTGGGTACTGCCTTGCCAGTGCGAGCGCTTCGAGTCCTTGGCATGGCAGTCCTGGCAGGCGCCGTTGCGTGCATCGGCAGTTGCGGCGGATTTAACATTGAAAGTAACTTCAGGCTTGGGAGGCTTTTCGGAGCCTTTGTACCCCAGATGTTCCTTGCTGGCACCGTGGCAACTGGTGCAGGTCGGCGCGCGGCTATCGGCCTGTGTGCCGTGGCGGGTTTTTCCGATGGCGAGGAGGTTGGGACCATCCGTTTCGTCGTGGCACTCGGTACACGCCGCGTCACCCTTGAGAAACAGGTCGTCGGCGGCCACCGCCGACGGCGCAAGCGCAAAAGCGCCCAAGGTCAAACACAAAGCTAATAACTGTCGCAGGAGTTTCATTTTCTTTTTCCCTAACATTGCACCGCGCAAAACGGAGCTCATCTGACACGTCGCAGCACCCGGCGCGCATTGCTGCGCGCCTGCGTGCTTATTGCGACAAGATCCAGTCCGCCAGGTTCTTCAACTCTTTCTGGTCTTTGGTATTGATCATTTTGTGCTCTTCTTCGGTGCCATCTTCCAGTTTGACCTTAGGCGTCGAGGTCATGTTCTTGATGGCTTTTTCCTGACCATCGGCCTTGCCTTTGTACTTTTCGGCAATCTTTTTCAGGGAGGGGCCTTTTTTGGATTTATCCACAGCGTGGCATTTGGTGCAGTCGTTCTTCTTAAAGAGAGCCTTCGCCGCATCCTCATCCACCGCTGCATGAGCCGGCACCAGCGCGGCAAACGTAATTGCAACCGAACTCAGGACGATGGAGAGTGATGTAAGTTTCATGGTGATGTATTGGTCAAAAAAATCTAGGTTATTCCGATGGGATAAACCCCTTTCCCATCTCGTCGCGATTCTGCTCCTAAGGGATTACCCGGTCAAACTTAACCAAGGGTTTACGCGCAGTACATCGTTGTTTACGCAGTGCATCATCCGATTGTTTTAGTAGGAATTTGCTTGCATATCGAGACTATTCGGCATAGGAACTGCGGTATTGCGGTGGGACAAACTGCAAAACCGGTCACGTCGGCCATTGAAAAATCAGGCAAACGCAGCAGCTTTCTTTAGGCAAGGCTGCACTCGTCCATATGTTTGACATACATCAACATAATCACAATATTTGCGTTCTTGGAAAGCCGTATCCGAGTTTGGGGATCTCAGCGGCTTGTGCGACGGTGTTTGACGTGCCCCGTGCCATACTGAATGCCAGCCTGCGCTCTGTCAGCCCGCTGTAGACAAAGCAGTCCACACTCGCACCCACCATTTTTATTAACAGGAGACTCCATGACCCGCGAAGTAGTTGTAGTTAGCGCCGTGCGCACCGCCATTGGCACTTTTGGCGGCAGCCTGAAAGACATTGCCCCGACCGAACTGGCCGCCCAAGTGGTGCGCGAATCACTGGCGCGCGCCAATGTCGAGGGCAAGGACGTCGGTCATGTGGTGTTTGGCCATGTAGTCAACACCGAACCCAAAGACATGTACCTGTCTCGCGTGGCAGCCGTCAACGGCGGCTGTGCAGAAGGCACGCCCGCATTCAACGTGAACCGCCTGTGTGGGTCTGGCCTGCAAGCCATCATCTCGGCCAGCCAGAGCATCATGCTGGGCGACACCGATATCGCCATTGGCGGCGGCGCCGAAAATATGAGCCGCGCACCCTTTGCGTCGTTGAATATGCGATGGGGCGCCCGTATGGGTGACACCAAGATGATCGACATGATGATCGGTGCACTGCACGACCCGTTTCACAACATCCACATGGGTGTAACGGCCGAGAACATCGCCGCCAAGTGGGGCATCAGTCGCGAAGACCAGGACGCGCTGGCCGTGCTGAGCCACAACCGCGCCCAACGCGCAACCGAGGCCGGCTACTTCAAGGACCAGATCATGCCGGTCATCCTCAAGAGCAAGAAGGGTGACGTGGCCTACGCGGTGGACGAGCATTTCCGCCCCAACTGCACGCTGGCCGATATGACCAAGCTGAAACCCGCTTTTCTGAAGGAAAACGGTACCGTAACCGCCGGCAACGCGTCCGGTATCAACGACGCCGCCGCTGCCGTGGTGCTGATGGAAGCCGGAGCTGCCAAAGCCCGTGGCGCCAAGCCACTGGGACGCCTGGTAGCCTATGCCCACGCCGGTGTCGACCCCAAATACATGGGCATTGGCCCGGTACCCGCCACCCAACTGGCTCTCAAGCGTGCCGGTCTGACCGTGAATGACCTGGACGTGATTGAAGCCAACGAAGCCTTTGCGGCCCAAGCCTGCGCGGTCAGCAAAGACCTGGGCCTGGACCCGGCCAAGGTCAACCCCAATGGCTCCGGTATTTCGCTGGGACACCCTATCGGCGCCACCGGTGCACTGATTACGGTGAAGGCCTTGTACGAACTTCAGCGCATTCAGGGTCGTTACGCACTGGTGACCATGTGCATTGGTGGTGGCCAGGGTATTGCCGCCATTTTTGAACGCATATAAACAGGCATTTGGGCCTTTAACGCTACACTTTTAATAGCGCCTCCAGCCCATTTCTAGGGGGCTGGAGGCGTTTTTACTTTAAATTGATTTAGGTCAAGACACCCTTGAACAAGGCGCCCTACACTGTCGCCAGGTTTTGACTGAAGTCGCTTGAACCGACTCTGGAGACCGAAATGCTGCCCGCCTACATTACCCACGCCGATTGCGCCCGACACGAAATGGGTCCCCAACATCCCGAATGTCCAGAACGGCTGGGTGCCATCAATGACCTTCTGTTAGTCAAGGGGCTGCTGGACTACATGCACCCCATTGACGCCCCGCTGGCCACGGCAGAGCAATTGGCGCATGCACATTCATCACTGTACGTGGCGGAGCTGATGGATGCATCTCCCACCGAGGGCTACCACCGGGTGGACCCGGATACCGAAATGAACCCGTTCACCGTGCGCGCCGCATTGCGCGCCGCGGGTGCCGTGGTACACGCCACCGATCTGGTTGTGGCAGGTGAAGCGCCGAGCGCATTTTGCTGCGTGCGCCCGCCCGGTCACCATGCCGAACGGGCTGCCGCCATGGGCTTCTGCTTCTTCAACAACATTGCGGTTGGCATACGCCACGCGCTCACTACACATGGCATACAGCGGGTCGCGTTGATTGACTTTGATGTACACCACGGCAACGGCAGCGAAGACATCTTCCGCGGTGATGAGCGGGTGCTGATGTGCTCCATCTTCGAAGAGGGCATCTATCCCTTCTCGGGCGAAAACGCGACTGGCACCAATATGATCAATGTTGGGTTGCCCTCGCGCTCAGGAAGCGACAAGTTCCGTGCAGCCGTCACCACACACTGGATGCCGGCACTGGATGCCTTTGCACCCGAGCTGATTTACATTTCTGCCGGCTTTGATGGCCACCGCGAGGACGACATGGGCAACCTGGGCCTGGTCGAAGCCGATTACGAATGGGTTACACAGCAGCTCATGGCGGTTGCAAGGCGCCACTGCAAGGGGCGCGTCATTTCCTGCCTGGAGGGCGGCTACGTGCTCAGCCCTCTGGCCCGCAGCGTTGCTGCACACGTTAAGGTGCTGATTGGCGCCGA
>CANNRR010000196.1 GCA_947508055.1 Burkholderiales bacterium
CAGCATATAGGGCATGGCATTACCGACGCTGCCAACCTTTTCCCAACCGCCTGAGGCGTTGCTTTGAGCCCAGTTGTCTACCGTGTTATCAAGCAAACTGCTGGCCAGCACCGCACCCCCGGCCCACAGCCAGGTTGATACAGGCAGTTTCGCCACTTGCTGCCCCAGATTGCCTGTGGTTTGCCAGGGGTCGGATAAGGGGTGTTGGACTTCGGCGGTTTGAATAGCACTGAAATTGGCGCCAGTAAACGTTTCAGCGGGCGCGGCGGGTTTGTTACGCCAGAGTGCAGGGCTGCGCAGACGGGTGATCTCGTCCAAGGTGAATCGACGTGACAGCCGCGCTCCACCGTCGCGGGTCAGCGGGTTCCAGGCCATGCTGGCGGAACCGCCTGATGAGCGCGGCAAAATCACGTCAAACGGCAACGTGAGGTAAATCCCCTTGTCAAAACTGCCTTCGCCAAACTGCTCTGTCGATACATTGGTTTTTGTCACCCAAGCACCCAGCGAAACACCGTTGGGGAACACTTTTTTGACATCAATGGTGGCGCCAACATCACCCGCCAGGTAACGACCGGCGCTGAGGGTGGCATGCAGGTTTTGAATCCCGGTGTCCCAATACAACGCGGCGTGGCCTGTGCTGACCTCGTAGTCTCGAAACGAAAGGTTTTGCCGGAAGTCGCGCTGCCGAACACGGTTGACATCAACCCCCACGCCCCATCGACTTTGCCATGGGCGGTAAAACCATTCCCCTCCTACGCCCCCATACATGGGTTCCAGCAAACCGCCATACAGGCTGGCATAGTGTCCACCACCGAGTTCCTGCATATGGGTCACCTGAAGTTGTGGCAAGGTCAAAGCCGAGCTAGTGACAAATTCGCGCTGGTAGGTGCGCACCCGCGGCAAGTTGCTCGGCGCGGTGTACTTGAATTGGTCAAAATTGTCGAGCATGCGCAGGTTTACGCCACCAACCACCCAGGTGCTTTGGTTGATACGGTAGTCGCCCGACAATTGCAGGCCCAGCGAATACAGCAAAAAGGCATCGGGGCCGCCAATAATCTGGTTGAAGCTGGGGAACACCCGAAACACGCCACCCGCATAAGGCAGGCTGACATCGTCAAAACTCTTGAAACTCTTGTTGCCAGGGTAAATTGATTGTGATGCCAGTTGCGAACTTGCTGGTTGCGCGCGCATACGTTGCGCCACCCACTCATCACGTTCGATCAAGACGGTGGCCATGGGCATGGCCACCTCGCGTAGTTGAATCACAAAACGGCGGTACTGCGGCGGCAAAAGGGCATTGAGCGTCCGCACTGCGCGGTCAATCCGGTCTTGAATGTAGACCACAGTAGCGCTATCCGCCACGACCGTGGCCGTATCACCATCCAAATTGACAATACGCATCAGCCAGCCGGTTTGCTGGTATAGCTGATCGAGCAATTCATTCAGAGAGATTTGCAGTGGCCCCACCGTTTCGGGCAAGCGCAGGGGTGGTGCGGGCGGATCCATGGGTTTGGACAAATAGAGACCCCCCAGTCCCTTTGCATCGGTATGCAACGTGAGGGCAGTCATCACACGGTTGCCACGCTCCAAACCCAAGGCCCAATCCAGCGTAGGGGATTGTCGATAAACCACGCCGACATTCAGGCGGCTAAGCACTTCCTGATTATTGCGTTGAGGCTCATTTTGGTAAGAATTGCCATCCAGTTCGGCCTTAAGAAGCAGTTTTTGTGACGCACTGTACTGAATACCACCAAAAACCCCTACGGGACCTGCGAACATGCCGCCCTCATTGATGCTGCCACCAGTCGACACCGAGTTTACAGTGCGTATATCCCATTTTGACCCCAGCAGACTGCTCAATGGATTGCGAATATTGCCACCACTACCCAGGTAGCCCCAACCCATGCCAAGGGATGCGTCCAAGTCGCCCCAGCGCTTGTTGGCCACCAAATATTCACCAGAAAACAAACCAGTACCGCCAATATCACGCATGCCCACAGCCAATTCTGGCAGCCATTGGGATTCCTTGACGACGCGAATCTTTAAGTCAAAGGATTTGTCCTTATATGACTGGTCACCCGACAGCTCCACAGGTCCATAAGCGCGATTGGCAATATCGGTGTAACGAAAACCTGCCTCAAACCAATCGAGAGGCTGAAGCATGACGGTGCCCCGGGTGTATGGCCAGACGCTACTGAGGTGAAAACGGGCATCACCCAGCGGGCGCATGCGGGCTGTGGGCGTCTGCAGCAAACCCACTTCACCCCAATCATTGGCGCTGAACGCAAGGTCTAACGGGGACTTGGTAGCTGAGAGAACCGGCGGCGGCAACTGCCGTGCCAATTGATACAAGTCAGAGCGGGGCAGGTGCTCAAGCGGTGCCTGCGTGCCCAAAAAGCGAACAAGATTGCTGGAGGTCTCGGGCGCAATGTGGTGCCGGTTAAGCGGCACCCATAGCCAAGCGCCAGGGGCCAGGCTGGTTTGCGCCTGTTGGTTCCAGGCGGCCATACCAATATCGGCATAACGGCCATCTGGCTGCGACAGCCAGACCCGCTCGGTCTGCGCCCGATCAGCCGGTGACAAACAACTGTTGAGGTAGTCCCGTGCGAGCAGACTCGGCACATGAGGCACCAGGCAAACCTCGCCCGACGACACCATCAAAGTAACAAATTTGGGGCGTGAAAACAAGGCAATCGAATGCCCATCGCCCAGAACAGGGTCTTGCGCTGGGAGGGCCTGCAAAGCCAGGGGCTGGGCCGTACTGTACAGGGGCAAGCGGCCCGTGATCGGCAAGGCCAGAATCGCATCGCGCAGAGCGACAACGGTAGAGGAAATTGCAGCTTCCGGAAAACCGGCCAAAGCAGCGTCACGTAGCAGCCGCTGCGGTGGTCTTTCCGACTCCACACGCCAATGAAGCGCGGTGGTGTCTGCCTGCGCACCGGATGATCGCACCAGCCATTCGCTTAGACGTTCGCCTGTTTTGGGCGTTGTTGTCAGGGAATCCGCGACGGGCAACACCTGCGCCGCAGCATAACCCATGGCGCACAACATCAAGGCGGTGAAGGCCGCAAGAGACAAACGACGCATCACTCGATCAATTCTTTTCAGGCTCAAGTGGCCAACGGGCCGTTTTCAAACAATAGTGCTGATCCATGCACTGGTAACTAGCCACAATGGTACGGGATTGCGCACGATGTGAACCAGTAGCAAACCAGGAATCTTGAACCGACATGGTGCCAGGTGTCGTCACCACGCGTTCTTTGAACCACCTGTATTTTGACCAGAAACCGCTAGGCCCGAATTCAGGCAATACGCTTGGCGGTACTTGTGCAAATGGCATTGACTCGGTGTGCAACTGGTCTTCTACGCCAAAAACGTAACTGGGTAAAACGTCACGAAAGCGCCGCACGTCCGACGCTATTTGGTCACCCAGACCCGGCTGACCAATCCACTTCACCGCCGCCCATTGACTTTGAAGTCCTTGGGACGACGCTAGGCGGCCGTTCAGCGTTTGTATGAAACCGCCGCCGGTTGCATACCAAGTCTCAAGGGTACCCTGCGGCGTGACCTCTTCAAACCCCAACGCCAACACCGCCGCACGATCATCACCCGCCTGCACCCATAGGTAACGGTATTTGGGGTCGAGGCCCGAGGAAAAATCAGGCAGAGTGGAGGATGAACTGGTGGACTGTCTAGCAGCATTGATGATCGTGAGAGCATCACCACCGACTGACGAACAAGCCAACAGCAACTGCACCAAGGCGGCAGCAACGAAAAAGCGCATAAAAAAGTGCCAAGTCAAAATAGGACTTGGCACCGTCAAAGGAGCTTAAGTACCAGTTGTACCTGTCGTACCAGTTGTACCTGTCGTACCCGTCGTTGTTGTCGTACCTGTCGTTGTTGTCGTACCTGTCGTACCTGTAGTAACTGGGACGGTAACTGGGACGGTAACTGGGACGGTGGTGCTTGCACCGCTGCTGCTAGTGCTTGAGCCACTGCTGCTGGTGCTTGAACCACTGCTGCTGGTGCTTGAACCACTGCTGCTGGTGCTTGAACCACTGCTGCTGGCGCTTACGCCGGAGCTTGAACTGCTGGTGCTGGTGCCAGAGCTGCTGGTGCTTGAACCGCTGCTGCTGGTGCTGGTGCCAGAGCTGCTGGTGCTTGAACCGCTGCTGCTGCCACCTGAATCACTTTTCGACACCAAACTACCCACCACCAAAAGCCCCGCACCAATACCCACCACGCCAGCAACACCCAAACCACCAAGTAGCCCTGCGCTGCCTGCAACACCGGCACCACCTACTGTGCCAGCTGTGCCAGCTGTGCCAGCTGTGCCAGCTGTGCCAGTGCTACCTGTGCCACCTGTAGGAGGTACAGGTTGGGCAGTTACGGGATTAACTGAAAATGCCGAAGCAACCGCCAAAATCACAATTCGTTCGCGAAAATTCATGATACCTCCGAGGGAAAAATACTTAATAGTGGACAACGCGCCCGTAGTCTAACATCAATCAAAGGCGTTTTCATGCATTAAAAATATGTTGTCGTATTGTGGGCAAATTGGGCTGTTGATTGATCTGTCGCCGACGGCCGGACACTTTAGGTGTATGACGTGGAACTGCTTCACGCGAATGCGACTCTGTATGTCCGCGCCTTCGGGTTCATCACATGGGTGCTTTGCTACTGACGATGTCTGCGCAGCCCCACCAGCCCCGTGGACAGGCTGGTCCCCGCCACAATGACCAGGCCGCACCCGACCATCCAGGGCGTCACAGCCTCACCCAGTAGCAGCACGCCATACAGCAGGGCGAATACGGGAATGGCAAATGTGACAGACAGGGCCCGTGACGGCCCAGCCCGCTCGATCAGGCGGAAATACAGGATGTAGGCCACAGCGGTGCACAAAATTCCGAGCGCGATGACCGCAGCCCAGGCTTTCAGCGAGACCGCATGCTCCGGCCAGAACCACCAGGTCAGCGGAACCAGCCCGACCGCCGCACCCAATTGGCTGCCGGTGGCCGACACCAGCGAAGGCAGGCCCGACATATAGCGCTTCGCAAAACTGGCCGATGCCCCGTAGCACAGCGTAGCCAGCAGGCAGGCCAGAACGGCCCATCCGGTGGCGTTGCCCGAGGCGTCGGGCTTGAAGCTGGCCTTGTCCCAGGCTAGCAGCGCCACGCCCAAAAAGCCGATCATGAGTCCCAGGATGCGCGAACCATTGGGCCGGTCTTTTAGCCACAGCCAGGCAATGACCGCACCAAACAGGGGCACCGTGGCGTTCAGAATGGAGGACAGCCCAGTTGAAATGGACAGTAGCGCAAAGCTGAAGCAGGCAAAGGGAATGGCCGAGTTGAAGATGCCGACGACCAGGACCAGCTTCCAGTGCTTCAGCAGAATGGGCCCCTGGCCACGCGCCAACAAAAGAGGCAGCAAAAATGCGGCTGCGATGCAGACCCGTATGCCCGCGGTTGCAAACGCGCCCAACTCCACCGCCCCCATGCGCATGAACATGAACGATGCGCCCCAGATGGCTGCCAGCAGGACGAAATCGAGCTTCCACGGTTTGGGATGGTTGACGGGTAAAGCGGTGGTGGCAGCGGTCAAGTGGAGCTTTCGAGTTGGAGCAGGGCGATTTTGCGGTCAATGCCGCCGGCATAGCCGGTTAACGCGCCATTGCTGCCAACTACGCGGTGGCAAGGGACGATGATGCTGACAGGGTTGCGTCCAATGGCCCCGCCCACGGCGCGCACCGCTTTCGGGTTGCCAATCTGCTGGCTGATGGTGGCATAGCTGCAGGTCGTGCCCGGTTTGATGTCCAGAAGGTTGTGCCAGACGCTTTGCTGGAATGCCGTGCCGCTACCCAGGTCCAACGGGATATCAAAGGCCGTGCGCTGGGATGCAAAGTATTGTTGCAGTTGTTTGCAGACCAGGCGCAGCACCGGGTGGGTGTCAGAGATCGGCCAGGCGTTGCTGTTGGGCGCGTGCTTCTGGCCGTCAAAGCCGGCCCAGACCAAGGCAGTGTCGTGCGCAGCCAACGTCATGGGCCCCAGGGGCGTGGACAGGCTACAGCGAGCAGTTTTTGGCGTGTGTTTCATGATCAATCAGGCTATAAGGCCCATAAAATATGCGTGATACGCTACAAAAACAGTAGCGCTCAAAAAATCAAATCGACGCATCAACCAGCGTTTGGGGTGCCAGATTGGCCCAAGCCAGAACCTCGGTGCAGTTGGGCCAGGGTTTGCTGGGTTGAGAAACGGCCTCAGTGGCTTCTGTGGTCTGTAACCGGTTGGCACAGGGGAATAATACGCAGGATGGTACCGCGTAGTGGCCTCGTTCGGACCGGTTGTTACCGTTTGACCGACCTACAATGTTCGTCAGAGGCGTTGGCAATCCGTCTGCCCGCGCTGCACGACTTCGCAATCACGGGGAAAACGCCATGCAAATTTCATCCAGCATCTTCAAGGCCTACGACA
>CANNRR010000197.1 GCA_947508055.1 Burkholderiales bacterium
CCCTGGTAGGGCTTGCCAAAGCTGTCCAGCACGCGTGCAACTTCGGTAGCGATTTGCGTGGGAGGCGCAAATAGCACGTTGGGGTCGATATTGCCTTGCAGTGCCTTGCCTGGGCCGTTCTCGGTGCCGCCAACGAGTGCGCGGGCTTTGCCCAGGTTGACGGTCCAGTCCAAGCCCAGCACTTCGCAGTCCAGCGCCGCCATCTCTTGCAGCCATAGACCGCCGCCCTTGGTGAACACAATGCGTGGAATGCGCACCGTGGCGCCCTGGGCATCTGTCGATGTGGTCTTGAGCTGGGCCAGCACCCGCTTGGTGTAGGCGAGCGAAAACTCCTGGAACGCACCATCGGCCAGTACGCCACCCCAGCTGTCAAAAATCATCACAGCCTGTGCCCCCGCGTCGATCTGCGCATTCAGGTACGCGGCCACAGAATCGGCGTTGATGGCCAAAATGCGGTGCATCAGGTCAGGTCGGCTGTACAGCATGGTCTTCACCAGGCGGTAGTCGTCCGAGCCTGCGCCTTCCACCATGTAGCAAGCCAGCGTCCAGGGGCTGCCGGAGAAGCCGATCAGCGGTACACGACCCCGGCCATCGGATTGCGTCAACGCCTTGCGAATGGAAGACACGGCGTCAAACACGTATTGCAGTTTGGCCATGTCGGGCACGGCCAGTTTGGCCACGGCAGCTTCGTCGCGCACGGCGGTGGCAAAGCGCGGGCCCTCGCCCTGCGCAAAGCTCAGGCCCAGTCCCATGGCATCGGGCACGGTCAGGATGTCACTGAACAAAATGGCCGCGTCCAGCGGGTAGCGGTCCAGCGGTTGCAGCGTTACCTCGGTGGCGTAGTCGCGGTTGGTGGCCAGGCCCATGAAGCTGCCGGCCTTGGCGCGCGTGGCGCAGTACTCGGGCAGGTAGCGTCCAGCCTGGCGCATCAGCCACATTGGGGTGTGGTCGGTGGCTTGGCGCAGGCAGGCTTGCAGAAACGAGGGGTTCTGCAGGTTGGCGAAAGTGGGGTCTTGTGCGCCTGTGGCGCCGGGGGTGGTTTGCGGTGCGTTCATTCCCCTATTGTCGCGCAGGAAACTAGCCCCCACGCTCCGCCGCTGCGCGGGTCGCTGCTTAGGTCGCCGCTCAGCGCTGGCGGTTTCGGTGCTCGACCTTCAGGCACTTGTTCTGCACGAATTGAAGTCCGGCGGCGACTGCCTCTTTGGCCGCCTCATCGTGGGCAACGCCCAGTTGCAGCCAGATAGCCTTGGCGCCAATGGCAATGGCCTCGGTGATCACGGGCGGCACGTCGGCGCTGTTTCTGAATACATTGACCAGTTCGATGGCGTGGTGCTGCGCTGCATCGGTCAGCGTGGGGTAGGCGGTTTCACCAAGAATCTCGGCGGCGTTGGGGTTGATGGGGATGATGCGCCAGCCTTGCGACTGCATGTAGCGTGACACCTCGTAGCTGTCGCGGTGCGGCTTGGGCGACAGCCCGACGACGGCGACGGTGCGGTAGTGGGCCAGGATGTTGTCCATGGTTGCAGTGGTGTCGGGCATTGTTGTACCTATTCAGTTGGCGACAGAGCTCCGCTTCGCTACGGTCTGTCCCGCAAGGACATCCTTGATCGGTTGGCGACAGAGCTCCGCTTCGCTACGGTCTGTCCCGCAAGGACATCCTTGATCGGTTGGCGACAGAGCTCCGCTTCGCTACGGTCTGTCCCGCAAGGTATCACAATGCACTCAGCGCATTGCGCAGTTCCTGGGCGTCGAGTATTTCTGAAAACACCACCGCGGGCTTGCCGCTCTGGTGCAGCACGTAGACCGGCACGCCGCTGCGCCCGAGTTGCTCCAGGGCGACGGTGATGGCTGGGTCGCGGCGGGTCCAGTCGGCACGCAGCAGCGTGACCTGGTGGGCGCGCATGTCGGCCAGAACCTGGGCATTGCTCAGCGTGGTTTTCTTGTTGTACTGGCAGGTGATGCACCACGCGGCCGTGAAGTCGACAAACACCGGGTGGCCCGCCGCTAGCTCGGCCTCTACTCGCCCGGGTGCCCAGACCTGCCAGGTTGCGCTGGCGCCTGAGCTGGTCGGTCCGGCTATTGCTGCAGCTGTCCCGGTGTCGTCCATTCTTGTGGCCAATGGGCCGATAGTCCCCGTCAAACCTGCGAGAACAGCTATCGAAAGAGTAGCAAATATGAACCGACTGCGACCACTCAAACCCAGCGACCACACCACCAGAGCCATGCCCAGCAACAGCGCCAGCAGCGCGCCCGCACCATCAACCCCGCTCAGGTGGCCCAGTACCCAGACCAGCCAGATGACTGTGGCGAGCATGGGGAAGGCCATGAAACGGCGCAGGGTATCCATCCAGGCGCCAGGTTTCGGCAACATATGGCCAAAGGCTGGCACCCAGGCTGCGGCCAGGAACGGCAGTGCCAGGCCCAGGCCCAAAGATGCAAAAATGCCCAGTGCCTGCGCCGCTGGCAGGCTGATGGCGTAGCCCAGCGATGCCCCCATGAAGGGCGCGGTGCAGGGTGAGGCAATGGCCACCGCCAGCACGCCCGACAGGAACGCATCCACCACCGGGTGGCGTGCCTGCAGCGACGCCACGCTGTGGGGCAGCAGGCTGCCCACTTCAAACAAGCCCGCCAGGTTCAGCCCCAGCAGCGTAAACAGGGCCGCCAGCACCGCCACCACGGCGGGAGACTGCAGTTGAAAGCCCCAACCCAGTTGCTCGCCGGTGGCGCGCAAGGCCAGCATCAGGGCACCCAGACTCACGAACGACAGCACCACACCGAGTGTGTAGGCCAGGCCTTGGGCGCGTTGCGAGGCGGGGCTGTGCTCGCTGTGACGCGAGAAGCCCAGCACCTTGATGGCCAGCACGGGCAGCACGCAGGGCATCAAATTCAAAATCATGCCGCCCAGCAGGGCGGCGCCTATGGCCAGCATCCAACTGCTCCAGCCTGTGGTCGGCACTGGAAGCTGCTGCCCGGCGGCGGCCATTGCCGGTGCGCCTGCAACCGCATTGCTGCCGATTTGCGTGATGGTCGCGATGGGTGTTGCGCTGGCGTTGCCCAGTGCCGGCCAGGCGCCGTTGACGGTGGCCACGGAGCGCAGGCTTTGCGTGCCCAGGGCTAGTACGATGGGTAGTTTGTCGGTAGTACCTTCGCGCTGAACCGACAGCGGGAAGCTGCCGCTCCACACGCCAGCCTGCCACACTTGCTTGCCCGGACTGGGCACTGCGTCGCTGCTGGTGATTACCGTGTCGCCGGTTTGGGGCGATGTCACCGGCTCAGCGATGTTGGTCGTTTCGGGAAATGGCTGCAGTGCGCGGCCGTGCCAGCTGGCTGGCAGATCGCTGACGGTCACCGTCAGGCTGTTACCGACCAACTTGGCCGTCGAAGTGCCGGGCAAATCGGTTGGGCTAGCAGCGCGGGTGGCATCAAAGTCGCCACCATGGGAGGCGGTAGAGCCTTTGGCAGGCACGCGCAAGACAAAGTTACCGTCCTGCGGAATGCACTCCTGGCGGCACACCAGCCACGAGGCCGCCAGCCGCACTTCAAGATCACCACCGGGTGTGGGCTGGAAGGACTTGTCAATGGTCAGCGGCACGGGCAGCAAAATGGTGTCGCCAAAGCCATAGTTGGCCAAGTTCCCGACCGCAATACGCTGCGGCGTGGGCCAGGCGATTTCGCCCGCAGCCACACCGGCGGGCAGGCTCCACTGCAGGACGGTTGGCAGTCCGGAGTCGCCCGGGTTCTGCCAGTAGGTGTGCCAGTGGGGCCGGTGCTTGATTTGCAGGCCCAGCCAGACCGTCTTGCCGGCACTTACGCCATCAGGGGCATGGGCGAACAGCTCGGCTTGGACTTGCTCGGTTTTTACCACCGCAGACGCTGTGGCGCTGGCCGGGCCCGTATTCCTTGTAAGGATTTGGGCGCTAGCCCCCGTGGATATTGCCCAAGCAGCTATAAAAATAGTAGCTATACGACAGGCTGGAGCGATGGCGCTGGCGGCGCGGGCGCATAGCGCCGGGAGTATGAAATTCAAAGTCATTGCAAATTGGGAGCCTGGGTCCGCATAAAAGTTCCGCTGCGCTGTCGTTTAGAGGGCGTGCGTGATTGTGGCACTGCGCGCTGGAGCTTGGCGTTTCAGCCCAAATCCAGGGTGCTCTGGGTGAAAACCGCAGGTAATTTTTTTGGCGCCTTGATGCGCAACTGCTTGTTGACATTTTCCTGGCCAAACACTACCTCGATGTCGGCCACCGCCACGCCAAACAGTGGTGCAAGAAAGCGCACCATGTAGTCAGTGGCCCGCCCGTCCTTGGGTTTTGCGGTGACGCTGATCTTGAGTTGTGTGCCCTTGGGCTTGCCGATGGCGTCCTTCGCTGCAGCGGGCTTGCCCAGAATATTGACGATCAGGGTGTCGCCCTCCCAGGCAAAGAACGAATCACCGGTGACGTTGCGTGGACGGTTGAAAGGCATGTTCGGATGATACGATGCGACCGAGTTGCCCAGTGCAGTGGCATGTCCCAGCGCTGGCCACCGTGGCAGTTCAACCGATTGAGCAGGACATACGATGCAGAATTTTGCGATGTTTCATGCGGATAACGGCAGCTTGCGCAGGCGTGGTGCGGTGGTCCTGTTACTGGCTCTGGCGGTGGCCAAGCCAGTGGGTGCACAGCTGTATTACGAGCGCTACGAACTGGCGCCCAGGCCGGGGGTGGTGAACCTGCTGGTGCAACCGATGGCCTACCCGCTGGCATTCATCAGCTCTGCGATGCAGCGTGACCGCGTATTGCGCAGTGAACTCAAGCAGATCAATCTGACCCTACAGGTATTTAATTTCAGCAAGGGCAACGACATTGTCAAAGCGGCGTCGGCCGATGCGTTTGGTATGGCCTTTCTGGGTGATATGCCGACGGTGAACATGAGCGTCAAGTTCCCCATTTCCATTGCCGGACTGGGTAAACGCAATTTTTCTTCTGTGGTTGCGCGCGAGCATGCCCGACTTGAAGAGCTCAAGGGGCACAAGATCGGCTATTCGACCGGGTCGTCTTCGCATCTGGTGCTGATGCGCGGCCTGAAAGCGGCGAATCTAAGCGAAAAGGATGTGCAATTGGTTGCGCTGGAGCCATCCCAAATGCCAGACGCGCTGGAAAGTGGCGCGGTGGCGGCATTTTCTGCCTGGGAGCCAACGCCGTCGATTGCATTGGCGAGGAATGTCAAGAACCGCGCCATCTACAAGGGCATGAGCACGGACTGGGTCGTCATGCCGCGTCAGTGGGCAAGCGCGCAGCCCAAGGCCGCATTGGCCCTGACGGCCGCGTACATCCGCGCCATCAACTGGATGCGCCATTCCAAGGCCAATGCACAAACGGTTGCCGCATGGGTACTGGCCGATGGCAATGCATTCACTGCCGAGCCGTCCAGGTTGCCGCTCAGCAAGGTCGTGGAAATTGTCTACAAAGACTTATTGGACGTGCCTGGTGCGCCGTCCATTCCGTCCATGGTTGACGGCTTGCCACCGCTGGTGCGGGAGTTCGATTTTCTGAAGGAGTTGGGGACGATTGCGGCAGCCGTCAAAGCAGACGTGCTGCGCGGCGCATTCGACTATGGCGGACTCAAGAAGGTGCAGACTGACCCCAAGGGGCACCGGTTGTTCACCTTCGATTACGACCAATAGGGCGCAGACGCCAGTTCGGTATGAGCACACGCATTCGCCTTTTGACGTATTTCGGTCTGCTGTCGGCAGCCGGGGCGATCACCTTTGTGGTGCTCTGGTTTTATGGAATTCCTCAGCTTGGCATAGAGGGCGTTCAGAGCGCAGAGTACCGTCGCTCGATTCTGGCGATCGAGTCTCTGGCCGACAAAGAGCGCGATGTGTTCGCTCAATGGTTTGTGGAGCGGCGTCGAGAACTGCGGATGGTGGTCAGCAATGAACTTTTTGCCGCGACGGTTCGAGATGCCAGGAATGCATCGGGGCGGCGGGCGTCAGACACACGGGTCCTGCTCGAACGCCAACTCGTGCGTATCAAGGAAGCCAACTCCGGGGTTTACAACTTCTTGTATATCGTCAATCCGGCGGATGGACGCATCATTGCCTCGACAGAGACGTACCTTAAGGCACCCCCGTCGGAGCACCAGGGCATCCTCGCCGAATCCGCGCAGGCGGGCCTTACCGAATTTGTTTATTTGCTTCAGAGCGATCAAGGCCCTGAACTGGTGGTTGCTGACCAGGTGGTGGGTATAGGGGCCCAAGGGTTTCCAGACGGAGGCTTAAACGGTGTCCTGGTCGCCAGTATTGGTTTGCACACCCCCTTGGCGGCCGAACAGGAACTGCTGCGACAGGCCCTGGGGTCATCGGGTGCCTGGACGCTGCTGGACCGGGAGAAAAGAATACTGGTGTTCAATGCGGGTGTTGATGGCGGTGTCGTTGGCGGGTCTGAATTTGATTTTCTTCGTCAGGCGGTAGA
>CANNRR010000198.1 GCA_947508055.1 Burkholderiales bacterium
ACTGGGGGTGGCTCTGGCGCAGGTGGTGGCGCAGCCTCGACCGGCAGGGCCGACCACAACTCCGCTTCCACGGTGACTGGGACGGGATCACGTTTCCATTGCACGCCCAGGGTCAGCACCATCAGCAACAGGCCATGGGCCAAAATCGCCAGAGTCAAAGCCCGTACTAGCCCCTGTGCGTGGGGTGGCGCAAACTCCATGCGTGCAGTGTTGGCAGTCATGGCAATAGCGAATCCGACGAGATTGCTGGCATCCGTCAGTTGGCAAGTTGCACCGAAAGGCCGACACGCTGGATTCCTGCGCGTTGCAAGGTGTCCATAACTTTGACGACGCTTTCGTATTTCACGTTCTTGTCTGCGCTGATGACAACCGCAGAGTTGGCGGCCGCTGCACTTTCCCGCGCTCCCTGGGCGCTTTTGACCGTGGTGGCCAAGTCTTTGAGTGCTAGCGACGTGGACTTGTCTTTGATCTTCATCTCCAGCGATTCGTTCTTGCCCAAAATGATCTGGATGATCTGGTCGGGTTGCCGCGACGCTTTGCCAACGCTGGGCAAGTCAATCATGCTGGGCGTGATGAGGGGCGCGGTGACCATGAAGATGATCAGCAGCACCAGCATCACGTCGATGAACGGCACCATGTTGATCTCGTTGATGGTGCGACGGCCGCGGCCGCGGTGTGTGACGGCGGGCATGGCCTCAGTGCCCCTGAGGGGGCTGCGCGCCCACGTTGCGCTGCAGTATGTTGGAGAACTCTTCGATAAAGGTCTCCTGCTGGGTGGCAATGCGGTCAATGTCGCGGGCAAACCGGTTGTAGGCCACCACCGCTGGGATGGCGGCGAAGAGGCCAATCGCGGTGGCGACCAGCGCTTCGGCAATGCCGGGCGCTACGGTCGCCAGTGTCACCTGCGTGAGTGCTGCCAGACCCACAAAGGCGTGCATGATGCCCCAGACCGTGCCAAACAGGCCGACATACGGCGACACGGAGCCGACGGAGGCCAGGAAGGACAGGTTAGTCTCGATCTCGTCCATCTCACGTTGAAAGCTGGCACGCATGGCGCGCCGCGCTCCGTCCATCAGGGTGCCAACGTCGGTGATGCGGCGCTCCCGCAATTTCTGGAACTCGCGCATGCCGCTGGCAAAAATGCGTTCCATGGGCCCCACTTGGCTGGCGTTTTTTGAGGCTGACGCAAACAGGTCGTTCAGGCTGGAGCCCGACCAGAAGTCGCGCTCGAACACTTCGTTGAGTGCCTTGATTCGGTTGAGTGCAAAAAATTTGCGAAAGATGGCAGCCCAGCTCGTAATGGATACCACCATCAGCAGCAACATGACGCCCTGCACGACAAAGCTGGCATTGAGCACCAGATGGAGAATGGATAAGTCTTGATTCATTTCGGCGGGTCAAAGAGCGGGTGTGTGGTGGGCAGACACTAAAGCA
Source organism: Burkholderiales bacterium (assembly GCA_947508055.1). Taxonomy (GTDB): domain Bacteria; phylum Pseudomonadota; class Gammaproteobacteria; order Burkholderiales; family Burkholderiaceae_C; genus Allorhodoferax. The sequence goes on from CANNRR010000198.1 coordinate 1,435, forward strand.
GTATCGTGCGCAAGCGGGCAACGGCTTGCTGCAAGTGATCCATGGAACTGGCGGTGGAAAAGCGTACGAAATGATGGGTCTGATCTGTCCCGAAGTCACGCCCCGGCGTGATGGCAACATGGGCCCGGTTCATCATCTCAAAGGCAAAATCCCAGCTGTCCTTGATGCCCAACTTGGCGCAGGCGGCGGAGCAATCGGCCCAGGCGTAAAAGGCACCATCGGGCATCACTGGCACGGTCAGACCCATGGCATTGAGCTGCGGTAAAAAGTAGTCGCGCCGCGCCTTGAATTCGCCTCGCCGCTGCTCATACAGGGACAGGCTTTCGGCTTCAAAGCAAGCCAGTGCTGCATGCTGGGCGATGGTGCTAGGGCAGATGAACAGGTTTTGAGCAAGGCGCTCAATGACGCTCACTAGTGGCTCGGGCACTACCATCCAGCCCAGGCGCCAGCCGGTCATATTGAAGTACTTGCTGAAGCTGTTGATGCTGATGACGTTCTCGTCCAGTGCCAAAGCCGTTTGCCCGTACTGCTTGTCAAAACTCAGCCCCAGGTAGATTTCATCCACCATCGTGATGCCACCATGGGTCTGCACCACTGCGTGGATGTCGCGCAACGTGTCCGGGTGAATCGATGTGCCGGTAGGGTTGGAGGGCGACGCCAGCAACACGCCGCGGGTGCGTGGTCCCCAGGCGGAGCGAACCTGCTCCGCACTGAGTTGAAAGCGATCTTGTGGTCCTGTGGGAATCAGGATGGCCCTGCCTTCGGCTGCACTGACAAAATGCCGGTTGCAGGGGTAACTGGGGTCGGGCATCAGGATTTCATCGCCGGCCTCGATCAGGGCCATGCAGGCCAGATGCAGGGCGGCTGACGCACCGGCAGTCACCACAATCCGGCTGGCAGGCACGGCCACGCCAAAGCGGTCCGCATACCATTGGCTGATGCGCTCACGCAAGGCTTGCAGACCAGTGGCGGGGGTGTATTGGGTCTGGCCATCGCGGATGGCTTTTTCCGCCGCAGCCTGCACCAGAGGGGGGGCCGTGAAGTCAGGCTCACCAATGTTCAGAAAAATCATGGGCGCATCGCTGTGCGCCACTTCGCGAGCCAGAGCCGAGGCCGCCTTCGCAACCTCCATGACATAAAAGGGTTCGATCTTCAGCGCGCGAGACGATATCTGCATGGGCTCTGGGTCCGGCGGCTCAGGCCCGGGGCTTTTTGCCTTGGCCACGGTCGGCTTCAATTTCCAAGGCCCGCAAAAGGGGCGCCATGCCATTGAGCACGGCGTTGACATATTTATAACCGTCGGTACCGCCAAACTCTTTTGCCAGCTCAATGCACTCGTTGAGCACCACGCGCCATGGCACATCCGGGCAATGGCTGAACTCATAGGCCCCAATCCACATGACGGCATGCTCAATAGGGGAGATTTCGGACATGGGACGGTCCAGCAGCGGCGCGATGAGCGCGTCGAGCTGACTGGCCTCGGCCACGCAGCCCTGCAACAGTGCATCAAAATGCACGGCGTCCGCCTTGCTGAATCCGGCCAGGTCCCGGGTGAAGATATCAATATCAGTGACCGCATTGCCACCCACCAGGCTTTGGTACAGCCCCTGCAAGGCGAACTCGCGTGCGCGACTGCGGTCCGACTTGCTCGCCGCCTTGCGTGCACCGGTGCTCGTCACGCCCGTTCGGGACTGGCGGGGAGGGCGCTTGGCGGCGGCAGGTGCATTCATGTCACTCATTACATCGACTCCAGCAGATTGGCCATTTCGACTGCAACGCGAGCGGCATCACGCCCTTTTTCTTCCTGGCGAGCAACCGCCTGGGGCATGTCTTCGGTGGTCAAAATGGCGTTGGCAATGGGTACTTGATAATCCAGCGACACCCGGGTTACCCCGGCTCCCGACTCGTTGGCCACCAGCTCAAAGTGGTAAGTTTCGCCCCGGATGATGCACCCGATGGCGACCAGCGCGTCGTAGCCGGCTTTTTCGGCAAGGGACTGCAGGGCGACCGGTACTTCCAGTGCACCGGGAACAGTGAAGTGGTCAATGTCTTTTTCGGCCACGCCTAACGACAGCAGTTCTGCTTTGCAGGCCTGGGCCAGCGCATCGGTGATGGCCGCGTTGAAGCGGGCTTGCACGATGCCGACCTTGAGTCGTTTGCCGTTCATGCGGTCATCGGTAGAGGCAACAGTGCCCTTGTCTGCACCAAACATATTGGATTCCTTAATCGGTTGAGGACAGAGCTGAAGGTCTGTCCCCAAGCATATTCGACTTGATATAGCCGGTGATTTCAAGGCCGTAGCCAGTCATGCTGGGCATGCGGCGGGGACTGCCCATCAGGCGCATTTTATGAACCCCGCACTGGCGCAGGATTTGCGCGCCAATGCCGTAGGTCCGCAGGTCCATGCGTCCCTTTTCAGGCGCATGGGCGGGGCGCGCTGTCCCGTCGAGCTGCGACAGCAACTGCTCACCACTTTCCCCGCAATTAAGTAGCACCACCACACCTTTTCCCTCCGTCGAGATATGTGACAGCGATGCATCTAGGCTCCAGGAATGCATGGTGCGCCCGACCTCCAACGCGTCAAGAACGGACAGCGGCTCGTGCACGCGAACAGGAATCGAGTCAGTCGCATTCCACTCGCCGCGCACCAGTGCCAGATGTACGCCCTTGCCGGTTGTGTCGCGAAACGCCTGCGCTGTGAACTCACCAAAGGCGGTTTGAATGGTTCGCCCCCCCATTTTTTCGATCAGCGACTCAACCCGGCTGCGATATTCAATCAGGTCCGCAATGGTGCCAATCTTCAAACCATGTTCGGCAGCGAACAGTTGCAGATCGGGAAGGCGGGCCATGGTGCCGTCGTCCTTCATGATTTCGCAAATGACCGAAGCGGGCGAGCAACCCGCCATGGCCGCCAGATCACAGCCCGCTTCAGTGTGCCCAGCGCGCATCAGCACGCCACCGTCCACCGCTTGCAGCGGAAAAATGTGACCGGGCTGAACCAGGTCGTCTGGCACTGCACCCTTGGCCACCGCAGCTTGCACGGTGCGCGAACGATCTGCCGCCGAAATACCGGTGGTGACGCCTTCGGCCGCCTCAATCGAGACCGTAAAAGCAGTGCCCTTTTTGTCGCCATTGCGAACGGTCATGGGCGGCAGTTGCAGTCGTTCACAACATTCCCGGGTGAGAGTCAGGCAGATCAGTCCACGGCCAAAGCGGGCCATGAAGTTGATGGCCTCCGGGGTAACGTGATCGGCAGCAAGCACCAAGTCGCCTTCATTCTCACGGTCCTCTTCATCTACCAAAATCACAATGCGCCCGGCACGCATGTCTGCAACGATATCTTCAACCGGGGAAATGGGCACGGGAGTGGGTGTGGTCATAGTGTGGCATCACGCGGGCAGCAGGATCTGGTTGTCCACGCTGAACTGGTAGTCCTTGAAGATGTGTTCAGCGCTCAGTGTCTGGTAGCTGCCGTCGGGCAACTGGCGCGTGGTGTCCTTGAGGCGGTTGGTGGTGCTGCCGCAGGTCCATACGTTGTAGTTTTGCATCTGGGTGCACAGACAGGTCTTGTCCTTGACAGAAATGTTCTTTCCATCCGGGTGCAGTGTGATCTCCCGGTTGTAGGCCTCAATATAACTACAGTTGCCGTTGGCATCGAGCAAATAGCCGTAGGCCTCGCAATTGGGCCGAAGACCGGTGCCGATGGCGGGCGAGTTGCGCAACATGCGCATGGGATAGCCGGTGGGCGAAATGGTGTTGACAACGACATCTTCCGCGCTGGCCTTGAAATACGCCTGCTTGGCCTTGCCGGGCAGCCCGCATTCATTGGCAATGGTAAAGCGGGTGGCCACCTGGATGGCCGCTGCGCCGTTTTCAAGGAAGGAAACGCCATCGCTGCCGGTAAAGATGCCGCCCGCGGCAATCAGCGGAATGTCGAGCTGTTCAGCCTTCATGTACGCGACGATTTCGGCCACGATGGAGGCCAGATCGTACTGGGCCCAGTCCATGCCGAACCCGAGGTGGCCGCCAGCCAGCGGGCCTTCGATCACCACGAAATCGGGCAAACGGTCCAGGCGTGCTGTTTTACGCAAAAACAGCGGCAATGCGCGCAACGACGACACAATGATGCCGAGCTTGGCATCGCGAAAGCGCCGGTGGTCGGCCATCAGTGCGAACGAGCCCAGATGCAGGCCGGCGCTCAAGGTAATGCCATCAATGCCAGCATCCAACGCCGAGTTGAGGCGCACCTGCAACGTTTCGCGCGGGCCGTTCATGGTCAACTTTTCCATGACGTTGACGAACACCAGGCCATCGCCACGCTTGGCTTCCATGGTCCTGCCAACGTGTAGTTTGGTGGCTTCGGCCAGTTGGCCCAGGTTGAACTGGACACTGCTTTTGTCCGAGTTGTTGATGTTGGCCCTGTAGAACTTGGTCTTGCCCTTGACATATTCGGTATCAAAACGCCGATCAGAAACATCGTGAACCAGTGCATCCGATATGTGTCCCACTCCACCCAGGCGAGCGGCCTCCAAAGCAAGTTCTGCTGTCGAAATGTCGACGCCCATACCACCAATCATGATGGGCACAAGTTCTTTCTTGCCGAATTTCAAGCGAAAGTCATCAACGCGTTTCATTGTTGTCCTTGAAGCAGAAGATTCAGTCTTGATGGGAATCAGACTGTCGGGGGCGAGGGGGTGCCGAGCATGCGCTCCACATAGCGCGCAATCAAATCAATTTCCAGATTCACCCGGGAGCCCACTTTAAGGCTGCCCAAGGCGGTATTGTCCACTGTGTGTGGGATCAGGTTGATACTGGCTTCGCAACCCGCATCCAAATCCTCGATGCGGTTCACAGTCAGGCTCACCCCATTGATAGTGATGGAACCCTTGTAAGCCAGATATTTGGCAAGGACCTTGGGTGCAAGCACACGCAGTTCCCAGCTTTCCCCGACCATTGCGAAATAGGTGACGGTGCCTATGCCATCAACGTGACCGGAA
>CANNRR010000199.1 GCA_947508055.1 Burkholderiales bacterium
ACCTTGCCACCGGTCAGGATGGCGATGTCTTCCAGCATGGCCTTGCGACGGTCGCCGAAGCCAGGGGCCTTGACGGCCACGACCTTCAGGATGCCGCGCAGGGTGTTGACCACCAAAGTTGCGAGGGCTTCGCCATCGACATCTTCAGCAATGATCAGCAAAGGACGGCCAGCCTTGGCAACTTGTTCCAGGGTAGGCAGCAGGTCACGGATGTTGCTGATCTTCTTGTCGAACAGCAGCACAAACGGGTTCTCCAGCAAAGCGGCTTGCTTTTCAGGGTTGTTGATGAAGTAGGGCGACAGGTAGCCGCGGTCAAACTGCATGCCTTCAACGACTTCGAGTTCGGAGTCGAGTGACTTGCCGTCTTCCACGGTGATCACGCCTTCTTTGCCGACCTTGTCCATCGCATCCGCAATGATCTTGCCGATGGTCTCGTCGCTGTTAGCGGAGATGGAACCGACTTGGGCGATTTCCTTGGAAGTGGTGGTGGCCTTGGAAGCCTTCTTCAGCTCTTCGACCAAAGCGGTCACAGCCTTGTCGATGCCGCGCTTCAGGTCCATGGGGTTCATGCCCGCAGCCACGTACTTCATGCCTTCGTGCACGATGGCTTGTGCCAGCACGGTAGCAGTGGTGGTGCCGTCGCCAGCGATGTCGGATGTCTTGGAAGCAACTTCCTTGACCATCTGCGCACCCATGTTCTGCAGCTTGTCTTTGAGTTCGATTTCCTTGGCCACGGACACACCGTCCTTGGTCACGGTAGGGGCGCCGAATGAGCGCTCCAGAACCACGTTACGGCCTTTAGGGCCCAGGGTCACTTTGACCGCGTTGGCCAAAATGTTCACGCCTTCAACCATGCGTGCGCGGGCTTCGCCGCCAAATACTACGTCTTTTGCTGCCATGTGTGGCTCCTAATATAAGTTAAATAATCCGCTAGCCCGCGTGGATATTGCGTAACCAGCTATAAATTTGATAGTCTTTACTTTTCAACCACGGCAAACAAATCATCCTCTTTCATCACGAGGAGCTCATCGCCGTCGACCTTGACGGTCTGGCCGCTGTATTTGCCGAACAGAACGCGGTCGCCGACCTTGACGTTCATGGCGATCACTTCGCCCTTGTCGTTCTTCTTGCCTGGGCCTACTGCCAGCACTTCGCCTTGATCAGGCTTTTCAGCAGCGCTATCAGGAATGACGATGCCGGAGGCAGTTTTGGTTTCGTTTTCGACGCGTTTAACAATCACGCGGTCTGCCAAAGGACGCAGTTTCATGGGGAATCTCCTAGGTTAAAAACAAGGGTAAACAAAGGCCAACTCGGTTAAGTTGGCACTTATTAACTTGCGGCTGGGTGTGTTAGCACTCATTGCCGTCGAGTGCTAATGATAAGGGCTTTTCCAGGAGTTTCAAGGGCAGGCGGGTGATATGTCCCCAAAACCTGTAACGGATTGGGCGAATCTGCTGGCCCGTGGCGGGCCAGTGTTAGCTGCCAGTGAACTTTGGCTTGCGCTTTTCCTTGAAAGCGCGAATGCCCTCGTGGTAGTCCTGGCTGTCATACACCACCCGGCGCAGGCCCTGAACTTTTTCAAACCCCCTGGGTGTGAGGGGCTTGGCGCCCGCCAACACGCGCAATTGCTCTTTCATGACCGATATGCTTAACGGTGCGTTTGCCGCAATGGTCGCAGCCATGTCCTGGGTGAACGCTTCCAGTTCCTGGGGCTCAATCACATGGTTGATCATTCCCACGTGCTCGGCGCGCGTCGCCGAAATCGGGGTGGCGGTAAACGCCAGCTCTTTCACAATGCGCAGGCTGGCGGCACTCATGAAGGTCATCATGCCGCTCACGTTGTAGGGAACACCCAGTTTGGCAGGTGTCACGGCAAAGGTGGAGGCGGGTGTTGCAATGATGATGTCGCAGGCCAGCACCACTTCCACCGCGCCGCCCCATACACCGCCGTCAATCATGGCGATAACCGGGCAGGGAAATGTCTCAATGGTCCGCACCAGCTCGCGCAGGGGGTCGTTCCAACCCAGCGGGTCGCGGCCATCCTCGGGGAGTTCGCCAATGTCGTGCCCGGCCGACCAGACCTTGCTGCCGGCTTGCGCTCGCAAAATCACTGCTCTGGCGGATGCTTCGCCCAACGTCTTTAGCGCGGCAATCACCTCCGTTACCAGCTGGTGGCTCAGGGCGTTGTGTTTCTTTGGGTTGTTCAGCGCGATGATGCCCACGGGGCCGTCTTGGGTCAGAGAGATAAGAGTCATAGGGGCTTCGTTTATTTGTGAGTTTGTCAGACGGGCAGCAACTGCCCGTCCACGATTTGAATCTGCCGCGCGCAGCGGCTGGCCAATGCCGGGTCGTGGGTGACGATCAGGCAGGCAGATTTTTGTGTCTGGTTCACGCTTTGCAGCAGCTCAAAAATGTCGTTGGCACTGTGCGTGTCCAGGTTGCCGGTCGGCTCATCGGCCAGTATCAGCCGTGGTGACAGCGACAGTGCGCGCGCCACGGCCACCCGTTGCTGCATGCCCCCCGATAGTTGTGACGGCCGCTTGCCCGCCGCATCTTTCAACCCGACCTGGTCGAGCAGGCGCAGTGCCGTGTCTTGCGCCCGGGCGGTGGGCCAACCGGCGTCGATGATGGACGGCATCATCACATTTTCCAGTGCGGTGAAGCCGGGCAGCAAATGGTGAAACTGGAAAATGAAGCCGATGCTGCGCCCGCGCAGGGCGGTGATGGCCGCGTCGTCGAGCCCGGCCGTATTTTTTCCACCAACCAGCAGCTGGCCACTGGTGGGCTTTTCCAGCAGGCCAATCAGGTTGAGCAACGTGCTTTTGCCGGAACCCGACGGGCCGGTCAGTGCCGCAAATTCGCCCTCATGGATCAACAGATCAATGCCGTGCAGCACTTCGGTGACGACCGGCGTGCCCAAGCCGTAGGTCTTTCTGATCTGCTTCAGTTCGATGATGGGGCTCTTGGGCTGGTCGGTCATACCCGTATCGCCTGAACCGGATCCATCCGGGCTGCACGCCGCGCGGGCAGCGCCGCTGCCAGAAGCCCCACCACCATTGCCAGCACGCAGGCTGACACCACGATGGACACCTCCAGTTCGCCGTTGACCAAGGCGGTGCCGTCCGCATTGCGTGTGATTTTGGCGAAGAAAGTGAGCAGACCGAATGACAGCGCCGAGCCCAGGGCCGACCCCATCAGGCCATAAAACCCGCCCTGCAGCAGAAACACCGACATGATGCGCCGAGGGCTTGCACCCATCGCACGCAGGATGCCAATTTCCTTCTGTTTTTGCACCACAGACACGACCAGAACGCTGGCGATGCCGACCGCCACAATCACCGTGACAAAGAATCGGATCAGGTTGTTGGACATGCTCTGGCTGTTCAGTGCGGATAACAATTGCGCGTTGGTCTGCATCCAGCTGTCTACCGTGAGGCCGGTTTGCGCCTTCAACCTACTTGCAGTGGCGTCTGCCGCAAACAGGTCTTCTACGCGCAGATCGAGCTGCGTGATGCCACCAGGCAGGTCCAGCAGTGACTGTGCCACCTTGATGCTGGTGAACACCCAGCGGCGGTTCAGGTCGCGGTTGCCGATGTCAAAAATGCCAGCCACGCTGAACAGGTCATTGCGCCCGTCCATGGTGACCAGACGCAGCTTGTCGCCCACCACGATTCCCAGGTCTTTGGCCAGTTCAGAGCCGATGACTGTATTCGTCCCGTCCACGTTGAACACGCCGCTTTGCAGGTACTTGGGCATGCGCACAATGCGCTGAAACGCTACGGCGTCTACGCCCATCAGCGCAATCGACTGGCTGGCATCGGCTCGCACGGCATACCCGGCACCCGACAGCATGGGGGAGACGGCCAGCACACCCGGTGTTTCACCCGCCAACCTTGCCACCGACGCCCACTGGTCCACACTGCGCAGGCGCTGTGCTCGGGGCTGGACGATGGCGGCTGTGCTGTCTGGCGGCAGTGTGGTGTGGTTCACCGCCTGCGGCGGGCGTATCACGATGTGGGCCTGGCTGCCAAGCGTCTTGTCGATGATGGAAACCTGCAGCTGGCTGATCAAAGTGGTCAAGAAAATGATGACCGCCACGCCGCCCGTCACACCGGCCAGTATCAGCAGGGTCTGCATGCGCCCCTCGCGCAGGTAGCGCAAGCAGACCATCCAGGCAAAGGGCAGGCGCAAAGGCATGGTGGGTCAGCGTTGACTTTGTTCACGCACCCGGTCACCATCGTCAGCCGACGTGGTGGGGGAGATGACGCGGTCACCCGCAGCCAGGCCTTTGACAACCTGGGTGCTGCCAATGCCACGCAGGCCAAGTGTGAGGCTGACTTTCTCGGCGCGCCCATCGCGGTTGACCAGGGCGTATACGGCACCGTTGGCGTCACGCCGCACAGCATCGGTGGGCAGCTTGATTGCGTTGGGTTCTTGCGCTGTGATTATTTCCACGCTGACCGTCATGTCGGGGCGCAGGTAATCCACGGCTTTGTCGACCCGCAGCTTCAGTTCTACCGTGCCGCGCTGGGCGTCCACGGCCGGCGCGATGAAGGTTAGCAAAGCGTCGAATGGCCGCTCGGGGTAGGCGTCAGCCGTGGCGCGGGCGGTTTGATTGAGCTTGAGGTAACCCAAGTTCTTCTCATCCACACTGGCCTGGATGCGGGTCTCGTCGCCACTGACTAGGGTCAAAATGGCGCGACCGATTTGCGCGGTGTCACCCGGGTCCGCCGCACGGCTGATGATGGTGCCAGCAGCGGGTGAGCGAAGGCTAAGTTGGTCCAGCCGGGTGGCTGCTGCTTTTTCTGCGGCCAGGGCCTGCTCCAGTCGGCTCTGGGCCAGCGCGGCCTCCGCGCCGCCGTTGCCATTGCCCGCTGCTTGCACTGTGGCTCCTCGCACAGCCGCTGCACTGGCGGTGGCAGCGCGCTGTGCATCATCCACACGGGACTGGGATACAAAGCCCTGCTTCAACAGATCGCGGGCACGTTCCAGCTCGCGCACAGCCTGTGCGTCGGCGGCGCGCGCCTGCTCCAGTTGCTGGGTGCTGACCGGCTCCGTCACCGTGGCGAGCTGGCGAATCTTCCCTCGCGCCTCGGCCACTGCGGCCCGGGCCTGAGTCAGGTTGGCGCTGGCCTCGTCATCGCGCAGGCGCACCAGCACTTGCTGTGCCTGCACGGTGTCACCCTCGCGTACCAGAATCGCCTCGATGCGGGCCGTGCTCTGGCTGGCAATGTCATTGCGCGCCACGCTGGCAATGCGCCCGGTGGTTACCACGGACTGCACCATGGGCCCCTGTGTGACGACAACCACCTCCACCGCCTTACCCCGGCGGGAATAAAAAATGGTCAAACCAAGAATGCCTACCACCAGAACGGCGAGCAGGACCCACTGTGTGCGCGTGAACTTCATCGCATGATTGTGCTTGATTGCGGTGGGTCGGATGGTGCACTGGCACACAAACCCACTGCCTGGCACCTGTTTGGAGAAACTTTGGGATACTGGTGTTTTGACGAACCGCGAAAATTTCTATGCAGACACTAGCTACCAGCCCCGCAACGCCCCCAACGCCCAAACCCGAGCCGCGTCTGACTTCGCTGTCACACGGCGGCGGTTGCGGCTGCAAGATTGCGCCGGGCGTGCTGTCGCAGATTTTGAAAACCACCACCGCCATGCCGCTACCGCCGGAGCTGCTGGTGGGCATTGAGACCTCGGACGATGCGGCGGTCTACCAGCTCAATGCCGAGCAGGCGCTGATTGCCACGACCGACTTTTTCATGCCCATCGTGGACAACCCGTTTGACTTTGGCCGCATTGCCGCCACCAATGCGATTTCAGACGTGTACGCCATGGGCGGCACGCCCATCATGGCACTGGCGCTAGTGGGCATGCCCATCAACGTGCTGTCGCTGGAGACCATTGGCCAGATCCTGGCTGGTGGTGCTTCGGTGTGCAAGACGGCGGGCATCCCCATTGCGGGTGGCCACACCATCGACTCGGTCGAGCCCATTTATGGTCTGGTGGCCTTGGGGCTGGTGCACCCCAAGCGGGTCAAGCGCAATGCCGATGCGCGTGTGGGCGACCGGCTGATTTTGGGCAAGCCGTTGGGTGTTGGTATTTTGTCGGCCGCACTCAAGAAGGAAAAACTGGATGCGGCTGGCTACGCCCGCATGATCGAAGTCACCACCCAGCTCAACACCCCCGGCCCCGAACTCGCCGCGCTGGAAGGCGTGCATGCGCTCACCGATGTCACAGGTTTTGGCCTGGCCGGCCACGCGCTGGAGCTGGCACGTGGCGCGCAGTGCGAGGTGCAGGTGGACTGGGCGCGTGTGCCCCTGATTGAGGGTGTGCATGCGCTGGCCAGCGCAGGCATGGTGACCGGTGCGTCCGGGCGCA
>CANNRR010000200.1 GCA_947508055.1 Burkholderiales bacterium
CTGGCCCCCGACGGTTTTAACCGGTTTCTGAAGCGCGGCAGCTGGTTTGCCAACGCCTACTACGGGTACGCATTCACGGTCACTGCGGCTGGCCATGCCACCATGCTGACGGGTGCCTACCCCCATCGCACCGGCATCATCGGCAACGAATGGCGCGGCAATCAGACCGGGCAGAGCGAATACTGCACAGGAGACACATCGGCCACCTACATCGGACACACCACCCGGCCGCTTGATGGCACCAGCCCAAAAAACCTGAAAGTGCAAACCCTGGGCGACGTGTTGCGCCGGGCCAACCCACAGTCCAAGGTGATTGCCGTCTCAGGCAAAGACCGTGGCGCCATCCTGCCAGCCGGCAAGACCGGCACCGCCTACATCTACATGTCGTCCACCGGGCAGTTCGCGTCCAGCACCTATTACATGCAAAAGCACCCGGCGTGGGTGGATGCCTTCAACGCTGGGCGCCCTGCTGACCGCTACTTCAAGATGGAGTGGAAGGCACTCCTGCCGGAGGCGGCTTACGCCCAATCGCTGCCCGATAACCAGCCCTGGTTTGGTCCGGCTGGAGGCGGGCTGCCCGCCCGCTACAGCGGGCCGGACGACCAGACGCCCGGGCCCAACTATTACGGGTCTCTCATGCGAGGCCCCTTTGGTGACGCCTTAACGCTGGACTTTGCCCGCAGCGCAATCGATGGCGAGCAACTGGGCCACGATGATGCACCAGACATCCTGTCGATCAGCCTGTCCGGGCACGACTATGTCAACCACGCCTACAGCGCGGAGTCCCGCCTTTCGCATGACCATCTGCTCCAACTGGACCGATTATTGCAAGCCTTCTGGCGCGATCTGGATGCCAAAGTGGGCAAGGACCGGTACGTCGCCGTGCTCACCGCGGACCACGGCTTCATGCCCGCGGTGGAATACAGCGCCCGGCAGGGCTTACCCACCGGGCGTGTCGACAGCACGCAAATTCTTGCCAATATCAACCAAGGCCTGGAGCCACGCTTTGGCCCGGGCAACTGGGTGATGGGTTTTTCAGGATCATCGCTGCTGCTGGACAAGAAATTGTTGACCCAAAAGGGACGCGACGCCGACGCATTGGCCGATGCTGCGCGCACGCTTCTGCTCTCACAGCCAGGGTTTGCAGCAGCCTATACCCGCGCGGAGTTGCTCAGTGGCAGTCGTGTGGATGCACCCTTTTTCGTCCCGATGCAAAACGCATGGCACCCGGATGCGTCAGGCGAGGTGCAATACATCCTCAAGCCCAACTGGAAGTTTGGACTGCATTCCAACGGAACGACCCACGGGTCCCCGTACGCGTACGACACCCACGTTCCCATCCTGATGTATGGCCCACCATGGATAGGGAAGGGGCGGATTGACAAGCGGGTTGAAGTTGTCGATATTGCTTCCACGCTGGCTGAACTGCTGGGGGTGGACCCGCCCGCCACCGCCGAAGGCCAGCGCCTGCCATTCATACCCGTAGCGGTTGCGGCCAAAAACCGTTAGTTACGAGGGGGTTTGGCCCCACTTTTTTTGGAGCCATGGTGTCGCAAATCGTACTACAGCCCAGCGCGGAACAGCCCTATCGGGACCGCAAACGCTACGCATGGATCCTGTCGCTGCTGGTGCCCTGCCTGGTGGGTTTTGGGCCCCTGCTGATGGTGACCAGCGGTGACGTGCGGGCACTGTGGCTTCCGGTCGTGTTTTTTTACTGCGTTGCGCCGTTTCTGGACTGGGTCATGGGCGAAGACCTGAGCAACCCACCCGAGACTGCCGTACCCGCGCTGGACGCTGACCTGTACTACCGGCGCATCACCTATGCACTGGTGCCGGTCCTCTGGAGCGCATTTATTTTCAGTGCATGGTTCGTGGTGCACTACGACCTGCCGCTGCATGGCATGCTGGCCATGGTGCTGATCACCGGCTCAGTGGGCGGCTTTTGCATCAACCTGGGCCATGAGCTGGGCCACAAGAACACTGCGCTGGAGCGCTGGCTGGCCAAGATTGTGCTGGCGCCCACGTTTTACGGCCACTTCTTCATCGAGCACAACCGGGGCCACCACCGCGATGTAGCAACCCCACTGGACCCAGCCTCGTCGCGCATGGGCGAGTCCATTTACCGCTTTGTTCTGCGCGAAATGCCGGGCGCCTTCAAGCGAGCCTGGACGCTGGAGGTAACCCGCTTGCGCCAGGCAAACCAACCCGTGTGGTCACTGCAAAACGAAATTCTGCAGCCAGCCCTGATTACCGTAGCGCTGTGGACTGCACTGGTGCTGTGGCTGGGTCCGCTGATCGTGCCGTTTCTGGCGGTGGCATCGTTCTGGGCCAACTTTCAGCTCACCTCGGCCAACTACATTGAGCACTATGGCCTGCGGCGCCAGGAGTGCGCAGCGGGCAAGTTTGAGGTCTGCCAACCGCACCACTCGTGGAACAGCAACCACATCTTCTCCAACTGGGCGCTGTTCCATTTGCAGCGCCACTCCGACCACCACGCGCACCCGCTGCGGCGCTACCAGTCTCTGCGCCATTTTGACAACTTGCCGCGCCTGCCCAGCGGTTACTTTGGCATGTTCACCGTCGCCTACATTCCGCCGCTGTGGCGCTATGTGATGGATGAACGCCTGCTGGGCGTGGTGGGGCGGGATGCCTCAAAAATCAACCTGGACCCGCGAAAGCGGGACGCGCTGATTCGGCGCTACCACCTTACTGAAGGCCTAAGCGCATAGTGCTTGTGCCCCGCACGCTCACCGAAGCACCTGCGTTATCGAGGTGCCGGTTCCCGGTATGTCAAATACTTCATCAGCGGCAGATAGCGCACGAAGCGAAACATGCCGTGCGTCTGCACCCACAGCGCATAGGCCACATAGTCCGGGTCACGTGAGAGATGCCACTCCTCGGTCTTGGCCCGCATCGCATAGATCAGGTTAAGCCCGAGCAGCATCAGGCAATGGCGCAGCGCCTCAAAAGGGCCGCCGCTGGCCATAAAGGGAATCGAGATCATCCACCACGACAGGTTCTTCGCCACATAGGCCGGATGCTTGGTCCAGCGGTAGGGGCCGCTGGTAATGATGCCCCGATGGGTCAGGTTGGAGAAACGTGCGCCGAACACCACCGTTGCCCACACATAGATCGCCGTCAGTGCCAGAATCAACGACCCCCAAATACCATAAAGCAGGGGTGTATTCCACAGCCAGCTTCCCCATTTCAGGTCTGATCCGTAGGACAGATACTGGCGCCCAATCAGTGACCAGAACGGCTCGTAGCACGCCAGTGCCACCGCCCAGCCCAGCATCGTCGGCTCGGCCGAGCGGAAATGCGTGTCCGTGATGCGCAGCGCCATCAGATACCCCATCGACACCAGACCCACATCGATAAAGTAAAAGCTGTCCTGCAGAAAATCGAACCAGAACTTGAAGCTGGTCAACTGAGCAAAGTCGATGGCAAGAAACTTCGCCAGATCGTTGCACAGATAGGTAAACATCAAAGGAAGGAAAAAGCCCTTGATCAGCCAGCCCAGCAGATGCTGTCCCACAATGCGCCGGTCTACAGCCGCCCAATGGAATGACACCAGCTTGCCCATGTGCCAGTAGCCATCGCGCGGTTGCGGCATGTGCCTGTCGATGAAAAAGAAGTACGGCAGGGCCAGCAGCAACCATGGCGGCAACACCAGACGCAGCATCTGGTAGTAGCGTTCATAGAAAGCGCCGTGGTATTCGGGAAGCAGCCAGTACAACAGGGCAACAAAGCCTAGGCTACCCACCAGCCCGGCCAGTTTGATCAGGCTGCGTTGCCACGATGGGTCATCGCGGCCGAAGTCCAGCCCGGTCGATGCGCGCAGGTGCACCTTCTGCCAGATCAGGTCGAGCAAAAAAATGGTGCCCGCCGTCACCCCAATCAGGAACAGCGCCGAATGCACAACGCTGTGTTCACCATTGCCGAAAGGCCGGTCAAAACGCAGCACCAGTACTGCAACAAGAAAGGCCATCAAACCGGCAAGCGCCACGCCGGCGTGTGTTGCCGAGACAGGGCGAACGCCCTCTGGTGGGTGAGCTGTCACCGTCGCGGTATCTGTCATTGCCGTCATTCCTTTCCTTTGCTTGTCACTGTAGTGACGTGCAAATTCGAAAGTCTTCCTTTGCTGATGCTCGCCTACTGTTACCTACAAATGCTTACGCTTGCTGACCAAAATGCCTGGCTTTACCCGATTTCAATGGTCACGCAGAGTTGGTAGCCGGTGCCGCGAATGGCCTTGATGGTGGGCAACGCAGTGCCTGTCACCGTCACCGACTTGGTTTGAGAAAAATTTAGTGCCGAATCTGCCAAATACCCATGTGAAATATATGTTTGTAGCAACCAAATACATAGCAAAACTCCAATTAATGGCGAGAATAATCCACATCAGACGCATTAAGAATACATAATAGACGACACTTAATTCCTGAATGGACGAGCTCATGGGTCTGATTGAACGGCACCTTGCTGGCCCGGTTGAAGAATCGCTAAAGGACACTCCAGCGGTTTTGGTCAATGGCCCACGTCAAAGCGGCAAAACCACCCTCGTGCGCCAATTGGCGGGCGAGATGGATTACTACACCCTGGACGACTCATCCACACTGCATGCCGCACAACAAGACCCAGTCGGGTTCGTTCGTACGCTGGACCGTGCCGTCATTGATGAAATCCAACGGGCGCCGCAACTCATGCTGGCGCTCAAGATGTCCATCGACCAGGACCGTCGCCCGGGGCGGTTCTTGCTAACCGGCTCGGCCAACATTCTGGCCTTACCGCAAATTGCGGACAGTCTTGCGGGCCGTATGGAAACACACACGTTGCTGGCGCTTTCTCAGGCAGAGCTGCAAGCGCGGGCTTGTGATTTTTTACAGCGCGCACTGGCCCAGGATTGGCCTGCCCCGCTCCCAAGCCAGAGCCAACCGCTGCAAGAACGGGTACTGGCAGGGGGCTATCCGGAAATGCGCGAGCGGGCCACGCTGGCACGGCGCCAATCTTGGGCCAGGTCCTATATGACCCACATGATGGAGCGCGATGTACGGGACATTGCCAACATCGACCAACTCGCGCAGATTCCGAGGTTGCTGAACCTTTTGGCCACGCAATGCGCCCAGTTGCTCAACTACGCCCAACTGGGTGGGCAGCTGGGGTTCAACGCCAAGACCGCGGATAAATATATCGGCATTTTGGAGCGCCTATTTTTAGTGCAACGTCTGCCTGCATGGAGCCAGCACGAAAGCAGCCGCCTCATCAAAACCCCCAAGCTGCACTTTCTGGATGCCGGCCTGCAAGCCACCTTGACCCGGCTCACCCCAGAATTGCTGATCACCCAGCGTGAGCGCTGGGGTGCCACGCTCGAAACTTGGGTGTACGGCGAACTGCGCAAGACCCTGGCTGTCAGCGATGAGCCTTGGTACCTCTCGCACTACCGCGACAAAGACCAGGTGGAAGTGGACTTCGTGCTCGAATCGCCACTGCGCCAACTCATCGGCATAGAGGTAAAGGCCGCTGCCACCGTACAAGCGCAAGACTTTAAGGGTCTGCGAAAACTCCAGGCACAGACTGGCCCTGCATTTATCACCGGCATCGTGCTGTATGACGGTGCCCATGCGCTGCCATTCGGCAACGGGCTTTGGGCTGTGCCCCTTGCTGCACTGTGAAACATTTATAGCTATTTAGCCTTCCAGCCCCCGTTGAACATGCGCAAGCAGCTATATTTTTTATAGCTACTTGCTGCCTTCACCAGCACCACGTTCACCTTGCAGTTTCCCCTTTGCCTGTGAAGTTCAGCACAACCCGCGTGGACGCCTCGTTGCCGCTGCTATCGCGGGCAGTCACGATGACTGTGAAGCTGGCCAGTGACTCGGGCGGGCGACCGGTGAATTTGCCGGTGCCGCGGTCAAAACTCAGCCAGTCAGGCAAGGGCCCATTCTCGGCGCGCGCCTCCAAGACCACCGAAATCTTCGGATCCGCGTGTTTGAACGTGTCTTTGGGCAAGGTGAAGCTGAACAAGGAGCCGGCAGGAATCTCCAGTTTGCCAAAGTTCCTCACGCTGATGAAGCCACCTGCGCCCGGGTCCCCGGACGCGGTAGTCGTGCTGCTGCCCGAACTCTTCTCTGCGGCCGACTCGCCGGTGCTCAGCAGGGCGAATTGAACTGGCAGGCCCAATGGACTATTGGGTGAGGAAGGCGACTCCGGTGTGCCACCGCCGGAGGAAGAGCCGGAACTGCTCGATGTATCGCCTCCCGAGCTGGAGCCTGATCCGCTGCTGGTGCTGCCGCCAGACGAAGACGACGAACCGGAGCTAGTTGAACCACCCGAAGACGATGAGCCGGAACTACTCGACGTATCGCCACC
>CANNRR010000201.1 GCA_947508055.1 Burkholderiales bacterium
GTCCTCGTCAACAAAATCTTCGAGACACTCAGGAAGCAAAATGCTTTGCGATCGGTCTTGACCTTCGATGAATCGCTTCATATGGCAGTCTCCCGCAGTACGAATGATTCAGTTTAAAACAATGAGGCGTTTTTACACAACCTCTGCCCGTTCCTGCCTGCCGTGAAAGTCAGGACCGGCCGTTGGCGGTCCCGCGACGGGAAGTCGAAGCGGTCAGTCAGGTTGTGGGTTTGTCTTCTTTCATGTAGTCGTCAGCTACATCGCGATCTACTGCTTCGCGGCGCCGCTTTGCTCGAAGGACTCGACGACGCCAGCGGATAAGGCCAATGGCGTACGCAACGTAGTAGCCCGCGAGGAGACCAAAAACAGCAAGCGTTATGGGACTGCGTGCGAAGTCATTCATGTCATGTGGCGCGGCGGGGTCAATTGCGTAGACCTCGACAAAGCGATAGATGATTCGCCCCACAAACAATAACGATAGGGCGATGCCCAAGTGGGCATTTGGCGTGTAGAACAGTCCTTTCTTCGTTGGTTCAAAGCGTGTCTTGCTCAGGCCGAAGATGCCAAGCAAGGAGCCCAGTCCAACGGCACCAGCAAGCCAGCAAAGCCTTTCAACGTGCTGGTGTGCCGCGAGCGTGAGCAACAGAAGCAAAACGGGGAAGATGATCAATGTGATCCAAGGCCTGACTTTTGATAGCCTCTGGCGCCCAACCATCCGGCGAAAGCGCATGTAAACGCGCCAACCGATCAGAGGAAGCAAGACCATCAGCGTGACCGTTGTAGAACCAGTTGCTTGCATGGTGCTAAAGCATACGACTAACGATGACAGTACGGTCTCGGGATGTACACAGAAGGGATCGAAGCAGGGCTTTGCATGCAAGTTACAGCTTGATTTCCAACCTCACCTGCACATTCACAAATGACGGTGCGACGCTTTGTGTGCTTTCCCGTACTGGCTGCCCTTGTGGGTTGGTGGACAACAGGCTGCCACCCGTGATGTAGTCCCGACCTGCCAAGTTGCTGAGCGAAACCCGCAACTGAAACGTTGGATTGATGGTCCATAGCAGGTAGGTATCGGCCACAAACTTATTGCTTTGAAAGACAGTTTGATCGTCACTCAGTCGTGTAGTGAAGCCAGGCGTCCAATTGATGTTGCCACCGATTTTCAGTGGCAGACTGCGCAATTGGTAGTCTGCTCCGATGTTGGCCGTGCCGTCTGGTTGCTGATCAAGTCGGTTATTGGGCGATGAAATGCCGTCCACACTGGAGCGAAACAGACTGACGTTGGCTCGCAGATCAATTTTTAGCGCTTGTTGAAACATTTCGCTGATGCGAAACTTGGCTTCCAATTCGATACCTTGGGTCGTCGCGTTGCCGATGTTCTGTTTGCGTGCCACCCAGCGCGCAACATCGGCCCAAGTGACGGTCTCCAATGTCGTCTGACTGCGCATTAGGTTCTGAATCTGTCTAAAGAACATATTGGCGCTCAACAGCCCACCACCTGGAACGTAGTGCTCATACGCTATGTCCAGGCCGGACGCCAGTTCCGGCTGCAAGTAAGGGTTGCCAGCACGGTCTGGATGGACCTGGTCGTTGGCTCCCCGGTTCAGAAACATGCTATTGATGGTTGGCCTAGCAATCAAGTCCTGCAGATTCGGTGAGCGGTAGCTTCGGGTCAGACTGAAACGAATCTGATCCTTGACCAGCAGGTCTGGGCGCCAAACGACATGAAATAAGGGTGACAGTACCCGGCTGGTGTTGCTGGTGTCCGGGGCATCGGCGTTGACGCTGCCGCTCGTAACAATGCCTTCCCAGCGTAATCCGGCATGAGCTGACCAATGGGGGTCAATCGCCCACTCGTCTTGCGCGTACAAGGCGGTGCGGATGCTGGAGGCTGTCAGATTGCCATCGTAGTCGCTTAGCGGTGAGTCACCGTTCAGCAGGGTGGTGGCGCTCTCTCGGCGTTGGTTGGACGCCAACTCGAAGCCTGTGACCAGACTGTGTTCCTCGGCAATGGTTGTGGAGTACTTTGCAATGGCGTTGAGCGTGGTGTCATGTTGTTCCGATTGTTGAGTCGCCACGGCGATGGCACCCCGCGAGTCGCTCAGGTTTTGCCGCGAGGACTCGTTGAACCAGGCGCTCTGCCCGGCATTTGCACTCAATCTCAGAGTGGCACCATCTTCCATTCTGTGGACCCAGATGCCAGCCAGGCGCACCGTGTTGAAGCGGCTGTCCAATGTGCCGATACTGCTGTCGTAGGGGAGGTCAACCACAGTGCCGCTGGCAGTTTGTGTGAGCCGGGTGTTGCGGGCGCCGCTGTTTTGCGTTGCGGCCACCATGGGTGTGAGCGTGATGGAGTCACCCCCGGCGCCACGCCATTGAAGACGGGCATTGGCATGTATACCGTCATGAGTGCCATTGGATGAAATGGCTTCCAACTGGTGGATGACACTGCCGTCAGCGAGATTTTCGGTCAGTGTTTCATTGAGCAGGTCGTTGGAAGCCTCACTGCGCGTGGCGGCAATGGAGAAGTTGTAAATCAGGTCACCATCAGTATCATTTCGCGACCAAGATGCACCGGGTGCCACGTGCCCATTCTTCAGTCCTAGACCTACTTTCAAGTCGTTGACATGCTTGGTGTACCCACCACGCGTAATGATGTTGATGGTGCCTGCAATAGCGCGCGCGCCCGTTTCGGCGGTTGGCGCGCGCAGGATTTCAATGCGCTCGATTTGATCGGGAGAAAGATCGTCCAGTGAAAACCCGCGAGGCACTCGTTCACCGTCAATCAGTATCTGTGTATAACCATTGCCCAAGCCACGCATACGAGGCGCGCCGCCACGACCGGGGCGCCCTTGCACCGTGATGCCTGGCAGCCGTTTGAGAATCTCCCCCATGCTGTCATCGCCAAATAGTTCAATGTCTTCTCGCCCGACGATGATCTTTGCGGCAGTGGAAAGCCTGCGGGATTCCGTTTCATCGCTAGCCCTGATGACTACTGGCTTAAGTGTCACCGATGAGCCAGTTGGTCCAGTCCGCCTGCCCCCTTCGTTCGGCAGGTCAATAGCAGGTTGATCGGTGGCTGCAGGCGCTTCAGGCGTAATGGTCAGATTTGCTTGAGGCTGTGCAAATAACGGACTGCACAGCACTGTGGCGCAGATGACGACTGCTCGTGGAAACATTTGAAAACAGTTCATGCAGGCCTACTTAAGTTGCTTTGGTTGCTTGCGCGTGAACCCTTGGTGCGATGTTTGTTCAAAGCATGCGCTCGCGCAGCGTACAGACGTTCTTTGACCTGACAAGAAAGATCGTTGGCCGCCGCAGACAGGTAGGTTGCGATCTGCAAGCCAAAGCGGTCCTGGGCAAGTTGATTCTGATACTGGAATGAATTGGTCATAGGGCAATTCCCTTGCGCTCAACGCCTTGCCAAGGACCTGAAATGCCCGTGAACATTGCGGACCGTAAATCCATTTATGACGGTGTGAATTGCAGCTTGTAGTCGCGTGCGAACTCTGCACACCGTACAAGCATGGTCTTCTTTTGGCGAGCAATGCGGGCGGGGTCACTGCAAGCGAAGTTGGCCACACGTTTCGCGTAGTTGCTCAACGACCGGGACACTGACTTGGAGTCGTCATTTGTCGCGGCACCAACTGGCCTCAGTGCGGGATGACGTGTATTGCATTGGTAACCAATTGATCGTGCCAACCTATTGGCGCATGACTTGGTAAAGGTGATGGTCCTGACCAACGGTCGGTCCATCATCAACGGCGCATACGGTCGATCAATGGTTGCCAACCAATCCCTCCATTTGAACTCGTTGAAGCGATGCGCCAACACGCACACAGCCCAAGGAATTCCCATGGCGTCTGCACAAATGGCACCATGCAGTGACTCAGTCAATACGCGAGAGCAATGTCGCATTTGATCGATCACCACATTTGGAGCCTCCCGCGGATTGATCGCCACCATTCCTGCATTCCTTGCTACAGTGACCCAGTCATAGGTGTCCCAAGTGGCGTAGTGTGGGATAAGGCCTATTGGCCCCTGAAGATCGTGTCCAGCGATGAGTTCAGGCCACAAGATCGCAGCGTCTCCAAGCGCAAGATCGTTCGATAGACCAAACTCTGCCGCTGTCTTTGGTCCCCTGACCCAACGAAAATCCCAGTTGTCGTCTGCCAGCGCCACCTGTGTTTCACCAATGCCCGTGCCAAGAACGACCTTCAGGACTGTTTGATCGTGTCTTCCATCCAGCAATGTGCCAACACCGTAGAGAAGAACTTTTCCATTCAAGATCGAGAGATTGGGAAACAGTCGTTCCCACAACTGCAAATTGATGTCGTCTCCAAAATTTCCGCCATCAATTCGGCAGTACTTGATCAAGTTCATGAAGTTCCATCCATAGTGGCGTCAACGATTGAATACCCTCGGCCCCATTGCTTAGTGCTTTCGGTCCAATGCGCTTAATGCAACAGACGGTGGCCAAGCGCCACGGGGTTAAACGTTGACAGGACAGAAATCCGTCGCTATGGCTTTGCAGATTTGGTGTAGGGTGGACTCAGTGTGCTGCGCTGCGCCAAGCCGTTTGCCAGTTTCTGGCGATCATCTAGGGATAGAGTTGCGGCGAAGTCGATCACACTGGTTTCGACACGCGCGCGCAGTGCCGCATCTATATCACGCGTGTTGGCCAGTGCTCTTGTGACGGCGGCGCTGTCGAATTGCGGTGCTTTCAGCAGGCGAAAAACCTCCTGCCTACTATCGCGCGCAGACTGGACCAATGCAGCAGACCCCTCTCTTGCGCTACGCAGACCCAGGAGGAAAGCCCGGCGTTGCTCGGCGGACAACTCTTCGGCAGCAAATCGCAGTCCGCGCGATTGTGTTGCTGCGGCCGCCTGCTGGGCTGTCCACCAGCGCCAAGCCCCGCCCGCAATGCAGGCAGCGAGAAACAGGTTGAACACCAGCGAAGCGATCAACCAGCGTTTTAAAGTACGGTCGTTCATTGTCCGCTCCATTCTGGGGACAGTTCACTGAAGGCAGTGCCGCGCTCTGACCAATCCACAGAGGAAGTATGGGGGGTACTACGCAATGCAATGGACACGGCAAGGGCGCCGACCAGTATTCCCGCAAGACCGACACCCGCCAGACTTGCGCCCGGCCAGAGCCAGTGAACTGACCACTGCGGCCACCCGGGCACAGCGGAGGTGCGCTTTCTCGCCCTGGCAGAGTCCACGATGCGCCTCGTGAGCGAATCGTCCGCCATGGCTACGGTGTAGTTGTCGAGCCAGCCATCAAGGACGGCAGCGTCGGACAGCCTCTGACGCAACTCAGCCGGCGACATTGCAATCAGCGCGTGAGCGGGTCCACGCTCGGCCTCAGGCCAACGATGAAAGTCGGTGCCGTAAGCATCGAGCAGGGTACAGAATCTTTCCGGGGTCATGGTTTCTCCTTTCCATTGCCCATGAGTTGGGCTCGTAGATTGCGGCGTGCACGCGACAGTAGACTCTCCAGTGCTTCGATGCTGATGTTCATCAGCGCCGCAGCTTCACCGTTTGACAGTTCTTGGTAATACTGCAACACCAGTGCCTCACGCTGGCGCACCGGCAAAGCGGCCATCGCGGCGGCAACGCGTTCGCTGCGCTGCACCGCTTGCAGCTTCTCACTCGGCCCAGGGGCCAGATCGACCGGTTCATGCACTTCGTCGTAAGGCTCTTCATCGCGTCGTCCTCTAAGTCGGTCGTAGCAGAGGTTGAGTGCCACGCGATGTAGCCAGGTATCAAAGCGGGCAAGCCCCGGCGTCCAATGCCCAGCTTGCTTCCATACGCGCAAGAAAGTTTCCTGCGCCACCTCTTGCGCTTCATCGCGGCGCCCCAGCAGTCGCTGGGCCAGCGACAGCAGGCGCGGTAGTTTGCGCGCGACCATTTCGCGGACCGCTTGCGGCTCGCTCCGGGCGACGCGTGCCAACAACTCCGCGTCAGGATCATCCTCAACCAATGGTCACCTTGGCATACATCACATCAAGAACCGTCCCAATAACGCAGGCCACGCCCAATGCTGGCCTAATTGCACTTAAACGCAACGACAGCGGGAAATCCGTCGCCGTTGCAAACCGATTGTCTTCGCACGTGAGTTTCGGGGGGCACCGTCAGCTATCTGGAAATCGTGCTCGCCCGTTGTCAGCAATGGGGAATGAATCTGGGTGTCTCTTGCTGGTCGCAAGCGGTAATTGGATTGGCTTTGAAATGGTTCATACCCCAAACTGCTGCACCACTTTACTCGTAGAACTTCCCTCACCGACACACGCACAAGCTGTTGAATTGAAAGGCCTTCTGCTTGTGCCAAATCGACACGGTTCTCCA
>CANNRR010000202.1 GCA_947508055.1 Burkholderiales bacterium
AAGTTTGCCTCCATAGCCTGCTTCAGAGAGTTGCAGGAAGCGCTGGCAGGCACAGAGTTGGAAATCGCTATGGAGCAGACCGCACGCCTGCTGCAGGAGTTCCAATTCGATATGGTTCAACAACGCTTGCGCGAAATGGTGGCACAGCAGGGGTGGGAAATAACCACCTGACCGACCGCAGCAAAACAACAGGCGTAGTCGCCTGACATGGGGCAAGCCAAACCCGTCTTCTATTTGCTGGCCGGGCGGTGTACAAAGGCAACTCGCCGCAAGCGTTGGTGCTGATCATGCTGCAATGGCGCAGCGAGCCCTTAGAATATTCAAATGGAAAACAAAAACACTCCACCAGCGGTCTGGTCAAAGCCAGATATTTTGCGCGGCACGCCTGTGTTTGTCGGCACCCGGGTGCCGTTTCGGATCTTGTTTGATTATCTTGAAACTGGCGACAATATTGACGCGTTTTTGGACGAATTCCCTTCGGTTAGCCGCGCCCAGGTGATTGCATCCCTTGAACAAGCCCGAGTGTCTGCTTGCGATGCGCATTCTGCTTGACGAGTCGTTGCCCAGAAAACTGGGTTTTTTGCTGGTGGGTCATCATGTGCGAACCGTTCAGCAGGTTGGCTTCAGTGGTCTGGCAAATGGCAAGTTATTGACCGCTGCAGCAGCGGATTTTGATGTGCTTATTACCGGTGACCAAAACATGGAGTATCAGCAAAATCAGGCTTTCTTGGCGCTGGGCGTTATTGTGCTCGTGGCTGCAAGCAACAAGCTCGAAAGTTTTTTGCCTCTTGTGGCAGAGCTGCTGCGGACCCTTGATGGGTTTGTTCCCAACACGTTTACGTCGCTGCCAAAGCAATAGCGCCGCAGCCCTTGTGGAATTTGCATAGATAGCGGACGCTGTTCTGACCAAGCCGGTTGCCATGGACCTGCTCCAGGCCAAGCTGGCGCGCTGGTTGCCCCTGCCGCACAACAGCACGGCAGCGCAGGACCCTGTGCCGGTACCGCAGCACAAGCGGGTGGACGTGGCGCGCGTGCGCACGCTGCTGGCCGACATCATGCCGCTACTGGCCAGTAACAAGTTCGCCTCCATTGCCTGCTGCAGGCAGTTGCAAGAGGCGGTGGCGGGCACTGAGCTGGCAGACGAGATGGCGCAGACCGCGCGCCTGCTGCAGGAGTTCCGCTTCGATCTAGTGCAACAACGCCTGCGCCAACTAGCGGCACAGCAGGGCTGGGATAGCGCCAGCGTGGATCCTTTCACGGACTTGGCAACGTAAACACATTTGACTCACACTTGCCGAGTAACTCCTGAATGGCGCAAAATGCGCCATTCAGGAGAAATAAGATGAACCAATCCAACGCTGCATTTGTCTCAGTCAAACTCCCCGTTGCCTTGGTGGCACAAGCCCGTGAGGCCGCGCAGCCGATGCGCCGCTCGGTGGCGGGGCAGGTGGAATACTGGGCCACGCTGGGACGTATCGTGGAACACAGCGGGCTTACTGCCCAGGAGGCCCAAACAGCTATAGCCAACTATGAGGACGCTTCCCGCTCCGCCAGTACACAAACCACTTCGCAGGCCGACACCCTTCTCGCACAGTTCATGATCGCAGAAGCCGACGGCAGCTTGGCGCAGCGGGTGCGCGAAGTGGTGGCCACTAACCGCAGCAAAACAACAGGCGTAGTCGCCTGACATGGGGCAAGCCAAACCCGTCTTCCATTTGCCGCTCTGGCGATGTGCAAAGGCAACTGGACGAAAGAGTTAGTGCAGCCCCTGCCGCAATGGGCGCAGCGAGTCTTGGGGACGAAATAGCTGACAGTCTCCGTGAACGGGGCGGCGGTTTAGAGGCAGTCAAGCTGTTTTGATTTGCAGTTGAAGCCAGGAGTGCACTGGCCAGTCACTGCGGTGTTGACCCTGGGTGCCGCCAAACACCACACAGCCACCTGCCAAGTCCGCCGGATGATGGGCGGCAAAGGTTTTGAGGCCTTTGAAGTAGTCTGGGTTCACGGTGGCACCGGCCTTGATTTCTATGGCGTGCATCTTGCCGCCCGTTGGTAGCAGCAAATCAACTTCGTTGCCCTCAGAGTCCCGGTAAAAGTACATCTCGCCTGTCTCGCCCACGTTGAGCCGGTCCTTCATGGCCTCGATGACGACAAGGTTCTCAAACAAGCTGCCCCACAGCGGGTCGCGTGCTACCTGCTCTGCACTGCGCAGACCCAACAACCAGCAGGCCAGTCCCACATCATAAAAATACAGCTTGGGCGCTTTGACCAGACGCTTGCCGGTGTTGGTAAACCAGGGCGGCAGCAAGTGCACGATGTAGCTGGTTTGCAGCAGGTCAATCCAGGCGCGGGCGGTGGCGTGTGAAACACCCGCATCGTTGCCCAGATTGCTCAGGTTGAGCAACTGCCCGGTGCGCCCGGCACACAAGCGCACAAAGCGCTCGAAGCGGTGCAAGTCCTGCACCGCAGCGAGTTGGCGCAAGTCGCGCTGCACATAAGTTGCAAAGTAGTCAGCCAGCGCTTGCGATGGGTCGAGGCCCCGGTCATGAATGCGCGGATAAAACCCGCTCAACAGGGTTTGCGCCAGATTCACACTTGCCGCCCCGCCGCGCAGGCGTTGCACCTCGGCAAGGGTAAACGGCAGCAGCCGCAACACGGCCGTTCGGCCCGCCAAAGATTGCGAAACCTGGGTCATCAGCTCGAACTGGTGGCTACCCGTCAAAATGAATCGGCCCGGCTGCGGGTTAGCGTCAACCATGCCTTGCAAATAGGACGCAAGCTCGGGTGCCCGCTGGATTTCGTCCAGTACAGCGCCTTGTGCGTATTGCACCAAAAAGCCGCGCGGATCGTCTGTTGCGTAGCGACGCGTGTCAGGGTCTTCCAGCGTGATGTAGGGCTTGTCCAAAAACAGGTTCTTAACCAGAGTGGTCTTGCCACTTTGGCGCGGGCCGGTGAGGGTGACTACCGGGTATTGGCTGGCCAAAAGCTTCAGCAGTGGTGCGATGTTGCGCTCAATCATGGCCCAATGGTAGCGACAAAACCTGCAAATTGAAGAATGTTTCTTCAATTTACAGGCTACAGCGTGTCGCCCAGCAGAATATTGACCCCGGTGACTTGGGAGAAATCACGATCATGCGTGACAAAAGCCGCAGCACCGATGTCTAAGGCCGTTGCCAATTGAATTGCGTCCGGCAGCTTCAGTCGATATTGGGCACGCAGTTGCGCGGCCAATGCTGCAATCGGGGTTGAAACTGGAATCACGGCGTAGTGCGACAAGCTTTTCTCGTAGCGCTTGGCAAGCGCGGTTTGCCCTGCTTTGAGTGGGCCAGTCAGAATTTCAGCCAGCGTGATGGTCGATAGGGCAACGGTCAAGTCACCTTGGGCGGCGGCTTCAAACAAGCCCACAAATTGGTCTGCAAATTTGGGGTGCGATTCCAGCACATAGATGAAGGGCGCCGTATCGACCATCACTGTGGCTCCCGCTGGCAGACCTGCCCAAAGGCGCGGCACCTTGATTTTCATTTACTCAGTGCCCCATTCGTCACGCAACTCGGATACCGCCTGACCCACACGGGCGCCCCACAACCCTCGACCGGTACCGCGCAATGCCAATATTCCTGACGCCAAATCGGCGGCAACGGATGAATTTTGAACATCCTGAAGCGGCACGACGGCCGCATACGGTTTTCCATGCTTCGTAATGATGCTTCGAACACCAGCATGGGCGTTTGCAATGATGGTCGGTAATTGAATACGCGCTTGCTCTAGCCCGTAGTTGGCGTTGGCAGACATGACGCCTCCTAAAAAGTACAGACTGTACAGTATATTGGCGATGCTGCCAGTGTCCCCTCAGGTAACCAGCAACTCCTGCATTGCCCCCGACACATCGGCCGTTGTCAGGGTGTTCATGTCGGCCTCGTTGTCGGCACCCTGGTCGGATAGTCGCTGTGACTGCACTTCAATGCAACGCTCGTACATATTTCTGACAAACCGGCCATTCGAGCCGGTTTGGCCCGCCTCAAACAGGCTTGGCAGGCGCTCCATCAAAAACAACCTTGCCTGCCCCTCAAGCGTGTATTCCGAATCCCGGCAGAAGGACTCAAAAATCTCCAGCAGTTCGGTGGGGCTGTAGTCGTCGAACTCAATGTAGTGATTGAAGCGCGAACGCAGACCCGGGTTGCTGTTGATGAAAGCATTCATCGGCTCGGTGTAGCCGGCCACAATGATTACCAGTTGGTCGCGGTGGTCCTCCATCGCTTTGAGCAGCGTGTCAATTACCTCCCGGCCAAAGTCGTTCTCGCTGTTGCCCTGCGCAAGTGCGTAGGCCTCGTCAATGAACAGCACGCCGCCCAACGCTGACTGAATCACGTCGCGGGTCTTGATTGCGGATTGCCCGATATAGCCCGCCACCAGTCCGGCACGGTCGACTTCCACAATGCGGTTGGTGGGGATGATGCCCAGGCTGAAGTACAGGTCGGCAACGATGCGCGAGACGGCCGTCTTGCCAGTGCCGGGGTTGCCCGAAAATACCAGGTGTTGCGAAAACCCGGTTGCCACCTTGTGTCCGGCCTTCTCGCGCTGGCGTTGCATATGGACAAAGTCAAACAGCCTGCGCACCTGCTTTTTCACGCGCTCCAGCCCGGTCAGCCGGTTGAGCCGTTGCATGACTTCTGCGTAGTTATTCGCCACGCTGTCAATTGCGGGCAGCACTTCACCCAACCCGGCCTCTACATCGGGCGGCAGAATCTGCTGCAACTCGGACTTTGACGCACCCTCCAGAGCATAGACGCGTTGCGCCTGCGCCTCGATGATTTTCTCGAACAGGTTGCGCACATAGCGCGCGTTGCCGAAGCGCTCGCGCTGGGCTGCAATATCACGGGCGAATATTTTCAGCAGACCGGCTCGGGTGGACTCAGTCAAAGAATAGGAGTGCGCTGTGCAAAAATTCAGCAAGATCTGCAACAGCTCTGGCGGGGTGTAATCGGGGAAGTGGATGTACCGGTTAAAGCGCGATGCAAGCCCCGGATTGGATTCGATAAATGTCTCCATGTCCGCGGTGTAGCCGGCCACAATGACCACCAGATCGTCCCGATGGTCCTCCATCATCTTCAACACCGTCTCGATGGCTTCTTTGCCGAAGTCCTGCGCCCCGCCCCTGGCCAGTGCGTAGGCCTCGTCAATGAATAGAATGCCGCCTAGCGCCGACTCGGCCAGTGCTTTGGTCTTTAGCGCGGTTTGCCCAATGTAGGGCGCCACCAGACCGGCACGGTCGGTTTCAATCACCTTGTTGGTCTTCAGGATGCCCAGGCGCTGGTACAGCCCGGCGATGATTCTGGCAATGGTTGTCTTGCCGGTCCCCGGGTTTCCCAGGAAGACGAGGTGCCGTGACGGCCAAGTCGGCACCAGCAGCCCCTGCTGGGCGCGCAGTTTCTGGACGTGGAGATAACTGGCCTGGCGCAATACTTCCTGTCGCACGGCATCCAGCCCCACCAAGCCCGAAAAGGCTTCTTCCAGATATTGCTTGATCGAATGATCTCCTCCGATCGGATGCTCGCAAGCAGGCTGAAAACGGGGCTCGCTTTCCAGCGTTGCTACGCTGGCCCGGTCGACTGACTGCTTGTCCCGCAATTTGGCAAGCCGAAGCTTTGCCTGCTCATAGTCTTGCCGCGCAGCCGCCTCGTACATCAGCCGCGCCTGCTCCAGGTCAAGCGGAACGCCCAGACCGTTCTCGTACAGCCAGCCCAGATTGCTACAGGCCTCTGCATAGTCCTTTGCCGCGGCCAGTCGGTTCCAGTAGGCGCTGGCGACATAGTCCACCGGCACACCAAAGCCGTGTTCATAGACAAGGCCCAACGCGCACTGGGCCTCTGGCATTCCCCTTTTTGCGGCTAGCTGATACCAATGCAGGGATTGCGACTGGTCAAACGGTATGCCGCGGCCATTGGCATAGGCCAGACCCAGGTTGTACTGGGCCAGATAATCGCCTTGTTCAGCCGCCAGACGGAACCAGCGCACACCTTCGCTCGGGTCAAACGCCACACCGTTGCCGGTTGCATAGTGAAAGCCCAGTTGTCTTTGAGATGGTGCGTCGCCCCCGTCGGCCGCCAGACGCAACCAGCGCACGCCTTCGGTTTCGTCTTTCGCTATGCCGCGCCCATGCAAGTGTGCAAAGGCGAGGTAGCGTTGTGCCTCGATGTGCCCTTGGTCAGCAGCGCGCTGGAACCAGTTGGCCGCCTGCACGTCACTTTTCTCAACCCCCATGCCTCGGGCGTAGCGCTGGCCCAGTGTGAACTGTGCACCGGCGTCGGGCCTGGTCAGCGGGCCGCCCTGGGCCAGCAGCTTTAG
>CANNRR010000203.1 GCA_947508055.1 Burkholderiales bacterium
CAATCCATGCCTGCTGCCCAGGAAGTTCCCGTCATCCGCATCGACCCCCGTTACTTCCGTCCGACTGAAGTCGAAACCCTGCTGGGGGATCCGACCAAGGCCAAGGAAAAACTGGGATGGGTGCCCGAGATTACCCTGGACCAGATGGTGGCCGAAATGGTGGAAACGGACCTGGCTGACGCTAGGAAGAGTGCCTTGCTTAAACAACATGGCTACGTGCTTGCAGTGAGTGTTGAATGATTCGGCTCATTCAGGCAGAGGCATCTGCGGCCAGTCTATGCAACCGTGGCACGGGTTTTGGGAAAGGGTCTGAACATTCCCATTGTGGTGACAGGTGCCAATAGTCTATTGAATTCAGACTCTGTAGGGAACTATTCACCAAGAGTCGCGTGAACAAGAATGAGTATCAAAAAATCGATTCGACGCCTTGCCAATCTCTTTGGAATCGACATCGTACGCCTTCAACAGTCACCCCGGCATACGATGCTCGGGCTTCGATCAATGGCGATTGCAAGCGTCATCGATTGCGGGGCGAATGAGGGACAGTTTGGACGTGCCATATCCACTGTTTTCCCCGATGCACAGCTCTATTGTTTTGAGCCGCTGGAAGAGCCGTATGGCCGGCTTTGCGTTTGGGCGAAGACCCAGAATGGGCGGGTCCAGTGCTTCAATTTTGCTTTGGGAGATAAACAAGGCGAGGTGCAAATGCATCGCCATGATGGACACACCCCGTCCTCGTCTTTGTTGGCCTCGACTTCGCATGGACACCTTGTATATCCGCAGACACGGATTGAAAGCCTTTCGAAGGTGCAACTGACGACACTGGATCAGGCCTTGCACGAGCGTCTGGAAAATATGCCACGCGGTATTCTTCTCAAATTGGATGTGCAGGGATTTGAAGACCGTGTTTTGCGAGGGGCGACCAGAGTGCTGAGTGCGTGCACAGCCTGTGTGTTGGAAGTCTGTCTGGATCCGTTGTACGAGAACCAGGCGGAATTTCTAGAGTTGGCACGCCTGCTCAAGGATGCCGATTACCACTATGCGGGCAATCTGGATCAGGAGTATGCGGATGATGGGCGAGTGGTTTATTTCGATGCAGTCTTTCGAAAGCCATGATGGGCGCTTTGCAAACTTTCGTTTGCTGTCCGGATTGCGGAAGCCTGGCGCGGACTTGCGGGGCAATTTCGACAACAGAGGTATTTGCTGGACGATTACTGGATAAGCCAATTGAGGGCGGCGCGCTTTACCGCTGTGGAACTTGTCACCTCGGTTTCAGATGGCCGAGGTTGTCAAAAAATGAATTCGATGCCCTATATGCAATGGGCGGCGATCAGGCATGGACATCATCGGTAGATTCGCGCCGTGATTGGCGTCTTGGTCGCGCCTGGATTTCTCAAAATTTGTCTCCAGGCGCAAGTGTTCTGGATGTCGGGTGCTTTGACGGCGGGTTTCTGCAGGGCCTCGTCGGCTCGCACCACTGTTTTGGAATAGAAATTCAGCAGCAGGCGCGATTGCAAGCGCAACGCAAAGGGATTTCCCTGATAGGGCATGATTTTTCGGACGTGGCGGGACAGTTTGATTGCATCACCACTTTCGACGTGATAGAACATGTCGAAAATCCGGTGCGCTTCCTGTCGCGATGCCTAGATGCAGTTCGACCCGGGGGGCATGTGCTGATTTCCACAGGAAATTTGGATGCCTTCACTTTTCGCATGATGGGGAGTCGATATTGGTATTGCACGATTGCAGAACATATTTCGTTCCTGAGTCCAATCTGGTTCGACCCGATCAAGTCAGAGATGGGGTTTCAAATTGAATATCTGAGAACTTTTACTCACGATAATGCGCTGATAGCCCGGCGTTTGAAGGAGTTGATTGCGAATACCATTTATTGGGCGCATCCGGCGCTGCTCGGGGCGCTTCGGATAATTGGATTGGGGGAGAAGGACGTGCGGCGGCATCCGATGCTTGCACAGCATCCCCCCGGTTGGTGGACAGCGCGCGATCACTTCATGATCATTTTGCGAAAGTTATGACCCGTATTTTGCTGCGCAACGCCGTCGCCAATGTTTTGCAAATGGTCATTGGGGCTCTTCTGCTCTTTGTGCTTTATCGCTATATCAGCACCACTTTGGGGGTGGACAAACTCGGGGTTTGGTCAGTTGTGCTGGCGGCGGCGTCCGCTTCACGCCTCGCCGATCTTGGACTGAGCGCAGGTGTTACCCGATTTGTTGCCCGTGACCTTGCCCAGGCCCAGCCGCAAATGGCCGTTCGGGTGCTCGAGACTGCGTACGCAAGTCTCGCGATGTTCGTGGCCTTGGTATTGGCGCTGGCTTACCCGCTTGTTAGGCGGCTTCTGATGTACCTCTTTCATGCCGAGTATTTGACGCAAGCATTGGCGATTCTCCCGCTCGCCATGGTTTCCCTGTGGCTGACGATTGTTGGGGCGGTTGCGCAAAGCGGGCTCGATGGCTGTCAGCGCATGGCGTCTCGAGCGGTGCTGGTCGTGCTCGGTCAAGCGTTGATGGTGCTGCTTGCTTTTTCCTTGGTCCCGAAATGGGGTCTGACCGGGCTGGCATGGGCACAAATTGGACAGGGGTTGTTCTTGCTCGTCAGCGGGTGGTTTCTGCTGCGCCGCGGTTTCCCTGGCATTTCACTCTTGCCTTGGCGCTGGCACCGATCTGCTTTTCGCGAGATGGTCGGATATGGGGCCAATGTGCAGGTGTCCAATATATTTGTCTTGCTGTTTGATCCGCTGACCAAGGCATTGATGGCAAAGTACGGCGGGCCTGCGGCGGCGGGATACTTCGAGATAGCGAACCAGGTCGTCCTCAGAGCACGCACCTTGATTGTCGCTGCAAATCAGGCCATCGTTCCCGGCGTTGCGCACATGGCCGAAGTCACCCCCACGCGTTTGGCAAATTTGTACCAAGAGAATATTCGCATTCTGGTGCTGGTGGCGTTTCCACTCCATGCGCTCATGTTTGCGTGGAGCGGGCTGTTTTCGCAACTTCTGTTGGGTGTGTATCAGGCACAGTTCGTTCAGTTCCTCCAATTGTGTGCGCTGGCCTGGTTTGTCAACATTTTTACCAGCCCGGCCTATTTCGTGAACATGGGTACCGGATCTGTCGGTTTGAATACCCTTTCTCATGGAGTAATGGGCGTCCTCAACTTGTCGCTCGGCGTGGGTTTAGGTGTCCTGTATGGGGCTGCGGGGGTTGCCTGGGGATTTGTATTCGCGCTGATCACAGGAAGCCTGTTGCTGGTAATTGTCTTTCAGTCTCGGCTTGGCGTTAGCTGGCAGGCGATGATGCGGATGGAACATCTGCCGCTCGCTATCG
The DNA here is from genome assembly GCA_947508055.1 of Burkholderiales bacterium. Taxonomy (GTDB): domain Bacteria; phylum Pseudomonadota; class Gammaproteobacteria; order Burkholderiales; family Burkholderiaceae_C; genus Allorhodoferax. The sequence goes on from CANNRR010000203.1 coordinate 3,342, forward strand.
TCTGCCTGATGATCGCCAACTTCGGTCTGGTGGGCCCCGATTGGATGCCGATGGGTTTGAGTCAACTTGCGCAGTGGTTGGTGACGCTGCTGTTCCCGCTTCTTGCGCTGGTGCTAGTCCTTTGGCTTCATCCCATGCGCATGGTGCTGTGGCAGAGACTCATCGAATTGAGGGCAGGGACGCAAGGGCCATGAAACGAACCATGCGTGAAAACAAAGCCCCCTTGATGACCGTTATCGTGGCCGTTTATAACGGTGTTCTAACTTTGCAGCAATGCATTGATAGCGTTTTGCAGCAAACTTATGAACCGCTTGAACTGATCGTCATTGACGGCGGATCAACTGACGGCACTGTCGATTTGCTAGGTAAGAATTCGAAACGAATTCGTTATTGGATTTCAGAGTCAGACCGTGGCATTTATGAGGCTTGGAACAAGGGGCTGGCGCAGGCCAAAGGGGAGTGGGTATGCTTTTTGGGCGCTGATGATTTTCTGTGGGATGACGAGGTGCTGTCGCGGGTTGCTGCGCAGTTGCCGCAAGTGCCAGAAGCAATCAATGTGGTTTACAGTCAGACCAGTTTGCTCGGAGCAGATGGGGAGGTGTTGTACTCGATTGGTGAACCCTGGACGCAGGTGAGAGCACGATTCAAACAACTAATGTGCATACCGCATCCAGCGGTGCTGCACCGGAGTCGGTTGTTCAAGAAAAGTGGTGGTTTTGATGAGTCGTTTCATATCGCCGGAGATTACGAGTTGTTATTGCGCGAATTGAAAGACAAAGATGCTTTCTTCATGCCAAGTATCATCTTTTCTGGCATGCGTCAGGGCGGCATCAGTAGCGCACTTGGCAATACTTTGTCGGCCTTGCGCGAGGTACGGGTGGCCCAACGCAAGAATGGACTGAGGTGGCCAGGGCGGGTCTGGCTGCTGGCGGTGGTCCGTGCCTACCTCCGAGCGTTATCGTGGTTGGTGCTGGGCGAAAGAAGAACACGGGTCGTGCTCGATTGGGGCCGACGGCTCAGGGGTTTGCCAAGACACTGGACCAAGAAGTGAGGAACCATGCTGTTTTGGCGCCGGTAAGCGTCGTAGTACCTTGTTTCAATTGCGGCTTGACGTTGCAACGTGCGCTTAGATCGATCCTGCGTCAGTCAACCCGGCCCGCCGAAGTGATCCTGATTGATGACGCCAGCAGCGACAACACCTGGACGATCTTGAAGGGCTTGGAAGAAACTTACCCGGGTTGGGTCAAACTGGTGCGTTTGGTGCAGAACCGGGGGGCAGCATCGGCCCGCAACGCCGGGTGGGCGGTGGCGACGCAGCCCTATATTGCGTTTCTAGATGCAGATGATGCATGGCATCCGGAAAAGACTGAGATTCAATTGGCCTACATGAATGAGCATTCAGATGTGGTGCTTTGCGCCCACGGGCACAGGACGCTCAGCGGCGTCGATATCCAACCTGATTGGGTACTGGTTCATGGACTGACCGAACAGATTCATAAATGGTCGCTGCTCATGGAGAATCGATTTATCACGCCTTCTGTCATGCTTCGCAGTGACATTCGTCAACGATTTTCCGAAGGTAGGCGCCATATGGAAGACCGACTGCTGTGGCTCGAAGTTGTTCTTGATGGTTCCAAGGCTGTGCGTCTGGGAGTCGATCTGGCGGCGACCTACAAGAAACCCTTTGGTACTGCGGGACTGAGTTCCAATATGTGGCAGATGACCTTGGCTGATGTCGATAACTATCGTGTGTTGCACGTTGCTGGTATGTTGTCGCTATGGGCTTGCTATATGTTGATTTCGTTTTCAATATTGAAATTCATGCGACGTTTATTTTTTATTATGCTTTGGCGCAGTCGGGGCGACAAGTAGATCATGGTGACTGATCCCGATCTCGAAAAACAGGAGTTACACACTCGTTTTGCCGTATGTCTGGCCGCCTACAACGGTGTGCACTTCGTTGCCGAGCAAATCAATTCGATATTGGAGCAGACAGGTGTTGATCTGCATTTATTTGTCAGCGTTGATCAGTCCACGGACGGTACTGAGAGTCGATTGGCGCAGTGGGCCAGATCGGAGCCGCGACTGACGCTGTTGCCGTTTGGACATAGTTTCGGCGGTGCTGCACAGAATTTTTTCAGACTGTTGCGCGATATTGATTTGGCCAGATATGACTATCTAAGTTTCTCAGACCAAGATGACATCTGGGATCCTGAGAAGTTGCTGCGTGCACACAGCGTGATCACCGCCGAGGGTGCAGCGGGATATTCGAGCAACTTCACGGCGTTCTGGCCTTCTGGCGCTGAAAGATTCATAAACAAGGCCTCGCCGCAGAAGGAGTGGGATTTTCTTTTTCAGTCAGCGGGCCCGGGGTGCACCTATGTACTTCACCGAAGTCTGGCCCTGCCCCTTCAAGAACTGGTTCGCGGCGCAGACCAAAGTCTTTCCCTCATTGACTATCACGACTGGCTGACCTATGCCTTCGCCCGGTGGCATGACTTCCCCTGGGTCATTGATGACTGGTCAAGTATGAAGTATCGGCAGCACGCCAACAACCAGATTGGCGTCAACGCGGGATGGCGGTCGTTCTGGCTGCGGGCGCAGAAAGTACTCAGCGGCTACGGTTTTCAGCAGTCGCTGCTGATTGCAGATGTGATTGGCGCCTCTTCAACGCCTTTGGTGCAGCGAGGCTTGCGTGGCGGCCGCCTGGGTTACTTGTGGCTAGCCTTGCGAGCAAGGCAATGCAGGCGCAGGCCAGTCGACCAATTGTGGTTTTTCATTTCCTGCGTTCTTCTGGCCGTGATCAAGCCTGCCGACAGGCGCAGTCCATGACCAAGCGCGTCTTGATAACCGGTGCCAACGGTTTCGTTGGAAGCGCCCTCACGACGCAACTGGTTGGGCTCGGTCAATATGAGGTTCTGGCGGTCACCCGTTCCAGTCCTGCCGACCCGGTTGCGGGGGTGCGCTACCTGCCGGTTGGCGATTTGACTTTGCTG
>CANNRR010000204.1 GCA_947508055.1 Burkholderiales bacterium
AGGTGCTTGAGAAGAATCCGAGTCTGCAGAAGTTAAGTGAGCAGGTGCAGTTTGTGCGGGAGAAGGAAGGTCTGCGCATCGAGATCATCGACAAGGCGGATTTCGCGATGTTTTCGCTGGGGACCAGTCAACTCCAGCCGCGCGCCCTGGCGCTGATCGAAGAGGTTGCACGCTCCCTGGCAACGGTGCCAAACAAGCTCAGTGTGCGCGGGCATACGGACAGCGTGCCATTCACCAGTTCACAAACTCGAAACAACTGGTCTCTGTCAGCCGAACGCGCTGAGTCTACACGTGCCTTGCTGGAGCGCCGTGGCGTCGGTCCGACCCGCTTCTCGCACATTGAAGGCGTAGCGGACACCGCCCCCTACAACCCGAACGACCCCAAAGATCCTCGAAATCGCCGCATCAATATCACAGTGCGATACCGCGATTGACATGCACAGACCAGTGAACTGGAGCCACTTCATGGATGAACTAGCCAACACGCAACCCGCACAGGTCAAAGTGCTGACGCTGCCTGACATGGTCTTTGTGGCCTTTCTCCTTTTTTGCATGGTGTGTGTGGCCTTGGTTGGGCGTCTGGCCTACCATGAAGGCATGCACAACGAAGGCACCAAGCGCAACGGAGAACTGTGGGCAAAATGGTTTACCCAGGCCGGCCAGGATCGCGGAAAAGCAGACTACCAACCCGCGCCCTGCGGTGTTAACGCGGAGCCGGTGGTGACACCGGTTAGCGCACAGGCAGCACCCGTCAATCCCAGCCCGAGTGCCGAGCCCAGCACCGAAGCGAAACCAGTTGCACAGTCCGAAACACCGACGCTAACGTCCTCCGCCAGCCCACTGCTGACGCCAACGCCGCGTACCTGGGGGCCGTGCCTGAAAGCGCTGACAACGCAGGGTGGCCCACTGGCCAACATGGTCAATCCCTTTAGCCACAAGCCGATTGCCGTGGTGCCCAAGTGTGATATGACTGACAGGCAGCTTGCCGGCAGCTTGGTACTGGAAAAAATACAGCCAACACCGCCCGGTTCAGCCATCCCGACCATCAATTCACCACTGACCGAATCCGATCCGATCGACCAGAAAGTGCAAATTCGGATCACGGTATGTGACAAGGGCGCTTACCCCATCCGCATTGCCGAACTCGAATTCTGAGGGAAAAACCATGGAACCTACCCAAACCCTGCCAACAATTCATGGTTACAACCACCGGGCCGATATCCCGAGCGGCCTGCCCCTGCGCAAGTGGATTTACAGTTGGCTACTGGACCCCAATGTAGAGGGGAACTATCAGAAAAGCATAGACCGCTGGATTGCTATCCTGATCGTTATCAACCTGTTTGCTCTCCTGTTTGAGCACATTCCCGCGATCTATGAGCCGAACAAAGCTCTGTTTCATGCATTCGACATCTTCTCGGTGGCGATATTCACTGTCGAGTATTTTCTAAGACTGTACCTGGCGCCAGAAGACCACGAGTTCAAGGGCAAGGGCTATTCCCATTTGCGCTACGTCTTCAGTCCGTTTGCCGTCATTGATTTCCTGGCAGTAGCTCCGTTTTACCTGCAAGCCTTTATTCCGGTGGATCTGCGGATGCTGCGGTTCCTGCGTTTACTTCGAATCCTGAAGCTTTTTCGCGTGCTGATACCCGCGATCAAACATTTTGTTGTTGCGAATCGAGGGCGGACTTTCCGCCAGAAGATGCATGCCCTTGTATTCCCGAGTGAATTCGGTGGCGCCCTGCACGGTCTCTTCGACACCTTTATAGCCTTGTGGGTGGTTATCTCGGTGGTGGCAGTGGTATTGGAGTCAGTCCAGAGCATTCACTATCTTCTGAACATTCAGTTCATCATCCTCGACGCTGTTGCGGTAGGGGTTTTTACCCTCGAATATTGCATGCGCCTGTACTGCTGTGTTGAAGAACCACGCTTTCAACACGCCTTGGGCGGGCGCCTCAAGCAGGCCGGGGATACATCCTCAATTATCGACTTCCTGGCCATCCTGCCCTTCTACCTGGAGGCCTTCCTGCACCACTTGTTCGACCTGCGATTTCTGCGAGTATTTCGGCTGCTGCGCTTGCTAAAACTCACGCGCTATACCGGAGCGACAAGAACATTGACCAAAGTGATTGTTCGCGAATGGCCCGTATTGGCGGCCTCGGCCTTTGTCATGATGCTGCTGGTGGTGCTGACAGCCAGCCTGGGCTACTTGTTTGAGCATGAAGCACAACCTGAAAAATTTGAAAATATCCCGCAATCCATTTATTGGGCCGTCATCACCTTAGCATCCGTGGGTTATGGTGATATTTCGCCCATAACGCCCATGGGTCGCGTCATGACCATCATTCTGGCGCTCTTGGGCATCGGCATCTTCGCCATCCCGGCCGCCCTGCTGTCGTCCGCCTTCAGCGACCAACTGCGCATCGAACGCGAGGGCCTGAAAGAGCATGTTTATGCCATGTTGAGCGATGGTGTCATTTCAGCGGACGAGGCTGGCGTCCTCAATGCAGAAGCCAAGCGGCTCCACTTGAGCGACGAGGAAGTCAAACGAATGATCGACAGGGCCAAACGAGAGCGGGAAATCAAAGATGACGTCGCCATATTGCCGCTGCACAAAATTGCTGCCACGCCAGAGCATGCTGTTGAGCACTTTAAAGTATTGCTTTCGCAAATTCGGCAGCTTGGCATCATGACGGATACCGACAAATTTGAGCCCACTGCTTTGAAAAATGATCGCCTGACAAGCACCGAAATTGCATTGTGGCGACAGATTCAGGGAAATGCGTCGCCACGTTCCTGAAGTGGCATACGCGTATTTCTTCAATTGATCGGCAGGAAATCCATCATCATGCAAAAGAACGACTCACTCCGAATAGCCTTGATATCCATACTTGGAGTCACTGCCGTATTCGTTGCCGCTGGCTGGCTGGCTTATGCCAGTGGCTGGATCGGATTCAAAGGAGCGGCCGCACAGTCTGCCGAAGAACGATTGAAGGCAGAAAGAACAAAGCGCTCTGACGAAGACATAACGCTCATATGCGAAGCAAACTACACCATGCCTGGAAACACTCTGGACGCACCACCCAAGGAGTACAAGGAAATGATGGCCGCTGGTTTGGACTACAAAACGATGGCTGGCTGGTACCAGGGCGTGTTCTCAATTTCAGAGTCGCGCAAGGGCGTCATGGTGGTCAAGGGAAACAAGGCGACAGTCAGTCGGCCAGCAATGTTTGAACGTTTCGGCACCATGGTAACCAGCGAACAGTTTACGCTGGACCGCGGCACCGGCGCATTTCTTCAATCTTTGACCATCAAAGATGGCAGCAAGATTGAAATTGTCAAAGGCTATTGTGGGAAACTGACCAAAGCACCTTTCTGACATGGGAAATACACTTTTTGCTTTGCTGTTCCTGCTGTCGGCCAACTGGAATGTGGTTAGCGCTGGTGATTGGGAAGATGGTTATGCCGCCTACGAGCGACAGGATTATGTCACTGCGGTGAAAAAATGGCGTGCCGTGGCGGAGCGCGGTGACCGCTTTGGTCAATCCATTCTTGGTGCCATGTATGCACAAGGGCAAGGGGTACCTCAGGACTACGCCATTGCCATCAAATGGTATCGATTGGCGGCAGCTCAGGGAGAAGTCAAGGCTCAGTACAAACTTGGTTTCATGTATGCAAACGCACAAGGTGTGTCGCGTGACAACCTTCGTGCTTACATGTGGAGCTACCTCGCGGCGCTCGCCGGTCATCCGGATGCACCCAAGATCCGCGATCAGGCGGAGAAGTCACTCAATCTGGAAGAGTTTTCAAATGCCAAGAGGATGGCCCTGGAATGTCAGCAGAGAAAATTCCAGGGGTGCAAGTAACTCGCGCTACTTCTTGCCACAGGCTATCTTTAACAGGTCAGCCGCTATGGTGCCACTGCCGGTGGGGCGCCATTGAAGTGGATCTTTCAAGGTGAATATGATCTTCCCGTTTCCCATTTTTTCACTGTAATTGTTGTAATACAGGGTTCGCGTGCGTTCTTGCTTGCAGTCGTACTCACTCTGGTCCTTGGATGACAAGAAAGACTTCGTGTTCGTGTCAATTTGAGATCTCTTGAAGTCGACCAGATACCACATTTTTACAATGTCGCCTGTCCTCTGGGTGGTCGGTGGATCAACGTAAAAAGTCCCGGTTTCATTGGCCCCGATCTCGACCCAGGCAGCCTGACTTGCGCTGCTTGCCGCAGCGATGCACAGCACTCGCAAGACCATCTTCATTTTTGTCATCTTTGACCCGACAGTGTTTTCAAACGCCAATGATAAGACATCCTGCTCTTAAGGTTGCTCCCGTTTGGCTGATGCTGATGAATGTCCTCAAGTTTTTTTCACCCGATCCGATCCTCTGCAAGAGATCACTGAGGAATTAAAGCAGTATGTTGGATCCAACAACAACACGTGGGACCGGAGAGGAGGCGGCAGCGCAGCGTCACCTGCGCGCCGTGATCGATAACGTTCCAGCCATGATCGGCTATTGGGATAAAGACCTGCGCAACCGCTTTGGCAACCACGCTTACTCAAGCTGGTTCGGCATCCATCCCGCGCAGATGCCTGGCAAGCACATCTGGGAAGTGATTGGTGAAATAAACTACCAGCTCAACCTGCCCTATATCACCCAAGCGCTGCACGGCCTGTACCAACAGTTCGAGCGCGCAATTCCCACGCCTGACGGCACGCGGATCAGACATTCCTTGGCCCAATACATACCCGACATCGTCGCGGGTGACGTTCAGGGCTTCTACGCGATCGTGACCGATATCAGTGACAGCAAGAGCGCTGAGTTGTCGCTTAAAAAAAGCGAAGAGCAAACCCGCATCGCCGCCATCGCGTTTGAAACCCAGCAAGGCATGTTTGTCACCAGTGTCAACAAAGTGATTCTGCAGGTCAACCAGTCATTTACCGAGATTACCGGCTACACCGCTGAAGAGGCAATAGGCCAGACACCACGCCTGCTCAAGTCGGGGAAGCACGACCAGGCCTTCTACGCCGCAATGTGGGACACCATCAATCGTACCGGTTCCTGGCAGGGCGAAATCTGGAACCGGCGCAAGAACGGCAAGGTGTACCCTGAGACACTTCGCATCAGCACCGTGCGAAACGCTGGGGGAGAGGTAAGCCACTACGTTGCCGCCTTCAGCGACGCCACTTCGTACAAGGATGCCGAGGAGCAAATCCAAAGCCTGGCGTTTTCTGACCCTCTGACCGGTCTGCCGAATCGCCAGCACCTGATTGTGCTGCTGCAAAAGGCCCAACTTGCCCGTGCCAGCAAGCACCGGCAGGACGCGCTGCTGCTGGTCGACTTGAACCAGTTCAAGATTCTTAATGGAACCATCGGTCATGAAAACGGCAACCGCTTGCTGCAGAGCGTGGCCCGCAGGCTTGGTGACTGCATCCGCAAGGGTGACACCCTGGTGCGCCTTGGCGGCAACGCCTTCGTGATCATGTTGCAAGACTTGAGCCTGATCCCCAGCCAGGCCGCTGCGGAGGCCGAAGCGGTGGCAGGAAAGGTCCTCCTGGTTCTGAGCCAACCCTATCAGATTGGCGGTTCTGAGGTTCACTGCAGCGTCAACATCGGGATCACCTTGGTGGACGACGCAACGCCACAAGACGCGGATGTGCCTTTGACTCAGGCGGAACTGGCCATGCATCGCGCCAAGGCGGCAGGACGCAATGCGCTAAGTTTCTTTGCACCACAGATGCAGACCGAGGTCAGCGCTCGGGCCGAACTGGAGAGCGGCCTGCGTGCAGCCCTGCTCAACGATCAGTTTGTGCTGCACTACCAGGCGCAGGTGAGCAGCGCAGACAGAGTCATCGGAGCCGAAGCGCTGGTACGCTGGATGCATCCGCTGCGCGGCCTGGTCTCACCAGCCGAGTTCATACCGGTGGCTGAGGAAAGCGGCCTGATTTTGCCTCTGGGTAACTGGGTTCTGGAAGCCGCTTGCCGACAATTGGCGCTGTGGGCTGGCCAGCCTGCGATGGCGGACTTGAGCGTGGCCGTGAATGTCAGTGCACACCAGTTCCAGCAGGCCGATTTTGTCGATCAGGTGATCGCAACGCTCGATCGCACGGGGGCCAAGGCGCAACAGCTCAAACTCGAACTGACAGAAAGTCTGCTTGTGACCAATGTTGAGGGCATCATCGCCAAGATGAATGCGCTCAAAACCATCGGCGTTGGCTTTTCACTGGACGACTTTGGCACCGGCTACTCGTCGCTTTCCTACCTCAAGCGGCTGCCGCTGGACCAACTCAAGATTGACCAGA
>CANNRR010000205.1 GCA_947508055.1 Burkholderiales bacterium
ATATGGTTCACAAGCCAATCCTTGATCGAGCGCAGAACAAACAGATCGCCCCCTCGATTGAGCAAGCTCTCAAAGTGAGAAGCGTCCAGGAGCAAGCGTTCGTGCACCCTATCGTGAGATTTTTTCCCCGGATATCGGTAACGCTCCATCAACCTGGATTCGGTCATGAAATGCACCTTCACATACTCAATCAACTCGGTCAATTGCCGCGTGATCTTATCGTAAGGTGCACCCGTTCTTATCGATTTTTGCAGCTTGTTGCCCAGACCTATCAGGTTGCGATGTTGTTCATCGATTTCGTCAAAGCCAACGAAGTGCTCGGCACCCATCTGAATCCACGTATCGTTATCAGAATGTTCGGGCCTTGAGTCGTCCCAGAACGTAAATCTGTTTCCACCACGCTCCTTGCTCTGGTACATCGCCACATCCGCCTTGCCCAACAGGATGTCCATTTCGCTGCCATCAACCGGGTGCATACTTATTCCTATGCTGGCGCTCACTGCTGCTTGAATACCTTTGGCCACACCAATACTCTGCGCCACCAAAGTCAGAATTTTCGCGGCGACCAACCCAGCTTCCTGCGGGTCCTCCAACTGACCCAGGATTAACGCAAACTCATCTCCCCCCAGTCTTGCAACCGTGTCAATGCCACGTATTGCGGCAAGCAAGCGCTCGGCGACAGTCTTCAATACGACGTCACCCGCATCGTGACCATGTTGATCATTGACAGGTTTGAAACCGTCAAGATCGAGGAAAAACAGAGCGACCTTTTTCTCATCTCGTTTGGCAAGCGCTATGGCTTGCGAAAAACGGTCGAAGAACAAGGTCCGGTTCGGCAATCCGGTCAGGGGATCGTGGTAGGCGAGATAGTTGATCTGGAGTTCCGCCTCTTTGCGTCCGGTAATGTCAACGTGGGTGCCCACCATCCGCAAGGCGTGACCCAATGCATTGCGAGTGAATGCCTTGCCACGACCCAGTATCCATTTCCACGAACCGTCTTTGGCTCGCATGCGGTACTCGACTTCAAAACTCTCCACCCGGTTTGCAATGCAGTCTTGATTGGCTTTCAACACCCGAAGAGCGTCGTCAGGGTGAATCAGACTCGACCAGTTGCTCGCACCCATTCCAAACTCACCCGGCTGATAGCCAAGCATCCTGTAATAGGAGGGACTGCAATACCCTGAATCATCTTCAGTGTGCCAATCCCAAATGCCATCATGGGTTGCTTCCATCACCCGTTGAAATCGCTCTTCGGATTCGCGCAACTCTTCCTCAATCCGCTTGGTCTCAGCAAAGTCCCACGCCATGTCTGCAAATTGACTCACGGTTTGAACGTCAAGATCAGAATAGTGAATACTCTTATTGCCAACACCAAGAATGGCAACGATCAATTCATTGCGGAACACCGGTATGACCAACTCACGGATCAAGGCCGCGTGCCCTGGCGGCAATCCGCGCTTGGTCTTGACTGACGCATAGTCGTTATGGATTACCGCAGCGCGCTGCCGTATGCAATCGACCCAGATACCGGCCTCGTCGATGTTGTAATGCGCGCCAGCGCCTCCAGCCGTGCAATATTCGCCTGTGGTTCGTGTCGACCATGCTTGCAGGCTGAGCGTCTTTTGGTCTTGGTCAAGGAAGTGATAGAACCCAATGGCGCTGCCGGTAAGCAAGCATGCCTCATCCAGTGTGGCTACCAAAAGCTCATGCAGTGACTGGGTTGATGCGTATTTCATCAGGCGAATACGTGCCGCCTGAATTCGTTCGGTGCGTTTTTGATTGGTGATGTCTCTTGCAATCTTTGACTCACCAACAATTTTCCCGTTGGCATCCCTTATCGGGGATATGCTCACCGAGACGTCGATAGCGCTGCCATCTTTTCTGAGGCGAACTGTGTCGATGGAAGCGACTTTTTCACCTTGGCGAACGCGCGCCAATATTCCTTCCTCTTCGTCACAACGATCTGCAGGCAACAGAGCCCGCAGCGACTTGCCGAGCACCTCATCGGCTTTGTAGCCAAACAGTGCTTCAGCGGCTGCATTCCAGCTGGTCACCGTTCCATCCAGTGTTTTCCCAATAATGGCGTCCTGCGATGACTTGACAAGTGCTTCGAATTGCCCGCGTTGGACTTCATACGCCTTTCGCCTTGTAATGTCCCGCAGGAACGTAAACCATCTACCGCCACCGACTTGGGAGTACGTCGTTGCGACCTCCGCAGGCCAGGCGTGGCCGTCCTTGGTTCGATGCACCGTTTCAAACAAATCATGGCCTTGGCGCAGGGCCTCCTGAACATGCTTGCGGGCTTCTTCAGAGGCTTCTTTTGCCTCAAGATCCACGGCTGACATCTGCACGAGTTCGTCACGGCTGTAGCCTGAAAGCCTGGCGTATGCGTCATTTGTTTCGATGATCTTTCCGGCGGAATCAATTACCAGAAAACCGTCTGTGGAGGTCTCTATGGCAACCCGATACTTTGCCTGCTTCTCCGCCAACTCTGCTTCCATGCGTCGTTGTTCGGAAATATCCTGAAAAAGCGAGTAAACAGCCAATACTTGGCCATCGACGGCATCTCTGATCGGTGTTGCGCTGACGTTGATCCAGCTTTGGGTCCCAGACTTCGGATTGAAGATTCCCATCAAGACATTGGTAACGGATTGTCCAGTCCTCAGTGCCTGCATCGCTGGATGACATTCACCTGGAAACGTATCCCCGTTTTCGTCAATTGCGCGCCATCGCGGGTCGATCGAAGTGACGCCCCTCATCTGGTCAAGCGACAGACCCAAAATACTCTCCGCAGCCGGATTACATTGCGTGATTCGACCCTCAAAATCTTGCACGACGATGCCAAGCGGCAGCGTATCAAGCATCGGCTGGCTGTGCGGATATTCCCTGTTCCACACCTCGCCATCGCGTGTTGGCATGATCCGTCCCTATGTTTCCCTACTGCGATCAGTGTAAGCCGACATGCACAAATTGATCAACTGAATTATTGATCCTTCCCGAATTCAAGACACCAACTTGCCTCATCGCGAGGCCTTGACAAAGACGTCACTGCGAGGAGCGTAGCGACGCGGCAGTCCATGCCCCCGACGAATATGTGTACTTTTCGAGAAATTGACAAGGGGGTGAACGATGTCAGCCAGAGCAACAGACTCGAAATACCCGATATTGGATGACCTTCAAATACCGGAAGACATCCTGGCAAACTCGCAGATCACGGCCGATCTGCTGGACGAGATCGGGGGCACTCCGGCGGCGCTGATCATGCGGGTGCATGCACACGACATCGAAGTGGACGTCAGCAGACGCAGCCGTGGCAACGTCTACCATCCCGGCGAAAAAGCACGGCCGGACATGGGGCTCCACTGCAAAACCGTCATGAGCGCCCGGCGCCGGCATCGAGAAAGCGGTAGCGGAAATCGAGTGTGGCCGCGGGACCGCCTACGACCCGTCCATTGTGGATGCGTACCTGAGGCGATTCCGAGAGAAGGGATACAAAATCCCCGCATAGCTCAGGTGATAGCGCGACAGCGACATCCGCTGTCAAGTCACGCAATTGGCATACCCGTAAGCTGACCGCGGTGGCTGGCAATAGATTTCCGTCCAGTTGACGCCGTCTTTTGCCCCGGTTTCCTTAGTTCATAAGATACAAGGAGTTTTTCTGAACAACTCGTGGCGCTCCAAGGGCAGCCTATGCTCGGCCCCGGCGGTGGCAGCGTCACCATTGCTATCGAGCAGTTGATCCAAATTCATGTTGGCAATGGAGCATCCGCTTGCGCTGCACAACGGCGTTACGTTTCGCTCCGTTGATGACGCACGCACTTGAAAGTTCGCTTCGGAGAAGGGAGGCTGGCGTCACAAGACACGATGCCGAAGTCCAGATTTCCGATCTGCTTGCTCCATACCCGACGTTGAAACCAGCGAGGGTTATCCCTTCCCCCACTTGTGGGATTGACTGCCTTCAATGAAATCTTGAAACTTGAGTGATGCTGTCACAAACGTTGAGAGAAGACACGGCCATTATCCCGGGTCTTTTCTTGGTTGGCATTGGGTGGCGCCACAACAAGCCGACGTGTTGGCAGACACAATGAGCGATCTCAATCTGTTCCGTCGATTGCTGGATGATTCCAGCGACCCTATCTTCAGTTTCGACCCTGATTGCCGGTATCTGTATGCAAACCAAGCGTTCGCCGACGGTATTGGCATAAATCTTGATGAAATCATTGGCAAGACGCTGTGGGATGTCTTTCCAGAAAACGAGGCTGCGAAGCGCTTTGCCAATCTCAGGTGGGTCTTCGAACACAAAGAGAGCAAGGTTATTGAGCTACTGATTTCCCGACCGGATGGCGATCGCTGTTACCTGACAACACTTAAACCCATTCTTGATGATCGAGGTCGGGTGAGCGCTGTCTTGGCAAACTCCAAGGACATCAGCAGGCGAAACAAATTGGAAGCAGATCTGCGGTGCAAGCAAACCATGCTTGCGCGCACGGAGAATTTTACGCACATAGGCAGTTGGGAATGGGACGTGGCAACCGACCACGTCACTTGGTCGGACGAGTTATTCCGAATTTTTCAGCGCGACCCAGCAGACGGCGCGCCTTCCTTTGCCGAACACGCGGAACTCTATTGTCCCGAAGACATGCCGCGGCTAAGGGATGCAGTTGAGGCGACCATCGGTCATGGCACACCGTACGAGATTGAGTTGCGTGCCATTCGACAGGACGGTGAGACGCGAGTGTGTCTAGCCCGTGGGTATGCGGAGATGGATCCGGACCAAACAATTACACGCCTCTTTGGATCATTACAGGACATCACAGAGCGTAAGCAGGCCGAGGCGGCGCTGAGTGAGAGCGAGCGGAAATTCAGATTGATCGCCGAGAACACGTCCGATGGCATCACTATTCTTGACAAGGATGGCGTTGTTCAGTATGTGTCGCCGTCGGTCTACAAGCAACTGGGCTATTCGGAGCAGGAGGAACTGGGGCGGTCCGGCGCTGACATTCATGCGCTCCTTGATCCGGAGGGGCGCGATGCCATCTTCCAGGAAATCTACGAGGCGATCCAAGCAAAGAAAGAACGGATGACTTACTCGTACCGAATCAAACACAAGTCCGGGCACTATATTTGGCGGGAAGACAGCACCAATTTCCGCTACGCCAGTTCAGGTGAGTATGACGGCGCTTATGTGGTTTCCAGGGACATTTCCCTGCGTAAACACATGGAAGAAGAACTGCATCAATTGGCTTTCTTTGACCCCTTGACCCGACTTCCCAACCGGCACACGCTCAATGACCGACTCAACCAGGCCATGTTAGCCAGCAAGCGCAGTGGCAGCTACGGCGCATTGATGATGATTGACTTGGATAACTTCAAGCCGCTGAACGACGCGCACGGACACCATGCCGGTGACTTGCTGTTGGTGGAGGTCGCCAGGCGCTTGACCGAGTGTGTGCGCGAGACCGACACCGTTGCGCGTTTTGGCGGTGATGAGTTTGTAGTGATTCTTGGCGAACTGAACGCCGACCCCAAAGAGTCTGGCCGGCTGGCTACTGAGGTCGCCGAGAAAATCCGGGCCAGCTTGGCCGTTCCCTACCGGGTGATCCTGAACGAAGGGAGTCTGTCATGCTGTGCGGTGGAACACCGTTGCTCGGCCAGCATTGGCGTGACACTGTTCCTGAACCATGAAGCCAAGCTGCGTGATCTCATGAAATGGGCTGATTCAGCAATGTACCTAGCCAAAGAGGCAGGTCGCAATGCCATCCGGTTTTATGGCTTGACGCAATAGGCGCGGCCAGAGACAACCGTTGTCGCTGCGCTGCTGTCGGTCATTGCCTCTGTTCAATCGTTGCGTCCTGTTGCCAGCGCGGCCAGGTTTTCGGTGCGCCCGTGCCCCCAGAAAACTCAAAGCCCGAGAGACTTCGCCGGCAGTCCCAGCGCCAGCCCCAAGAGTTGTGTGTACAGCAAGGTGCCAATGGATGGATCGGCGCTGTCCGCCTGAGCGCCATCGAAGCGCAGATGGCAATGCGGGCAGGCGGTGCACATCACCTCGGCACCACTGGCCAGTGCATCGGCAATCTTGGCGCGCGTCATGTGCTCCGACAGCGCTGCGTTCGCCTCATGCAGCGGGTCGCCGCAGCAGTCGAGTTTGCGCGGCCAGTCAACCGGTGTTGCGCCGGTCAGGCGGATCAGGTCTTCAAAGATCGTCGGCGCCAGCGCGTTGTCAAAGCGTGCCACCTTGCTCGGGCGCAGCGTGTG
>CANNRR010000206.1 GCA_947508055.1 Burkholderiales bacterium
AAGTACTTCGCCACGCTGGATGCGGTACTCGTTGCAGTTCGATCATGCTTCACTGGGTGGCAAAAACCGAATGCAGTACTCAAACGGCTATGCGGCATTATTTAAGTCGCTATGTTTAGTAATGGCGCGTGAGTACAACCTCGACGCATGCATAGGCACTGCCGCCTCGCTCACTTGCCGAAATACCACGGACCTAGCTCTTGCGCCGCTGATTTGACCGGTAAGTTCGGCACATCAGTTCAAGGGGGTTGGCCAGATATCAGGGTCAAGATAACTCATTTATTATGTTGAGTGCTTCTGCCGATGGAGTTGCTCCTTACAGAGGAGGATTCCAAATGCGAGACTCACAACTGTTCATAACTGAGAACTGTGCATAATGCAGAGTGTCTTTAGACTGGCGGGCGCGGCGAATTTGGCCGAGCAACGCCATTGGTCGCGTTCCGCGATCGGTAGTCTAAAGATCCCGTTGAACTGAACCGCCACCCAGGTGCAGGCGCGCTATGGGTATTGAATTGCAATGATGCCTGCTACAGCGATTGCAATGGCATGCAAGTTCCAGCCGTTCGTACCTCGGCACCCAACGTCATTGACCTCGCGAGAAGAACTTTCACATCAGACGGTCCTGGTATTTCACTGAGATGTCGCTTTGAGCCGCTGTGTTTGGCATTCTGGTTTTCGCAAGCAAAGCACATTCCCCCGAGCGGCGTGCGGCCTCGGGAAGTAGGTAGATTTGTCTTCCATGACTTCATGAGGTGTCCAGTGGCGGCGGCCCTCGAGGCTGCTTGCCCGGCGCAAACGCCTCGATCTGAAACATCTGACCGTGATGGCAATGTGGACACTCACGCAGCGAAACGCCGGTCAAGCGCTCGTAGCGGTCACGATAATCCAGCGGTGCATCCGAGGGTGTGATCACCGGTGCGGGCAACGCCAGCAATTCCCGGCAGCGTTCAAGATTGGCTTCGCGATACCGGTTGGCGAGAAGTCCATAGTGGCGGATTCGCTGGAAGCCTGAAGGCAAGGCGTGCAGAAGGAAACGGCGTATGAATTCCTGACCATCGAGCTGCATGGTCTTCGAGCGGGACTCATGGCGATAGTCCTTCCAGGCAAACGTCACATCTCCATCGCTGAAGTCAAGCAGCCGGTTGTTGGAGATTGCCACCCGATGGGTGTATCTGCCAAGGTACTCCAGGACCTGCTTTGGGCCACCAAATGGTGGTTTGGCGTAAACCACCCATTCGGTGTTCGCGGCCGGCGCCAGATATTTTTCAAAGGCGACGCGATTCCTTAACCCCTCCAGGGCGTTGAAGAATTGGAGTTCACTGCCATCAAAGGCCTGCCTCAACAGTTCAAGAAACAAGCGTCTGAACAGTCTGGACAGCACTCGCACTGGCAGGAAGAAGCCCGGCTTGCACGATATCCATTGCTGAGAGTCCGGCGACAGCCCTCCGCCGGGCACCACGCAGTGCAGATGCGGGTGATGCAGCAGGTTCTGCCCCCACGTATGCAAGATTGCAATAAAGCCAATGTGAGCACCAAGATGCTTGGGGTCCGCTGCAATGATGCTCAGTGTCTGGGAGGTGGCCTGGAACAAGATGTTGTAGACCACCGCCTTGTTCTGAAACGCGATGGCTGCTATTTCCTGTGGCACGGTGAAGACCACATGGAAGTATTCGACCGGCAGAAGTTCAGCTTGCCGCTCCTGAAGCCATTGATCGCGAGCGAACGACTGGCACTTTGGGCAATGGCGATTGCGGCAACTGTTGTAGGAGATACGGTGGTGGCCGCAGGCATCACACTGCTCAACGTGCCCTCCCAAAGCGCCGGTTCGGCATTGTTCAATGGCGCTCATCACGCGTGTCTGCCCCCGACTCATGCTAGCCGCGTGTTCTGCTCGATAGGCAGGGCCGATCTGGCGAAAGATATCCGCCACCTCCAGCCCGCAAGGGCGCAAGGCCGACCTTAGAAGTGAGTTGGTAAAACGGTGGCTGGTGCCACAGGTTCTGGTTCAGGTAACAGGTCAAACGGGCTGACGGTGGCACACACAGTGCTGGTGGCGATCTTCAGGTAGCGCGATGTTGTTCCCAGACTGCGGTGCCCAAGCAGTAGTTGAATGCGCCGAACGTCGGCACCGGATTCCAATAAGTGCGTGGCGAAGGCGTGCCTCAAGGAGTGCGGTGTGACAGCCTTAGTGAGGCCACTTGCCCGATGGGCCTTCCGACATGCCAGCTCAACGGCTCCCTTGGTTATTGGCCGGCCCGGGATGTTGCCAGGAAACAGCCATGTCAGTGGACGTTCAAGTTTCCAATACGCGCGTAACTCCGCAAGCAGTCGATCAGAGAGCATCACGTAACGGTCTTTGTTTCCCTTGCCCTGATCGACGCGAACCGCCATACGTTGGCTGTCGATGTCCGACACCCGCAAGTGTGTGAGCTCAGACACTCGCATTCCCGTTGCATATGCCGTCATCAACAGCGCACGATGCTTGTAATTTTCGATGCTGCCCAGGAACTGCGTGACCTCCTCGGTGCTCAAAACCACCGGAAGCTTGAACGGCTTCTTGGGCATCGGAATGTCATCAGACTTCCAGTCCTGTTTGAGTGTTATTTTGTACAGGAACCGCAGCGCAGAGATCGCAATACCGACGCTGGCAGCAGACAGCTTACGTTCCAGGGTCAGATGCACCTGGTAGTCGCGCACTTCTTGGGGCCCCAGTTGAGTTGGAGAACGTTCAAAGTATTTGGCATACAAGCCGACTTGCTGAAGATACGATACCTTGGTGTTCTCGGAGAGGTTTCGAATGCTCATGTCTTCGAGCATGCGTTGGCGTAACGTGGTCATGGCAAAACTCCTTTGAAGATGGAAGGGAAGAAGTGCTGCGGGCAGCAGGTTCATCGTCTTCCAAAGGAGCTTCGGGGACTAGCGCGCCATGGACTGTGGGAACAATGGAGGTCAAACTATCGCGTAGCGGTTTAGTTCAAAGACACATAGCGGGTGCAGCGGTTTACGTTCTGCCTGCTCCAGACCCGACATTGACAACGGCAGATTGACTATCGACAAGTAGCAGTAATCCCACAGGCAACGACGCAGAGTTACACAAGATTTGCCGAGAACTCACGGGCTCCACGCCTCACACAGGTCCGTGACCCACTGCATTGGGTGGAATGCACATTCTGGCCCTCCTCTAACCTGCTCGTTCTGTTCTTCCTCGGCTCAGTGGCGCTTGGCTTTGCCGGATTGGGAGTCTATATGCTTGGGCGGGGACTGGCTCGCCTTGCCAGACCGAATCCGGAACTGCAGTGGCTGGCCGTGTCAGGACAAATTCTGGAGGCACGAGTTGAAGATGATCCGGATTCGGCGTCAGTCGCTCGCATTCGCTACGCATATAGATATCAGCAAGCCTGCCATGAAGGAAGGCGGATTGCGCCGGTGGAGATTTGGCTAGGTGACAGTACCGCCAAGAAATTCGTCAACAAATACCCACCTAACGCATCTGTCACGGTGTACCTCAACCCCAAGAAACCCACGGAGGCCGTTCTGGAGCCGCAACAGCAGCCGATGGCAGCATTTGGAAGCATTCTGTTTGGTGTGACATTTGTCATCAGTGGTTCAATGGTATGGTTTTTCCAGCTGATGCCAAAGATGCCGCTGCTAAACAGTTGGTGATCGACTCCAATCCGGTTCCCCCAGCGCGCCTGAAAAGCGGACCCTGCCACATGACGGCATCGCATTGCGACCAGAGGCAATGAATGGTCTGCTGGCGCTGCGCCGTTCTGGCAGGTCTTTCATTCAGAGCATGCCATTCCTGCTCGCCAGTTCAACGAACAGACCGGAATGATCAAGGTCGGTCAAGCCGTGTTCGACGCCGTCGCCGTACAACTTTTCAAATAATCGGGTGACCGGCGCGTCGAAGCCGATTTCTTCTGCGGTGGCAAGGGCGTTGCGCAAATCCTTGAGTTGCACCGACATGCGTCCGCGTGGGGCGAAATCGCGGTCCACCATGCGTTGCCCGTGCACTTGCAGGATGCGGCTGTCGGCAAAGCCGCCGGTGATTGCCTCTTTGACCTTGGCCATGCTGGCGCCGCCTTTTTCGCACAGTAACAGTGCTTCGGCCACCGCACCGATGGTGATGCCCACAATCATCTGATTGGCCAGTTTTGCCAGTTGCCCCGCACCGTGCGGCCCAACATGGGTCGCTCGCCCGAACACCTGGAAGACGGTCTGGGCACGGTCATATTCGGCCGACTTGCCGCCCACCATGATGGCCAGCGTACCCTGCTCCGCCCCCAATGTGCCTCCCGATACCGGAGCGTCCAGATGGGCCACTCCCATCTCGCTCAAACGGGCCGCATGGTCGCGTGCCTCGCGGGGTTGAATGGACGACATATCGATCACCAGCGAGTCTGCAGCCAGCGTGGCGGCCACCCCTTGGGAGAACAGGACATCACCGACAACCGCACCGTTCTCGAGCAGGCAGATCACCGTGCTGGCAGAGCGCACCGCATCATCGGCACGCGCGTGAACCGTGGCGCCAAAGGGTGCGAGCCGCGCGGCCTTCTCCAGCGTGCGATTCCAGACGCTAACGCTGTGACCAGCCTGGCACAGGCGCCGGGCCATGGGATAACCCATCAGGCCGATACCCAGTACTGCGATTTTCATGGTTGCCCCAATCCGAGAAGAAAGGGAAAAAGAATACATTGTTGCCAGCCCCAGACCACAGGGTTTGTACCTGTTTTGCTGTCGGCGGGCTGACGGTCATACGCCGCGCTGTTCGCTGGATGGATCTCACATCAGCAGGTGTTCGCCCGCATTGTCGCCACCGAGGGTGACATAGTTCACTTTGCGGATGTCCATCAGTTTCTTGCCGCCCGAATAGCTGATCGAGCTTTGGACGTCTTGTTCCATCTCCACCATGGTGTCGGCCAGTCGGCCCTTGACCGGCTCCAGAATGCGCTTGCCCTCGACGTGCTTGTATTCGCCCTTGTTGAAGTCGCTGGCCGAACCATAATATTCTTTGTACAGTTTGCCATCGACTTCGACGGTCTGGCCAGGGCTTTCTTCGTGCCCCGCCAGCATGGAGCCGATCATCACCATGGTGGCACCAAAGCGGATCGATTTGGCGATGTCGCCGTGCTCGCGGATCCCTCCATCGGCAATGATGGGTTTGGTCGCCACGCGGGCGCACCACTTGACCGCGCTAAGCTGCCAGCCGCCGGTGCCAAAGCCGGTCTTGAGCTTGGTAATGCAGACCTTGCCCGGGCCAATGCCCACTTTGGTGGCGTCGGCGCCCCAGTTTTCCAGGTCGATCACGGCTTCAGGTGTTGCGACATTGCCGGCAATGATGAAGGCGGTCGGCATTTTTTCCTTCAGGTAGCCGATCATGTTCTTGACGCTGTCAGCGTGCCCATGCGCAATGTCGATCGTGACGTATTCGGGGGGCAGGCCACGCGCCACCAACTCGTCAACCGTGTTGTAGTCCGGCTGCTTGACGCCCAGCGAGATCGAGGCATATAGGCTGCGGGCCTTCATGTCTTTGACAAACTGCACGTTATCCAGATCGAAGCGGTGCATCACGTAGAAGTAGCCGTTTTGCGCCAACCAGACACAGATCGATTCACTGACCACTGTCTTCATGTTGGCGGGAACGACCGGGATGCGAAACCGCTGCGGGCCCAGTTGGACGCTGGCGTCGCATTCAGAGCGGCTCTCGACGCGGCATTTGCGCGGGAGCAGAAGAATGTTGTCGTAGTCGAAAATTTCCATGGTCCGGGCTCCAAAAAAAACCGGGCCGCAATTGCTTGGGCCCGGTGCTTGATTCTATCGGGATTTTCCTGGCGGTGTGGATGACTTCTTGACTACAGCATAGCGCAGCAATGTGCGCGCGCGCGCCTCATGGTGCACCACGATCGGTGCTGGGTAGTCTTCACCCAGTGTCACGCCCGCCATCTGCAAGGCGAGCGGTTTGGCAGTCCAGGGCGCGTGCAGCGCTGCCGTGGGCAGTCTCGCGAGCTGGGGCAGATAGCGCCGGATGAACTTGCCCTCGCTATCAAATTTTTCACTTTGACTGACGGGGTTGAAGATTCTGAAATAGGGCTGCGCATCGCAGCCACTGGAGCTGACCCACTGCCAGCCCCCGTTATTGGCCGACAGGTCAAAATCATTGAGGTGCTCGGCAAAGTACCTTTCACCCCAGCGCCAGTCAATGCCGAGGT
>CANNRR010000207.1 GCA_947508055.1 Burkholderiales bacterium
AGATGCTGACTTCAACGCGGCGCGCAACCGCTTTTCACTTACTTCAGGCCTAGCGAAGTCCCAGAGTGGTGAGAGATCAATTGCCATGACCGCAGGTGCGATAGTGATAAGTGCAAGGAAAATCGGAACACGGTAACGCATAACGGGTATGTGAACTTAACGAATATTCGGTGGGGCACAGCGTCATATTATCAAACTGGGCGACCTCCTCGAAGGACCGCAATCGCGGCACTGCGGGTTTACATCACGCTCGTTACCCGACATCCGATTTTGAATGCCTGCTTCGGTGAATCTTGTCTGGCGTCACAGGGCTGGAAGGAGTCGACTACTTCTTGGCAGGAGCCTTCTTGTCGGTTTTCTGCTCGTTGATAAAGCTCTTTTCGACCTTCTTGGCAGGAGCCTTCTTATCGGTTTTCAACTCGTGGATAAAGCTCTTTTCGACCTTCTTGGCCTCCTGGGCTAACGCGGAACAGACAACAGCAACAGCAACAACAAATACGCATGCAACCTTCTTCATGGGATTCCTCTCTGTTTATGGCCGTAATGACCGGGATAGTGATGTCGAAGGTAGAACTATAGGCTTACCGTCCTGCAGAATCAACGACAGACCAACGTCCAGGCTTAGCCCTTGTTGGGAAAGGCCAGACATTGACGGGGTTTCGCTCGTCAGTGATACTGCATTCAGCGATTGAAAGCCTTGACCTTTATGGTAGTCGCCATGGTCACCCTGATGCTGGAGCAGATCCGGTCGGCTGGGGCTGCGGCTCTTACCGTCCTAAGCGGTAGCCTTTGCTCACATCGTCTGCTCGAAGTTTGCCATTACATTTCAGGTCACTCAAGGAGAGATTAATGAAATATCTGAACGGTTTGATACCGCGCGGACTCATATTGGTGTTGTTTACTGGCCAAGCTTTCGCCCAAACACCCAAGGACAACCCGAAATGCGAACCCAATCCGGTGTTCAACCGGTTTGCAGGGGAAGTGATGGGCGGCTGTGAGCGCGCGCGGTTCAAGGAACTCGACCTCTATCGATTGAAGAAGGCGAACGACCCGAAGTCCGGCGCCGAAGCGTTCAAGGTCGAGGGTGAGTACTGGTACTACTTCAATGACATCGAAAAGGATGCCAAAGGCCTCCATCCCGGCAATCTGGAGGTGGTGCGCAATTTTGAAAACGCGGTGCAGCAGGCCAAGGGTGAGGTGCTCTCCGTCAGCAACAAGAAGGTGTACTACCGTTTGCGTAAAGGAAACGACGAGTTTTGGGGCGAAGCGGGTTGCGGGCGGGGTGGTGCCGATAGTTGCTCGGCAATTATGCACAAGATCATTCGAGTCGCCGGCATGGAGCAATCGGTTGTGGTCTCGTCCGAGCAGATCGCCAAGGCGATGGGCGCCGAGGGCAAGGTGGTTTTCTACGGCATCTACTTTGACACTGACAAAGCAACACTGAAAGCCGAATCAACCCCGACGCTCGCCGAGATGGCGAAGTGGCTCAAAACAAACGCCAGTGCGGATGTCTTTATCGTCGGTCATACCGATATGCAGGGGGCTATCGAGCGCAACCAGAAGCTGTCGCGCGATCGGGCTGCCTCGGTGGTCGCTGCGTTGACCAAAGATCATGGCATCAAGGCCGGCCGGCTGGCTGCCGAAGGCGTCGGGCCGCTGGCGCCGGTGGCGAACAATACCGACGAGGCCGGGCGGGCAAAGAACCGCCGGGTTGAAATGGTGTTGCGTTGAATGGTGGCAACTATTGGCGTTAGGTGACACAGCGGCCATCATGGAACAAATACAGATATTGGAACAAACTCTGATCGGGTTTTTGTATGAATACTGGCCCATGCTGGCATTCGTTGGATTCGGCGTGTTCGGCATCTTTGCGCGGCGCGTAGCAAGAAAGCGGCGTGACGTACTGGTTGCTCGCACCACGGCAGCGGCTCTCCAGCAAGGCATGGATTACAGCCCACCACCAGGCCACAACATCAACAGCGGTGACCTGCAAGGCACACATCGCTTTAGCGGCACTATCCGGGGGGTGGCGTGGACGGCCGAGGTTACCCTTCTCACCGCGGAGGCGGATGACGGCTCTGCCACCCGGAGCACTGGCTCGATACGTTATACGCGGTGGACTGCACCCGGGGCGGTGACCGGTGGCGGCGAACTGCTGCTGATGGCGCGCCCAGATGGTGCGAGTCCTGAGCCTGAAAAGTCCGATCCTGGCGGGTTTTTTGGCGGATTGCGTACCCAGGCTGCGTCGTTTGCACTTCAGATGTTTATACGCACAAATTTCGGCAACACCCGCTTCAACGCCCTGTCGATCACACCCGAAAGCCACTTGCCGCTTTCGGACGATGCTTTTGGACTGGCCTTCACCGCCTTTGGCAATCGGCCCGATCTGCTCCGGCGCCTGTCGCCAGACATCCGCGACTGGCTTCTCAAGGGTTGCAATGGCAAGGCAGCATTCTTGTGGGACCCGCAAGGACTCTCGCTGACCTGGCCGACGGCGCACATGCAGCCCAAGGAAGTTGCCGCATGCGCCGAATATGGGGCGGTGCTCGCAAACATGCTCGGTTCGGCGGTTGAAGCATCGGAAGGAAATGCAAGCTCATGAGTTCTTGAAATTGTGGGTACGGTCGATTGAACAGCGGCCGGTTTGGAGAAGGCAGTTCGGGAGGTTGACTGACTCCTTTGCGTCTCAAGCGGGTGCTTCCAGTTCCCATGTTCCGGCACAAGAACAATGTGGTTTAAGCACACGTCCGATGCGCTACCGGTGATTCCACCCCAATTTCCCAACGTTGATGAAGGGGGTGTACGCTGGCGAAACCTTTGCTGGGTGGGCAATTGAGATTGCAATGTGCGACCAGTCAGGCGCTTGATCCTTCAGAGTAATCTGGTTTAAAAATGGACCTGAAAATGACGTCTTGTTTATATCCGCTGGCACGCTGGGGCGTTGCCTTTGTTTTGGGGGTTATTGGCTCCGTGAATTCCTTTTCGGCATCACCATCACAGCAGGAACAGGTGTTCGCGGTGGAGCGCGCTTTTGCCCGGTCCATGGCCGAGCGCGATCTGAAAGCGTTTACCCGGTTCCTGTAACCGCAGGCGATCTTTTTCGGCAGCACCAAGACCTTGTGTTTTGGATGACGGGTGCTAGGGGCTTCTCGCGTTTGTATAATCCGTGCTTTCCGAGGAGCGTTGCAGTTCACACGCAGTGAACGAGGCTCGGAAAGCTGGCTCTTTGTGGTCAGTTCCAAGACCAACGACGCTCACCCACTGGTCTGTGCGGTGAGCCTATTTCCGGATCCAACCACGGCCAGTGGCATTTCAAATTTATTTTTGGAGTTAGCCATGAGCGCACTGAAACCTGCAAGCACAACCGTAGACTACAAGATTGCCGACCTGAGTCTGGCCCCATGGGGCCGCAAAGAGTTGACCATCGCCGAGACCGAAATGCCCGGTCTGATGGCCATCCGCGAAGAGTTCGCCATGAGCCAGCCCCTGAAAGGCGCGCGCATCACCGGCTCGCTGCACATGACCATCCAGACTGGCGTGCTGGTCGAAACCCTGCAAGCCCTGGGAGCCGAAGTGCGCTGGGCCTCATGCAACATCTTCTCCACCCAGGATCACGCTGCTGCGGCACTGGTGGCCAAGGGTACGCCGGTGTTTGCCTACAAGGGTGAGACGCTGGTCGACTACTGGGATTACACCCACCGCATCTTTGAATTTGGTGGCAAAAAGGGTTCGGCTGCTGAAGGCCCCAACATGATTCTGGACGACGGCGGCGATGCAACGCTTCTGATGCACCTGGGCGCCCGTGCCGAGAAGGACATCAAGGTATTGGCCAAGCCGGGCAGCGAAGAAGAGATTTGCCTGTTCAATGCCATCAAGGCCAAGTTGAAGGTAGACCCCACCTGGTACAGCCGCCGCCTGAAGAACATCATCGGCGTGACCGAAGAAACCACCACCGGCGTGATGCGTCTGGAAGAGATGTCCGCCAAGGGCCTGCTTGCCTTCCGCGCCATCAATGTCAACGACTCGGTGACCAAGAGCAAGTTCGACAACCTGTATGGCTGCCGCGAGTCTTTGGTCGATGCCATCAAGCGCGCGACCGATGTGATGATCGCCGGCAAGGTCGCCTGCGTGGCTGGTTACGGTGACGTGGGCAAGGGCTCGGCCCAGGCCCTGCGTGCACTGAGCGCTCAGGTCTGGGTGACCGAGATTGACCCCATCAACGCCCTGCAAGCGGCGATGGAAGGCTACAAGGTTGTGACCATGGAATATGCCGCCGACAAGTGCGATATTTTTGTGACCTGTACCGGCAACAAGAACGTCATCACCTACAAGCACATGGATGCCATGAAGGATCAGGCCATCGTCTGCAACATCGGTCACTTCGACAACGAAATCGATGTTGCTTCGCTGGAAAAGTGCAAGTGGGACGAGATCAAGCCCCAGGTCGACCATGTCATCTTCCCGGCCAAGGGCAAGAAGGCCGAGAAGCGCATCATTTTGCTGGCCAAGGGTCGCCTGGTGAACCTGGGCTGCGGCACGGGTCACCCCAGTTTCGTCATGAGCTCCAGCTTTGCGAACCAGACCATCGCCCAGATCGAGCTGTTCACCAAGCCCAAGGAATACAAGAACGGCAAGGTCTACGTGTTGCCCAAGCATCTGGACGAAAAAGTAGCGCGCCTGCACCTGAACAAGGTCGGTGCCATGTTGTCTGAGCTGACCGACGAGCAAGCCGCCTACATTGGCGTCAGCAAGTCCGGCCCGTACAAAAAAGACACGTACAGGTATTGATCGCCACGCATGCGCATTGACCAACTACTCGTTCAACGTGGCCTGGCCACCACCCGATCGCAAGCACAACGCCTGATTGCCGACGGTGTGGAGTGGCTGCAGGGCGAGGCGTGGAAGCGCATTGCGAAGAATGGTGACGAGGTTCCCGAGACGGCTGCAGTTCGCCTGCTTGATGACTCGGAAGCCCGCTACGTGTCGCGTGGCGGGCTGAAGCTGGAGGCCGCTCTCAAGCACGCTGGTCTTTCAGTGGACGGTTTGGACTGTCTCGACGTAGGTCAAAGCACGGGTGGTTTTACCGACTGCCTGTTGCAGCAAGGTGCGCGCATGGTGGTGGGTGTGGATGTGGGCAGCGCCCAGTTGCACCCTCAGTTGCGCGAAGACGGGCGCGTGTTGTGCGTCGAAAAGGTTAATGCCCGCGCGCTGGATGCTAGCGATTTGATAGCTGCTTGCGCAAATTACACGGGGGCTGGCGGCCTTTTTGACCCAGAGAGGGAAGGCGCAGAACCGTTTGTGCCAGAGTTTGATGTGGTGGTGGGCGACCTGTCCTTTATCTCGCAAACTCTGGTGCTGCCAGCCATCGTGCCCTTTTTGAAATCCGGTGGCACGCTGTTGATGCTGGTCAAGCCGCAATTCGAATTACAGCCCGGGCAAGTAGGCAAGGGCGGCATTGTGAAAGACGCCTCGTTTTACCCGCTGATCGAAGCGCGGTTGCGTGAAGCTTGCACCGAGTTGGGGCTGACCGTCACGGCATGGTTCGATTCACCGATTGAAGGTGGTGACGGCAACCGCGAATTTTTCATTTGCTCAAGAAAATTGTGAGTCCTTAACTGATTAGAAAGTAGCTATGAATCAGTCATCCCACATCCCGGTCAGCGTCGAGTTTTTCCCACCCAAGACGCCAGAAGGTGTTGCCAAGCTGCGCGCGGTGCGCCAGCAGTTGTACGCGCTCAAGCCGGAGTTTTGTTCGGTGACCTTTGGCGCGGGCGGCTCTACACAAGAGGGAACG
This sequence comes from Burkholderiales bacterium, assembly GCA_947508055.1. Taxonomy (GTDB): domain Bacteria; phylum Pseudomonadota; class Gammaproteobacteria; order Burkholderiales; family Burkholderiaceae_C; genus Allorhodoferax. The sequence goes on from CANNRR010000207.1 coordinate 5,795, forward strand.
TTCAACGCGGTCTCGGAAATACTCGCCGAAGGGGTGTGTGCTGCTTCGCACTTCTCGTGCATTGGCGCCACGCACCAGACCGTGCGCACCCAGTTGGCAACGCTCAAAGCGATGGGCGTGAAGCGTCTGGTGGCGCTGCGCGGCGATTTGCCCAGTGGCTATGGTGCCGGTGGTGAGTTTCATTACGCCAGCGATCTGGTGGCGTTTATCCGGTCTGAAACGGGGGACGATTTCCACATCGAGGTGGCGGCCTATCCGGAAATTCACCCGCAGGCCAAGTCCCCGGACAGCGATTTGAAAGCTTTTGCCACCAAGGTGCGCGCCGGTGCCAACTCGGCCATTACCCAGTATTTTTACAATCCCGACGCCTACTTTCGTTTTGTCGACGA
>CANNRR010000208.1 GCA_947508055.1 Burkholderiales bacterium
CGCAGCCGCTCCAGTTCTTCCAGTACGCCAATGTGGGCGGCACCTCGGGCTCCGCCGCCACCCAATACCAAACCTACTTTGGGGCGATCCGCCGCAGCGGCGCAGGTGACAAGGTAGCAGAGCAGTAGAGACAAGAGTCGGGAGGGGGACGGCATGAAGTCGGGCATCGTTAGACCGGGTTGCGGTTGACAGGCAGTCCTTTATAGCAGCTTGCCCACTGCCAAAACATCCATCTTCAATTGGGTAACATTGCCACTATGCGCCATTACTTCGTCGCCTTTCTACTTTTCCTGTTCGGCACCACGGCATCGGCACAACCTGCGGGTGAGTCTGTTGTTGCGGCCAAGGCCGCCGTGGTACACACCGTGTCTGGGGACAAGTTGGTGCTGTTCAGTAGACCCATCTTTGCCTTTCGCGGCACATTGATGGGTGTGTCTGCGCCCGACCGGGCCAAGCGAGCCCACACCCGTATCCACGGCCAGTTGGATATATCGGGCCCCCACGCCGTCAGCGTCAAAGCCGATTCCCTCGGCATCGAGATTCAAATCGACGGTGCCACCAGCTTTGTGGTGACTCCGGCCGACCTTGACCCTGCCCGCGAGGAGAGTCTGGAGCAAGCGGCACAGCGTGCTGCAGCCGCTTTGACGATTGCCATTCGTGAAAGTGTGGAGAGTCGCAGTCTGGAAATTTTGACCCGAGCGCTGGCGCTTGCCATGGCGGGAACTGCTTTGTATAGCGCTCTCGTTTGGGTGGCATTTCGTGCCCGGCGCGTTTTGTTGAGGCACTTAGTGGCGATCACCGACCGGCACACAGCCAAATTGGAGGTCGGCGGCATGGCCTTCCTGCACCGGGACCGTATGGTCAGCGCTGTACGGCTGGTGCTCACGCTGGTTTACCGCGTGCTGGTGCTGTTGATGACCGTAGAGTGGGTGAGTTTTGTGCTGCGCAGCTTTCCATTCACCCGCGCCTGGGGTGAGTCGCTGAACAGCTTTCTGTTGGGCCTGGCCATGCCGGTCATCACGGCGGCGATGGAGGCTGTACCCGAATTGTTGACCGCGCTGCTGATTTTTTATCTAGCCTATTTGATCACCCAGGCACTGGAGCGTTTCTTCTCCAATGTTCAAAGCGGTGCGGTTCAGTTGCATTGGCTGGACGCGGACGTGGTTGCGCCCACCCAGCGCATCGCCAAGGTTGCTGTGTGGCTGTTTGCGTTGGCCATGGCTTACCCGTATCTGCCGGGCTCTGACACCGAGGCGTTCAAGGGCCTTTCCGTCCTGGTCGGGCTGATGTTGTCCATGGGGGCTTCCAGCCTGGTGGGGCAGGCCGCCAGCGGTCTGATACTGACCTATGGCCGGGTCTTTCGCAAAGGAGAATATGTGCGCGTGGCGGATCAGGAAGGCACGGTCACTGAAATGGGTATCTTCACCACCCGCCTGCGCACCGGGTTGGGCGAGGAGTTGACCATCTCCAATGCCAGCATTCTGGGCGCCACGACCAAGAATTACTCACGCACCGTTCAGGGGGCAGGGTTTGTGCTCGACACCACGCTCTCCATTGGCTACGACACGCCGTGGCGCCAGGTGCATGCTCTGCTGATAACAGCTGCCAGCCGCACTGAAGGCGTGTCAATGAACCCGCCTCCGCAGGTGTTTCAGACTGCATTGAACGACTGGTATCCGGTTTACCGCCTGGTGTGCCAGGCCACACCCACCGAGCCCCGTCCCCGCGCTTTGTTGCTCAGTGCGCTGCATGCCAATATTCAGGACGTGTTCAACGAATATGGGGTGCAGATTATGTCGCCGCAGTACTTTGAGGACCCTAAAGAACCCAAAGTAGTGCCCCCCGCGAAGTGGTACCCGGCCCCTGCAGTCAAGTCAGATGTCTGATTCGATGCCCATGAGTCCTTTTGAATTGGTGTGCAGCCTGCTGTTCGCGCTGGCGATTGTTCACACGTTTTCGACCAAATACTTTGAACATCTGGCGCACTTGCAGCCACGCCATGCAGGACTGTGGCACTGGCTAGGCGAGGTGGAAGTAGTTTTTGGCTTCTGGGCGCTGGTGCTGGCCCTCACCATGTTCTTCATGCTGGGCTCGGCCCAGGCAATTGAATACATTGATAGTCGAAACTACACTGAGCCCATGTTTGTTTTTGCGGTGATGGTGATCGCTGCCACGCGGCCGATATTGCAGGCAGCGACAGCGCTGTTGCAATGGCTGGCGCGCGCAGTGCCCTTGGGTGGCAGTCTGGGCTACTACCTGGTGGTCATGGTGATGGTGCCTTTGATGGGCTCTTTCATCACCGAGCCTGCAGCCATGACACTGGCTGCGCTTATTTTGGGCAATCGATTCTTTGCCCGCAATCTGTCCGCACGCCTCAAGTACGCCACGTTGGGTGTGCTGTTTGTCAATATCTCGGTGGGAGGAACGCTCACTGCGTTTGCTGCGCCGCCGGTGCTGATGGTTGCAGCCCAATGGGGTTGGGATACCAGCTTCATGGCGTCCACGTTTGGCTGGAAGGCTGCCATTGCTGTGGTGGTAAATGCGGTGGGTGTGTCGGTGTGGTTTCGCAAAGAGTTGGCCGCACTGCCACTCCAAACGGAGGCCAAAGACGCCGCGCCTGCCGTGCCGCTGTCGCTGGTGGCGGTGCACCTGGTGTTTTTGGTGGGTGTGGTGGTGTTTGCGCACCACCCACCGATCTTCATGGGCCTGTTCCTGTTCTTTTTGGGTATCACCCACGCCTATGAGCACCATCAGGACAAACTGATTCTGAAGGAGGGCCTTCTGGTGGCGTTCTTCCTGGCCGGATTGGTGGTGCTGGGTGGCCAGCAACAGTGGTGGCTGCAACCCCTTTTGATGCGCATGAGCAGCGATCTGGTCTTTGTGGGCGCCATTGCGCTGACCGCGTTCACCGACAACGCGGCGCTGACCTACCTGGGTTCGCTGGTGGATGGCCTGAGCGCCAGCTTCAAATACGCGCTGGTCGCCGGTGCCGTGACCGGTGGTGGGCTGACCATCATTGCCAATGCGCCCAACCCGGCGGGTATTGCCATTCTTCGCCAGCATTTTGACGAGGGCGTCGTCCACCCCATGGGCTTGCTGTTGGCCGCCTTGCCACCTACTGTGGTGGCTGCAGCCGCATTCTGGACTTTCAGATAAGACGGTCGCCGTTGGCTCAAACTTCCAGGTTGTCAATCAGCCGTGTTGCGCCCAGCCGCGCGGCGGCCAGCACCACCATGGCGTCACCTGCGTGTGCTGCCTGCAAGTCGATCTGCCGGCGCACGGCTACGTAGTCGGGCCGCCAGCCAGAGTGGCTAAGGGTTTGCATGGCCTGCGACTCCAGGCGGGTGATGGCGGCGGCGTCCAGTGCCGGGTTGGCATGCAGTGCCTCGGCCACGGTTTTCAGGGTTGCCGACAACTGCACGGCTTGCACGCGCTCGGTGGCACTGAGGTAGCCATTGCGCGACGACAGGGCCAGGCCGTCGTCACTGCGCTGGGTTTCGCCACCGACGATGTTGATTGGCATGGCAAATTGCTTGACCATGTTGCGAATGACCATGAGCTGCTGGTAGTCCTTCTTGCCAAACAGGGCCGTGCGCGCCTGTGTGCACGACAGCAGTTTGAGTACCACGGTGCACACGCCAATGAAGAATCCAGGTCGAAAGTGGCCTTCCAGAATATCAGCCAGTTCCGCGGGCGGGTGCACTTTGAAGGACTGCGGCTGGGGGTACATCTCGGCTTCCAGCGGGGCAAACACCAGGTCGCAGCCAGCGGCGTCCAACTGCTGGCAATCAGCGTCCAGTGTGCGCGGGTAGGTGTCGAAGTCTTCGTTTGGCGCAAACTGCAGGCGGTTCACAAAAATAGTGGACACCGTGATGTCGCCTAGTGGCTTGGCCTGGCGCACCAGGGCCAGGTGCCCGGCGTGCAAATTGCCCATGGTGGGTACCACGGCGGGGTGGCGAAAGGCGCTCAGGTGGTCGCGCAGGTCGGAAAGAGTGTGAACGAGTTTCATTCTTTACCATGCGTGCAAGGTGTCGTCTGGAAAGCTGCCATCCTTGACTGCTGCGACATAGACTTCAAATGCGGCGCGTATGCTGGTGGCGTCGTCCATGAAGTTGCGAACGAACTTTGGGTTCTTACCCAAGTTGAGCCCCAGCATGTCATGCATAACCAGTACTTGGCCGGCCGTGCCTTTGCCCGCACCGATGCCGATGGTGGCGCAGTGGACCAGCTCATTGGTGAGTTCTTTTGACAGGGGTGCCGGCACCATTTCGAGGACCAGCATACTGGCACCAGCGTCTTGCAACTCGTGCGCCTGGCGCTTTAGCAAGTCGGCGCTGACCTGCGTCTTGCCCTGCACGCGGTAGCCACCCAGTGAGTGCACGGTCTGTGGCGTCAATCCCAGGTGGGAACAAACGGGAATGCCGCGCTCGACCAAAAAGTGCACGGTCTCGGTGGTCCAGCCACCTCCTTCGAGCTTGACCATGTGGGCACCCGCTTGCATGATGACGCCAGCGCTGCGAATGGCCTGCTCCTTGGACTCCTGGTAGGCCCCGAAAGGCAAATCGCCGATCAACCATGCCGTGCCTTGGGCGCGGCGCAGACCGCGGGACACCATTTCAGTGTGGTAGCGCATGTGCTCCAGCGACACGCCCACCGTGGTGTGCAAGCCCTGGCAGACCATGCCCAACGAGTCACCAACCAGAATACTGTCAATACCCGCCGCATCGGCCACGGCCGCAAAGGTGGCATCGTAGGCGGTGACCATGGTGATCTTTTCACCCCGGGCGCGCATTTCCAGCAGGCGCGGTAGGCTGATGGGCTTGCGGTTCGGCATGGGCGAGGCCGGTGGCAAGGTGCCGTAGGGCGTCGCATGCAGGGCTGCGGCGTTGCTGTCGGTAGGCTGTGTCATGGCGGTAGGGGCTCCATCAACGGGTTTTTTGGCGAGGCCGGGGGAATACTAACCTCATCATGGCTGTTCCGGTGGCAGTCCCGCAACATCTCACGTCGGGGAGTAAGCCAGTCGAACGTAAATTGGGGCAAAGGCTTCGGCCTGGGTGATTTCGATCAGCGTTTCTTTGGCCAGCTCCAGCAGGGCGATAAAGGTCACCACCAGCACGGGCGTGCCGCTTGTGGGGTTAAACAGGTCCTCAAAGCCTACGAAACGCTTGCCTTGCAGGCGCTTGAGCACCATGCCCATGTGCTCGCGCACCGACAGCTCTTCGCGGGTGATTTTGTGGTGCTGTACCAGCTTGGCACGCTTGAGAATATCGCGCCAGGCCTCCTGCAGATCACTCACGTTGACATCGGGAAAACGCGGCACCAGCGACTGCTCGATGGTGATTTCTGCCTTCAGAAAATCGCGTCCAAACTGGGGCAGGGCATTGAGCCGGGCGGCTGCCAGCTTCATCTGCTCGTATTCGATCAGGCGGCGCACCAGCTCGGCGCGGGGGTCTTCGGCTTCCAGACCCTCCGCTACTTTCTTGGGCGGTAGCAGCATGCGCGACTTGATTTCGATCAGCATGGCCGCCATCAGCAGGTATTCGGCGGCCAGTTCCAGGTTGCGCTTGCGGATCTGGTCCACATAGACCAGGTACTGTTTGGTCACACTGAGCATGGGAATGTCCAGAATATTGAAGTTCTGCTTGCGGATCAGGTACAGCAGCAGGTCCAGCGGACCCTCAAAAGCCTCCAGAAACACCTCCAGTGCGTCCGGCGGAATGTATAAATCCTGCGGCATGGCAAACAGGGGTTCGCCATAGAGGCGCGCCAATGCAACCTGATCAATTACTTGCGGCATGGCCGGCAGAGTGGCTGCGGCCGTCGTGGCGTGGTCCGCTATTGCAGAACTTTGCGTCATGGGTATGCTATCTAAACAATAGCTTCCCGCGCATATTTGACGGGGGCTAGAGCCTGATTCGACTCCTATTTGTTGCTGGTCTGGTAGACGTAGGGCTTTTGCGCAACTTTGGCGTCACGAAAGCCGTCGCCAGCGTCGCGGTCGACTTCCTTGTCCCACAACAGCGCCACGCCCTTTCGCTGCTCGGCGTCCAGTTGGGGCTTGTCTTTCTTGAGTTGCTCAAGAAAAGTGGTGGCATCGGACTTGTAGTCGGGGCGGCGAAAAATGTTCATGAAAATAA
>CANNRR010000209.1 GCA_947508055.1 Burkholderiales bacterium
ACTTCTACACCTCGGTCTACCACGCGACCAATATCGGTAAACTGCTGCGCCCGGACAACCCGCTGCTACCCAACTACAAGTGGATTCCAATTGGCTACCACGGCCGCTCGTCCAGTATTGGCGTTTCGGGGCAACAGATACGCCGCCCGGTCAGCCAGGTCATGCACCCCGGTGCAACCGAACCGGTGCTGGCACCCAGCGCACGAATGGACTACGAACTGGAGGTGGGCATCTTCATCGGCCCGAGCAACGCGCCAGGAGAGCCGGTTTCTGCCAAACAAGCGGAACAACACGTTTTTGGCATGTGCCTGTTCAACGACTGGTCGGCGCGCGACGTGCAGGGGTGGGAATACCAGCCGCTCGGCCCCTTCCTGTCCAAGAACTTTGCCAGCACGGTGTCGCCCTGGGTCGTCACCATGGAGGCACTGGCGCCTTTTCGCCAACCCTGGACGCGAGCCACAGACGACCCGCAGCCCCTGCCCTACCTCGACTCTGCCGAACTGCGCCAAGGGGGTGCCATTAGCATCGAACTCGAGGTCTTTATTCAGAGCGAGGCCATGCGTAAACAAGGGCTGGTCGAACATCAACTTTCTCATAGTAATTTCCGTGATGCCTATTGGTCGGTGTCGCAAATGGTGGCGCACCACACGGTCAACGGCTGCAACCTTCAACCTGGCGACCTGCTGGGCAGTGGCACACAATCCGGACCCACCGAGACCGAGGCAGGCTCGCTAATGGAGCTATCCAAAGGTGGCAAGCAACCTTTGACACTTCCTTCTGGCGAAACACGCACCTTTCTGGACGATGGCGACACGATCATCTTTCGCGGTGCGTGCACGGCGCCGGGTGCCGCACGGATCGGCTTCGGCGAAGTGCGTGGCACGCTTCTGCCAGCACATCCGTTGGTGTAACAGGAGCCCACCTATGCTCGCACTGCACAGCTACTTTCGCAGTTCGGCCTCTTACCGGGTGCGTATTGCACTCAACCTCAAGGGCTTACCCTACACCTACGTTCCGGTCCATCTGCTCAAGGACGGCGGCCAGCAGCATACCAGTGACTACCAACGCGTCAACCCTGCAAAGCTGGTGCCCACGTTGGTGGACGATGGTCACGCGATTGGGCAGTCGCTGGCCATCATGGAATACCTGGACGAGGTCCACCCCGAACCCGCTCTGCTACCGCGCGACCCGCTGGGCCGGGCACGTGTGCGTGCCCTGGCGCAATCAGTGGCCTGCGAAATTCATCCCCTCAACAACCTGCGCGTGTTGCAGTACCTGGACAACGACCTGAAAGTGGATGAGGCCGCCAAGACCACTTGGTATCGACACTGGATCACGCTGGGGTTTACGGCTATAGAAACCCTGCTGGCAAACGATGGCGCTACTGGCACCTTTTGCCACGGCAACACCCCCGGGCTGGCGGACTGCTGTCTGATCCCGCAGATCACCAATTCGCGGCGTTTTGATACGCCCCTAAATGCCTTTCCCACCATCCTGCGGATCGAGCAAGCCTGCCTGGCGCTAGACGCATTTGCTAGGGCCACGCCGCAGTTACAGCCAGACGCAGTCTGAAGCCCAGTTGCGCCGTCTAACTGTGCAGCGGAATAGTCGCCACCAGTTGCACGCCAGGTGGCGCTTCGTAATCGGCAACCAACCAGGCACGATGCGGGTGGGATACTGCCTCCCGCAACAACTCCAGAACTAGGGAAATGGACGCCCTGTCCAGTGCTGCAAAAGGTTCATCCAACAACGTGACCGTTGCACCGCTGGCAAACGCGGCGGCCAGAAAGACCTTGCGTTTGGTTCCAGTGGAAAGCATGTACAGCGACTTCTCCATGTGCGGCGCAAGGGAGAATCCGTCGATAAGGTCCTTCAACAGTTTGCCACTAATCCCCGGGAATTCCCTGCGCACCCTATCCCAATAGGATTGGGGCGTCAGCGCGTCGAATGTCTCAGTGCGCGGGTCGACCCAGAACACCTGGCGGCGATAGGCCTGTGCCTGGCCTGAAAGGTGGATGCCATTGATCTCCATGACGCCGCTCTGTGCAGCCAAGTCGCCTGCCAGCAAACGCAGCAGCGTTGTCTTACCCGTGCTCTCGTCACCACCCACCCAAGTCACGCCAGGCGGGATGGTGACGCCAAAGTCCTTGAACACAGCACTTTTTGGAAAGCCAAAACACAGTCCCTCGGCTCGCAACACGACAGGTCGATCGCTGACTGGAATTGTCATGCTGCGTGGTAGCCTGCTTTTGGCAGTCAGTCCTGTACACCTGGCGCACGCGCCAGCATGCGACTCACCGCGCGCGGGTCCATGCCATACATGTCGGCAAATTCTTCTACCGTTTTGCCACTGGCTTTGAATGCTTGCAGCAAGGCTTCGGTCTTGGCTGCTCGGGCTTGGGCTTCCGCCATGGCTTCGTCCAGAGCCACATTTGCCCCCTCGTCGCGGCTGCGCACCAGTTCGGTATACGCCAGCGGGGCCAGACCGGAAGCCTCAAACGCCGCCACGATACGCACCATCAACTTGGGGCGCAAATCTTCATTGCTACGCATCTGGCGGCGGCGAAAAACCTCCAGTAAAGCGTGGTGCACATGCTCGGGAGCCATAGCCTCCACAGCTTGGCCTTGCAGGTCGAAGCGCTGCTCGCCAGCCGCGACAGCGGTCAGGTAACGGGTGGAGCGGGTGTGCATGGACAACGCCGCCTTCAAACTCTCACGCTCAAACGCATCAGGATGTGCTTGCAGCAGATCCTGAAAAATACCGCGCTTGAGTGGCCGGAACACAGCACCAAAGAGTTGCGGATAGAGCGCAGCCAATTTTTCCAGCACCGGAAACACGTCGGGCCTGGGCGGGCGTTTGGACTTAGTGGGTGTACTCGTAGCAGTTACTTGGGCCACATACGCCTCAGACACAGTCGCGTCAACAGGCGCGGAGATTTGAATCGTTTCAGGGGAAGGAGACAGGGTGTCGGTCATTGGAAAAATCAGAAATAGCAGACGAAAAGCCCTCCATCATGCCAGCGAATGGATGGGTGCCCTATCTTTTGACCGTGCGAACACCCACACCAAGCGCCACACCTACGCTTAAAAGCAGCATCAGAGCGGCGCCCAGTAGCGTGGCGCCGTACCAACCGCGGTCCATAAATACCCCAAAAACAAGGGGTGAAATCGCAAAACCCGTGTCCAGACCAGAATAGACCAAGCCATAGACTCGCCCCGTGGCGCCTTTGGGCGTGGCTTTTTTGATCATCATGTCGCGTGAGGGGCCACCAATGCCCACCGCAAAACCGGTAGAAGCCAGTACCACCATGGTGGCGGTCGCCCCGAGCAGGCCAGTGCCGCACAAGGCCAGCAGCACAGCACCGCAGGCCATTGCCATCGCTACCACGCGGTCACTATTGGCGGCACGTGCTGCAACGAAGCCGCCGACAAACATGCCCACTGCGCCACACAACATGTACGCGGTGATGGTGTAAGTAGCCAACTCAAAACTGATACCGTGCATGGCTTTGAGAATGGAGACCGCGAAGCTTTGGACCACCGCGAGCGTCATGGTAGAGAGCAAAAAGAAGCCAAAACACCACCACACCACCGGCAACTTCATAAAGGCCATGTCGTGCTCAGCGTGACCTTGCGCAATCGCGTGCGGGTCACGCCGGGCTACCTGCGTATGCAACTTGTCACGGTGCAAAAAAAGCAGGGCGGTAATGGCGATGTACATCAGAGCGGCGGCCACATAGGCACCGCGCCAGCCGATGGCGGCACCCAGACCGGCAAAGAAAACGGGAGCAGCGGCCCAGCCCAGATTGCCCGTCAGTCCGTGGGCGCTGAAAGCGTGGCCCAACCGCGGCGCAGAAACCCGCTGGTTAAGAATCGTGAAATCCACCGGATGAAACGTAGCATTGCCCAAGCCCGCCAAGGCGGCCACCAGCAACAGACCTGCGTAGCCCGTCACCATGGAAGCCGCCGTGCAAGCCACAACAAAAATAGCCAGGGCCACAAACAACAAGGGTCGTGCGCCCAGTCGATCAACCACAAAGCCGGCACTGGCCTGCCCCACGCCAGAGACCACAAAAAAGGTGGTCATCAGCAAGCCCAGTTCAGAATAACTCAGACCAAATTCTTTCATGAACACAGGAAACAGCAGCGGCAGCAGCAAATGCCCAAAATGCGAACTGGCGTGTGCCAAGCCGACCAAGCCAATGATGGTGGCGTCTTGCTGTAGTGGCACAGAATCGGCGTGTGCCGTGAAACTGGTGGTACTCATACCGCAATGGTACGGGCATTGGGGAAACCCTTCATGTCGGACCAGCATCCACCGACAGGTCCACTCCGCAGGCACGTAACTCGGCAATCGTGGTCGCTAGCGCTGCCACTGTGTCGACTCCCAATTTGTCGCGGACCTTGACCCAGTGTTCCTCAACCATGCGCTCGGTTATGCCCAGTTTTGCACCTATGACCTTATTCAACTCGCCTTCGGCCTTGTGCAGTGCAATCTGGCACTGACGTACCGTCAAGCTTTCCCACATGGAACACAGAAAATCGCTACGCCTGGCTGAGACTTGCCATTTTTCCTCCAGTGCCAGGGCTTGATGAATGAGTGGGAGAAGCTTGTCTTCAGTGTGTGGCTTCTCTACAAAACTGATAGCACCCTTCTCCATTGCAGAAACCGCGGCTGGAATGTCGCCGTGCCCGCTCAAAAATATCACTGGATTGCGATTTTCAAGCCCTCTGCAACGCAGTTGCTCATGCACCACGGCGCCAGACATGGGCTCCATGCGGCCATCCAGCACAAACAGACCACGTACCGGTGTCGGCGCATCATCGACTGCAGCAAGCAAATCGGGACCACTGCCATAGGCGCTCACTTTGAATCCATGCTTCTTCAAAAGGTAGGAAAGTGCACTGCGCACCCCTTCGTCATCGTCGCAAAGATAAATCGTCTGGTTGCTGTTCATTTTGTTCTCACGAAGCAGTTGTAGCCACGAGTGGCAAGGTAAATCTGAATTGGGCACCACCGCCATGGGCCTCTTCCGCAACCAGGCTGCCGCCATGGGATTCGACAATCGTCCTGCAAATGCCAAGACCCAAGCCCATACCGTCGCTCTTGGTTGAATAGAAGGTGGTACACAGCATGTCAATCGTGCGGCCCTGCAAACCTGGCCCGTTGTCCCGCACAGTCACCTGGATGCGCTGGTTGCCCCAAGCAGGTTCTTCCGTTACTTCGGTAGTAATACCGATGATGCCCCCTCCGGGCTGGCCGTTCACTGCGTCCGCGGCATTTCTCACCAGGTTGGAGACAACCTGGTCAATACCAATGCGGTCCACCACTACACTGGCGGAAACGGGCGACAGATCGGTGACGAGCTTGGCGTTGGCGCGCTGAATATGCCGCTTGCGCAACTGCAGCACATCGGCAACAACCGCATTCAGATCGCAGTGCTTGCGTACAGGCTCCGAGCGCGAAGCCTGCCTGCGAATCCAGTTGACAATCTCCCCCGCCTTGCCGGCATGTCGGACGATTTCGTTCATGGCAGCAAGGTCTTCGGCGTCGACACCGGGCAGCTTTTTCAAAGACATACTCAATCCGGCGCCATAGCTCAGTATGGTTGTCAGCGGCTGGTTGAGTTCATGCGAAAGCTCCGACGCTAACAGCCCCATGTCGTTTAGCCGCGCATGCTGGGCCAGCGTTTCCCCATGCTGGCGGTCCTTATCTTCCAGCCGCTTGCGCTCGCTGATGTCGATGATCGAACCCATCCAGCCAATGTGAACTCCCTTTGCATTGACCAACCGTGACTCAAAAATCATCACATCGATGAGTTGTCCGTCCCGGTGGTGCCAACGCGTCTCAAAACCGGTCTTGGGAGCACCACCCGCCAGTGTTTTCAAGTTACGCGCCATCATGTCGTCCACCGCGTCGGGCGGCCAGAATGGCAGAGGCGGCATCAGCCCGACCAATTCAGCGCGGCTATAGCCAACCATGTCGCACATCGTCTTGTTTACATACAAAATGCGCCCGTCCGCATCCCTGGCTCGCAGCCCAACCGGCGCCGAGTCTTCCATCGACTGCCGCCAAGCAACCTCGGTTTGCGTTTCAGCATTGGCACGTGCGACCAATCGC
>CANNRR010000210.1 GCA_947508055.1 Burkholderiales bacterium
CACCCGCAATCCAGTGGTGGCGAAGCAATGGATCCCGGATCGGGTCCGGGATGACAGCTGCTGAATCTGGCATGACTGTGCATTCCTTTGTGCGCGTCATGATTTATGGAAAGCTCAATAAGTCGATTGAAAGTTGGTCATGCAAGAAGCGATAGCACTCGCGGGAATCGTTGGCGCCCTATCTGTTGGCGTCGTCAGCCCTGGTCCGAGCTTTGTCATGGTTGCTCGGATGGCAGTAGCCACGTCACGCAAACATGGCGTCAGTGCTGCCTTTGGCATGGGGGCAGGTGGGATGCTCTTTGCTGCAGCAGCTCTGCTGGGTCTCCAAGCCGTGTTTCTGGCAGTCCCCTCCATTTATCTTGGACTCAAGGTTCTTGGCGGCTTGTATCTTGGCTACCTCGGCATCCGAATTTTCATGGCGGCAAAGTTGCCATTGGCGATGGAAAGTGAAGGCCAAAGTGGCGAGGTTCATGTCTCCCGTTCGTTCTGGCTCGGGTTTTCGACGCAGATTAGCAACCCAAAAACTGCCATCGTTTATGCCAGTGTCTTTGCGGCGTTCTTGCCGCCCACGTTTTCATCCGTGTTTGCTGCAGTGCTGCTGTGCATCGTCTTTTCAATCGAGACTGCCTGGTACTCGGTTGTGGCAACTCTGCTGTCATCGCCGGGGCCCAAACGCATTTATCTTAACTACAAGTCGTGGGTCGATAGGACTACGGGGTTCGTACTCTTCGGCTTGGGATTGAAACTCGTCGTTTCAGCTCACGAAGTGTAGGTAGCTAGGGAATGCGGCCTGTGCACTCCTGAACAATTTGGGGCAGCCACCAGTATCGTATTGCACGACCCACTTTGTCCCATTCCGCACAGCATAACCATGAACGTACCGATGGCACCGTCCCATCGCCAGTCGCTTATCGCTACTTGTGCTTCGAAGAACAGTCTGATCTTGCCGCCCAGTACCGCTGCCAGCGGCACTCCCTGACCGGTTGCAATTTGCTTCACCGCTGTGGCCGCTGTGGCGGGCGTGATGAGTCCGGTTGTTGCTCCAGAACTCGTAAAGCTGCTACAGCCGCAGCAGGTGCGCGGCACTCATACGCATACAGCGTCCAGCTAGGGGATCATCCATTAATCGATTGAAGCTTGCGTATCGAGTGTTCAAGAATCTGGAGCGCTGATATAAATCGCGCGCCTTCTCCAACACCAGTTTTTCCTTTAGCGTCGGATCCACAGGCAGAGCCAAGGACATCTGATGAAGCGGTTGCGCCTGGAGAGTCATGATGACACCCCGCCTTCATTGCCCTTTGCAGAGGGACCTCCAATGGCCCGAGTTACAGACCTGTTGCGACTACTCATTTCAACACCTCCGGCTCTTTACCAATGCGCAAGAAGACATCGCCAACTCAACACTGGCACCCTTGCAGGTACTGGCTTTATTAACGACAAATGAAGTCGAAACTTTAAGGATCGTCTAAGGAGGACCCACGTGCAACGTTTGCTTTGTGTTCGGCGTGGGATCCTGAAGGGAGCCCGCAATCTCAAGCCAAAGAGCATCCATTACCTATTCCGGCCGATGGTCGAGTGTGCGTGTCGCCATCCGCAAATGCATCGCCCACTTGGGAAATCAAAGCCTGTGGTTTTTCAATGGCTGGTCTTGGTCAGGCAGGGCGAAAATCCTGGGCTATCATTGCCGCCGAAGTCGGGCGGTATGAATTCGCACCGACGTCGGCAATATTGGAGCGCTGGTCTATGCAAGAACGCAAATCCACCATAAACGAACTTGCCGGCATGTTGCTGGAGTCCAGTCTGTTTCGCGACTTTCAGACCGTCGATCTTCGATCAGTTGCACGCTATTTTCGCGCTGTGACGATCAACAAGGGTGAGATCATCTTCCAAGAAGGCGATATTGGCACATTCATGTGCGTCGTCAGTGCCGGCAATATTTCGGTCACCAAATTTGATTCGGATGGACACCTTGTCGAGCTCACGATGCTGCGTCGAGGCCGGGTATTCGGAGAAATGGCGGTGCTTGATGGCGAGTACCGCTCGGCCACATGCGTTGCGGCGGAGGACTGTGTTCTGCTGATCCTGTCAAGAGACTCACTGAGCAAGATGGAGTTGGACGTACCAAGTACCGCTGCCCGAGTGATCCGTGCGCTTGCGGTGTCCCTATCCAGGCGTTTGCGCTTGGCAGACGGCAAACTCGTCGATCAACAGATCTAGACTGCCGCTTGGTGTGTTCTGAAGCCGGCCACTTCTCTCCGAAGCAGACCGCCAAAAATGAGCGTCAGGTATGGAGAAATCCTGGGCCGGCAGTGCAGTGATAAGAGTCCTCAACGACAGGCAGCAATCCGGCAGTCCAAATGAGTGATTGTTGTTACTCTGGTAACCCATGCGTTTTCATTCAGCATTTTGACTGATGCACGAGTAAATTGACACCATGAGCGCCACAACGGTTGCTTCATCAGACCAATCTTGTTGTTCTCAACAAAGCGACCGTTTGATGAAATTAGCAACGCTGTCTTCCGGACTTCACTCTGAATTAATGGAGATGCGCCTTGATGTACTGGTCTAACGCGTTGATCAAGTTGCCTGGCTTGCACAACTCTCGTATCAACACTTGTGCAACCGCAATTTCTTTTGGCGGCATGGCCTTCATCGCCGCAGTACAGTTCGTGGTGGCCGGATTGGAACTTTGACCTTGCCCCCGAAAAACGTACTGCTTAGCTGATGGTTAAAAATCAGTTCAAGGAGAGCGCAATGAGTGAAACGAGGAAACGTGCCAAGTACACGCTGGAATTCAAGATGGAAGCGGTACGGCTGGTCAAAGGTGGTCAGGCGGTATCTGTGACTGCCAAGATATTGGGCATCCCCAAGGCGAGTCTGGACAACTGGGTCAAGCTCAGCGCCAAGGGTGAACTCAAGGGTGCAGGCGACAAACCTGTGAGTGCGGAGCAGATGGAGCTGGCCCGCCTGAGAGCGCAGTTGGCGCGCGTGACGATGGAGCGCGACATCCTAAAAAAAGCCACGGCGTACTTCGCGCGGGAATCGCTGTGAAGTACGCCTGGATTGCCAGCAACAAAGCGCACTGGCCCATCACCTTGGCCTGCGAGGTACTGGGCGTCAGTGCCAGCGGTTACTTTGAACACGGTCGCCGCAAGAAAGTGCCCAAGCCCAGCAAACCAGACGCGCGCAAGCGCATGAGCGACGAAGCCTTGCTGGCCCACATCCGGGCCATCCATGCCGAGGTCAAAGGGGAATACGGCTGGCCCAAGATGTGGAAAGAACTGGTGGCGCGTGGCCACCGCGTGGGCAAAGAGCGGGTACGTCGACTGATGCAGCTACACGGCATCCGTGCCAGGTGTAAACGCAAGTTCGTTGTCACCACCGATAGCAAGCATCATCTGCCCATCGCCCCGGACCTGGTGCAGCGCAACTTCACCATGAGCGCCCCCAATCAGGTCTGGACGGGCGACATCACGTACATCGCCACTGACGAGGGCTGGTTGTATCTGGCAGCTGTGATTGACCTGTTTAGCAGACAGGTGGTGGGCTGGAGCATGCAGCCTCACATGCAAAGCAGCCTGGTCGCGGACGCTCTGAAGATGGCGTGGTTTCGACGTCACCCTGCTGCGGGACTCATCTTCCATTCGGACCGTGGCAGCCAATACTGTGGGCATGAATTCCAGAGCACGCTCACGGGCTACAAGATGAGAAGTTCAATGAGTCGAAAAGGCAATTGCTGGGACAACGCACCCACGGAAAGCCTGTGGGGTCGATTGAAAGTGGGCAGGCTGTACGGGCAAAAGTTTGTCACCCGTAGACAGGCGATGGATGAGGTGATGGATTGGCTGACTTTTTACAACCACCGTCGGTTGCATTCCACGCTGGGTTACGTCAGCCCCATGCAGTTTGAGAAAAGCTGGGAAGCGGCACAGCAAGTCAAGGCCGCATAATGGAACAGCTAAGCGGTACGTCAAACAGGGGCAAGTTCACTTGATGGGTCATAGGCCGCAGATAGGTTGTACAACGCATATGCAGCAACTTGACTTGATGCCAAGCCTTGACCGATGTAGTACATGTTGCCTAGGTTGTACAGGGCACTAGCATTCCCCTGCACTGCTGCCAACCGGAACCACTGCGCTGCTGCGTGGTAGTCCTGTATCACGCCTTCGCCGATGTAGTACAACAGGCCAAGAGTGTTCTGAGCATCAGCATGGCCCTGCTCCGCTGCCAGCCTAGACCACTTCGCCGCTTCCTGATAGTCCTGTTGCACACATTCACCGCCGTAGTACAACAAACCGAGGGCGTTCTGGGCACCGACTTCCCCCTGCTCTGCTGCGAGGTGGTACAACTTCACCGCTTCCTTAAAGTCCTGCGTCACGCCATGGCCGACGTAGTACATATTCCCGAGGTTGTTCTGGGCGCTTTCGTGCCCCTGCTCCGCTGCCAGTCGGAACCACTTCACTGCTGTTTGGTAGTTTTGCGTGACACCGTGGCCGTTGTCGTACGCCACGCCGAGGTTATGCTGGGCGCTGGCGTGGCCCTGCTCTGCCGCCAGTCGGAACCACTTCGCCGCTGCTTGGTAATCCTTTTGCACGCTTTGCCCTATGTAGCACGACAAGCCAACGTTGTACTGGGCATCGACGTGACCCTGCTCTGCCGCCAGTCGACACCATTTCGCCGCTTCCTTGAAGTCCTGCGTCACGCCTAGGCCTCTGGCGTAAGCCACACTGAGGTCGTACTGGGCATCGGCATTCCCTTGCTCTGCTACCACCTTCAACAGCGCGACACCAACGAGCGAATTGTTAACGAGCGGACACACTAAACGCCTCCCGAAATACCCGTTCGATTTCAAGTCTCAGCTCAGGGGAAGCGCTACGTGGTTTGCCATGCACGCCAACCACATCAAAATTCATGCCTTTTAGTAGATCAGCGAGAACCGCTTCAAGTGGCGCGATTTGATCGCGGTAATTTCGATGCAACTCAAGCGACGGTTGCTCCGGGAATAAGGGTCCGTAAGCTTGTAGTTCAAAGCTGCAATCAAGCGGGTTAAGCCCCTTCGCTCGAATATGCCGCAGCAGCGTATTTGCTTTTGCACTTGGTCGGATATCAAGGTGCTGACCAAGGCGAGAGAAGGGCGACGCCGCAAATTGGGAAGAACTGTCTCCGGTACGTCCGACGTAGTAGAACTCTGTTGTGCCACAGCAAATGTGCCAAGCGTAGAGCCAAAAGCCTCGTTCGAGAATGGCTCCAGAAAATGAGATGCGATGAAGCTTCACTGACTTTGGCTGTTAACGTTTGACGCGATGGTCTCGTAATCATCAAGTTCAACGGACATACGATAAACCTTAAGCGATACACGATCCATTGTTGCGCAAGCATGCTTTAGGCTTGGGTCAATGGCGCCGGCAACAATGATCCCTGAAACGATTCGACTTGGAAATTGTTCCAACAACAGGCCGATGTACATGGATATTTGACCAAAGACTTTGTAGTCAGCGGTTCCAGACTTCAGCTCAACGACCAGTAGATCGCTACAGCCTTTTTTCTCAAGGAGAATGTCAATTCGTTTACCGGCTATTGCGTATTCGATGCCCACAGAGTTACCACCAAAGATACCGTACCCAGGAAATAACTCGGATATTTGCGCACAAACTGATGTTTGCAGATCTTTTTCGTAGGCAAAGTTCGTCTCGATCGGGATCGAAAGCTCAACGTCCTCTTGCGCAGGTTGGGTTTTCTCCGGCTGATCGTGCTGAACAAAAAACTCAGCGTAACGCGCAATCGCTGCGCGGTAGAGGCCATGGTGTTCATTCCCAAACTGGGAAGATTTTCCAGATTTGCTGTAGTCATGAGCGATCTGGCTGAGTAGAACCTGATCATTGATCGCGTAAATATCGGTCTTGTGCCCGGTCGCTTTGAACAAGTTGTCACCGACCGCCGTATAGGATCCATTCCATGATCGGCGTATAGGCTCCAGTTTGTGATCGGCGTAATGGAGCCACGGTGTGATCGCCGTAATGGATCCATTTCATAGCCGGCGTAATGGAGCCACTGACAGGGCGTCCGGCGATATC
>CANNRR010000211.1 GCA_947508055.1 Burkholderiales bacterium
ACTTGCGCAATCTGCGACGGAAATTCTTCGATTTCAATGCCGTAAAACTGATCAACGTTGACACCAATCAGCCCGTGCACATCGACACTCTGCTGCCCCTGGTTGCCACTCAAATTGTGGCTCGCCCGCAGCACGGCCAACTCCACCAAACGCAGCTCGCGGTAGCTAATCACCAAAAAATTTCCACAACCGCAAGCTGGGTCAAAAAACGTGAGCGTGCGCAGCTTCTTGTGGAACTCAAATAACTTGTTCTTGTTGTTTTTTACCTTTTCAAACTCTGCCCATAGTGCATCCAGAAACAGCGGCTTGATCACCTTGAGGATGTTCTCTTCACTGGTAAAGTGCGCGCCCAAGGTGCGGCGCAACTGCACATTCATGATGCTCTGGAACAGGCTACCGAAAATAGCAGGGCTGATGGAAGACCAGTCCAACGCGCAGGCATCCAGCAGTGCCTCACGCATGGCGCTGGTGAAGTCCGCCATGGGCAAGGGCTCGGAAAACAGCTTGCCATTGATATAGGGGAACGCAGCCAATTGCTCGTCAAGCGCCTTGCTGCGTTTATCTTCCGGAGTGTTGAGCACCTGGAACAACTGCGCCAGGCGCGAGCCCAAGTCGGAGCCATCGACGGCAGTGCGCTCTTCAATAAAAGTGCGCAGCGCCTGCGAGGGCTGGAAGATGCCGGTGTCGTCCGCAAACAGGCAAAACAGCAGGCGCACCAGCAACACTTCCAGCGGGTGGTCGGTGTAGCCACTGGCCTTGAGCGCGTCGTGCAACTTGCCCATGCGCTCAGCGGCCTTGATATTCACAGGGTCTTGCGCCTTGATCTGCAGCGCCTTGTATCCCGCCACAAAGCCAAAGAGCTTGATGTTTTTGTGCAGGTCTTTCAGCTCGAATTCGGTGGTCTGATTGGTGGCCAGGTGGTGCACTCGAAAGCGCGCAAAGTCGCAAACGATGATGATCTGCGGAAGATCGCGCTCGGCAATGCCGGGGAAATAATCCAGCGCCTGCTTGAATGCGCCATCCAAACTTTTGCCACGCGACTTTTGCTCTACCAGCAGCATGCCGGGCCAAAACAAATCCACAAACCCTTGCGCACCTCCGAGCTTTTTGACGTTGAGCTCAAAGATCGCAACGCGTTTGTCAGTGATGCCGAAGATCTCAAAGAAGTCGATCCAGAACGGTTTGCCCTGGCTGTCTTCGTTGGCGGCATCGGACCACCTGCGGCTGAAGGTCAGTGCACGGGATTTGATTTCGTTCCAGGAAAGGGGCATGGTCGATCCGTCTTTGGGTGTGCTGGGCACTTGGATACCCATTATGAATGGCCCGACTCGCAAGAATGCGCAAACCCGCCAGGCCAGCCTGTGTTGCCCAGGTTAACCGTGCAGTTTTACTCAATGACCCATAAACTGTATTGGTACTGTGTTGATTTCAACTACAGTCTGCCGCATGACCTGGCAAGAATTTACGGCTTTACTGGTGCTGGCCACGGCGATGAGCTTCACGCCGGGGCCCAATACCACGCTGTCGACCGCACTGGCGGCCAATGGCGGTCTGCGCCGTGCCATGCCGTTTGTCTGCGCCGTGCCTCTGGGTTGGGGCGCGCTGCTGCTGGTCTGCGCCTGGGGCCTGGGCGCCCTGGTGCTAGCGGTGCCGCTGCTCGGTTGGGCGGTCAAGGCGGTGGGCGTGGTCTACCTGGTGTGGCTGGCCTGGAGGCTGAGCCAGGCCCGACAGCTCAGCGAGGCCAGTTCAGCCGCCTTGACAGTCGGATTCTGGCAGGGCGTGGCGCTGCAGTTCGTCAACATCAAGGCCTGGATGCTGGCGCTGGCCATTGTGAGCGGCTGGGTCGCCGGGCACGCCGACGCTACGCAACGCCTGGCCATCGTGGTGCCCACATTGCTGGGCTTCGCCTTTGCCAGCAACTTGCTCTACGCGACGATGGGCTCGCTGCTGCGCAACTGGCTACGCGGCCCTGAAGGCACAGGTCAAAGACTGCGCCTGTTCAACCAAGCCATGGCACTGGTGCTGGTGGCGACCGCGATCTGGATGGCCGCGCTATGAACGCGCAGCGTGAGCGCCTGGGGCTATGGCTGGGGGTGCTGGGTGTGGCCATCTTCGCGGTCACCCTGCCCATGACGCGCCTGGCCACCGGCACCGCCGATGCGCCCCAGTTGTCACCGTGGTTTGTGACCTTTGGCCGCGCCGCGCTGGCCGGGGCCTTGTCGCTGGTCTTCTTGCTGCTCACCCAATCACCCCGCCCCACGCCAGCGCAGCGCAAGCCGTTGGCGCTGGCAATGCTGGGCAACGCCCTGGGCTTCCCGCTTCTGCTAGGCTTTGCCTTGCGCCATGTCACATCCGGCCATGCGGCGGTGATCACAGCCCTGCTGCCGCTGGCCACCGCCGCCATTGCGGCCATGGTGCTGCACCAGCGGGCGCGGTTGGGCTTTTGGATTTGCGCTGCCCTGGGCAGTGCGCTGGTAGTGGCGTTTTCGCTCTACCGCGCCTCCACCCAAGGCCACGGCTTTGGGCTGGAGTGGGCCGATGCGCTGCTGGTCGGCGCGGTGCTGGCGGCCAGCATGGGCTACGTTTACGGCGCGCAGGTCACGCCAGCTTTGGGGGCCGAGCGGGTCATCTGCTGGGTGTGTGTGATGGCCTTGCCCCTAACCCTGCCAGGCGCACTACTAACTTGGCCTGCCCACAGCGTCAACACCTCGGCATGGTTGGGCTTGGCTTATGTCGGGGTATTTTCCATGTGGGCTGGATTCTTTGCGTGGTACCGCGGGTTGGCCATTGGCGGTGCTCTCAAAGTCAGCCAAACGCAACTGCTGCAACCGTTTTTGAGTATTCTGGCAGCCGTGCCCTTGCTGGGTGAACCACTGGAAACCGTCACACTCGGATTTGCACTGGCCGTGGTGGCCACGGTGTTCATCGGCAAGCGCTTTGCCAATGCCGCCGACAATAGAACCATAGAAAGACCCACATGACACAAACCGCATGGACCATGGCGCGCCGCGCCGCAAAGATGAACCCTTCTGTGATCCGCGAGATCCTGAAGGTGACCGAGAAGCCCGGCATCATCAGCTTTGCTGGCGGCCTGCCCTCCGCCAAAACATTTCCGGTCACCGAATTCACCGCCGCCTGCCAGCAGGTGTTGACTGCCGACCCGCAAGGTGCCCTGCAATATGCCTCCAGCGAAGGCTTTGCGCCCTTGCGCCAGATCGTGGCCGACCGCCTGCCCTGGGACGTGGACCCGGCCCAAGTATTGATTACCACCGGCTCGCAGCAGGGTCTGGACCTGGTGGCCAAGATTTTGATCGACGCAGACAGCCGCGTGCTGGTGGAAACGCCTACCTATCTGGGCGCCCTGCAGGCCTTCACCCCCATGGAGCCCGAAGTGCTGAGCGTCGCCAGTGACGACGAAGGCGTGGACATTGCGGACCTCGCATCCAAAGTCGGCAGCGGTGCCAGCAAAGCCCGGTTCCTGTACGTGCTGCCCAATTTCCAGAACCCCACCGGGCGCACCATGAGCGAGGCGCGCCGCGTCGCCCTGGTAGCCAAGGCGGCCGAACTGGGCCTGCCGCTGATTGAGGACAACCCGTATGGCGACCTGTGGTTTGACACGCCCCCACCGGCGCCGCTCGCGGCCCGCAACCCCGAAGGCTGCATCTACCTGGGCTCGTTTTCCAAGGTGTTGGCGCCTGGCCTGCGCATGGGCTTTGTGGTGGCGCCCAAGGTCATGTACCCCAAGCTGCTACAGGCCAAGCAGGCGGCCGACCTGCACAGCCCCGGCTTCAACCAGCGCATGATCACCGAGGTCATGAAAGACGGTTTTCTGGACCGCCACATTCCCACCATCCGCGCACTCTACAAAAGCCAACGCGACGCCATGCTGGCGGCCTTGGCCAAGGACATGCCCAACGATGTAACCTGGAACAGGCCCGATGGCGGCATGTTCCTGTGGGCCCGCCTGCCCGAGGGCATGAACGCGCAGGACCTGCTGCCCAAGGCCGTAGACAAGGGGGTCGCCTTTGTGCCGGGCGCTGCTTTCTACAACGACCATGGCGACCCACGCACCATGCGCCTGTCGTTTGTGACACCCGATGGCGATGAAATTCGCAAGGGTGTGGCGGCGCTGGCGGCGGCCATTGCCGAGCACCGCGCAAGCTGAGACCCAAGTAGTACCTATGAATCTGCCCAACCTGCAAGACATTGAAGACGGCGCTCGCGTCGTGTACCGCGAATTTGCCGCCACACCGCAGTACGCGTGGGGCCTGCTCGGCCAGAAGCTGGGCACCACCTGCTGGGTCAAGCACGAAAACCACACCCCGGTGGGTGCCTTCAAGATCCGCGGCGGCCTGACTTACTTTGAACAGTTGGCGCAATCCGGCACGATGCCCAATGAGGTGATCAGCGCCACGCGCGGCAACCACGGCCAGAGCATCGGCTGGGCTGCACGCGCCCACGGCGTGGCCTGCACCATCGTCGTGCCGCAGGGCAATTCGCTCGAGAAAAATGCCGCCATGCGCGCCCTGGGCGTAACCCTGATCGAACATGGCACCGACTTCCAGGAAAGCCGGGAGCACGCCATGGCCCTGGCGAAGCAACGCGGTGCCCACATGGTGCCCAGCTTTCACGTCAACCTGCTGCGCGGCGTGGCCACCTACTGGTGGGAACTATTCAAAGCTGTGCCGGAGCTCGAAGTGGTGTATGTACCCATCGGCCAGGGCTCGGGCGCCTGCTCAGCCATCATTGCGAAACGGGCACTGGGTCACAAGACACGCATCGTCGGCGTGGTCAGTGCCCACGCCACCACCTATGCCGACTCACTCGCCGCCGGGCGCGTGGTGGAAGCACCGGTGACCACGCTGCTGGCCGATGGCATGGCCTGCCGCGTGGCCGACACGGAGGCCCTGGCCATCATGCAAGGCGAGATTGATCACATCGTGCAGGTGACGGACGCCGAAGTCGCGCAGGCCATGCGCGACATCTTTGCCTGCACCCACAACGTCGCTGAGGGCGCGGGTGCTGCAGCCTTTGCGGCCGCCATGCAGGAGCGCGCCCAATTGACCGGTCAGACTGTCGGAGTGGCGCTTAGCGGGGGTAATGTCGACAGCGCCATGTTTGCCAAGACACTACAAAATCAATAGCTGTCTACGCAGTATTGGCGGGGGCTAGCGCCTCATTTGACATATAAACTTCAGGCGGTGCCCAACTCATCCAAAAGACTCTGCACCACATCAACCAATGGCGGTAACGCGTTCTGCGTCACATTCCAAACCGTGCTGACGTTCACGGTGGAATAGCCATGAATGAGCTGATTGCGAAACGCGACAATTTGCGGTAAGTCTGGAATGCGCGCTGCCAAGGCCGCGTCCAGCGTGGCAAGCTGATTGAGCGCTTCGCCAATAATTTCAAATTTGCGCTCAACCGCCGACTGAGCCATTTCGTTGGTCGCATAGGCTGCAGCGTCCATGCCAGCAGTGAAAGACTGTATCGCCAAAGATGACTCACGCACGTCCCACAAAAAGGCGCGCGGGTCACGCTGCATAGACGGCTTCGCGGTTGCGGTTGATGCTGGCTAAAACGTAGGGGTTGCGTACTGCGCCAGGTTCGACCAGATCAACACCACGACCCAACAACTGCTCAAAGTCAGCCTTGGCACCGAAAAAAGCCTCCAGGCCGGGCTGGGAGTCGGGCGCAAACTCCACCAAAAAATCGGCGTCGCTACTGGCAGGGTTGAAGTCGTCCGACCGTGCGGCCGAGCCAAACACATCCAATCGAATGATGCGGTAGCGCTGACAGATGGCAGATATACCGGAGCGGTGTTGGGCGATGGCAGGGTGCATGGCTGAATTTTAGGGGGAAATATGCGCAGACAGCTACAAAAAACGTAGCGACAGAGAACCCTCCACACCCACGGCCGGCAGCGTCAGCGCGGCACGCAGCCCGCCTAGCGGGGAATCCAGCAACTCGACCCGGCCGCCGTAGAGCCGCGCCAAGTCATCGACGATGGCCAGACCCAGTCCCGAGCCCGGCACCTGCTCGTCTGCGC
>CANNRR010000212.1 GCA_947508055.1 Burkholderiales bacterium
ACCGCATCCTTAGCGAACCGTTGGCGATTCACGGCGTCAAGGACGAGCAAACCCGCATTGAACGCGCACTGGACGATGTGGGTCTGGGCGGAAGTTTCCGCTTCCGCTACCCGCACCAGCTCTCCGGCGGCCAGCGCCAGCGCGTGGCATTGGCGCGTGCGCTGATCCTGCAGCCGCAGGTGTTGTTGCTGGACGAGCCAACCTCTGCACTCGATGCATCGGTTCAAGCCGAAATGTTGAACCTGCTGGAAGACCTGCGTGCGCGCCTGGGGCTGACCTTCATCATGGTCAGCCATGACCTGGCCGTCGTTACCCACCTGTGCGACAAGATTCTGGTGATGCAGCGCGGGCAGACGGTCGAACTCATATCCGCCGCAGACCTTGCAGCACACCGCGTGCACGAGGACTACACGCGCCGACTGATGCAGGCATCTGGTGGATTTGTGCGCACAGGTACTTGAGTAGGCTCCGGTTGCAGCGAGTTCAGGGACGCCAGCCACAAACCACCAAACGTCAACACCCCGTTGAGCAACAACAACTCCAGCCCGATCTGGTAGGAGCCAAACAGCCGTTGCTGATTGGAATCAAGTACAAAGCACAGGGCCGGTGCCCCCAGACAAACCCAGGGCACCCAAGCGCCTCGCACCCGCTTCTGGGTCAATATGCCGAAGGCAAACAACCCGAGCAAAGGCCCGTAGGTGTAGGCCGCGAGCTTCAGAATCAGTCCAATCATGCTCGGGTCGTCGACCCATTTGAAGCCCATCACCAGCAGCAAAAACAGTGCGGCAAAGCCCAGATGCACCTGGTGACGCGCGCGCTTTTTGCGCGCCTCATCCCAGTCGGATCGTTGCTGCAGGCCCAGCAGATCGATGCAAAAGCTCGACGTAAGCGCTGTGATGGCACCGTCAGCACTGGGGAACAGCGCCGAAATCAGCGCGATCACAAAAATGATCTGCACCGCCTGCGGCAAATGTCCCAGCACCACCGCCGCGAAGATCTTGTCTCCCGTCTCCGGCATGCCAGTTTGCGCGGTGAACAGGCTCAGCAGTCCACCCAAAAACAGGAACAACAAGACCACGGCGGTGAACACCACACTCAAGGTCACCATATTCTTCTGCGAATCGGCCAGCGTCTTGACCGATATGTTCTTCTGCATCATTTCCTGGTCCAGGCCAGTCATGGCCACGGTGATGAAAATGCCGGCCACCACTTGCTTAACGAAAAACAGCTTGCTGTTCGGGTCGGTAACGAGCAGCGCGGACAGCCCATGCGCGTCCATGTGTACAAGGCTTTGCGTCACGCCCAGATTCATGCGGTCCAACAGAAACCAGGCACAGATGACCAACCCGCCCAGCATGCAGGTAGTTTGCAGGGTGTCGGTCCACACGATGGTCTTGACACCGCCCTCGTAGGTGTAGAGCAAGATCATCAACAAGATCACCACACTGGTCAACCAAAACGGCACGCCCAGCCTGTCCAGAATGATTCCCTGCAAAATATTCACCACCAGATACAGGCGTGCTGTGGCGCCGAGCGTGCGCGACACAATGAAAAACGTGGCACCGGTCTTGTAGGCACTCACCCCCAGGCGCTTACCCAGGTAGTGGTAGATCGATGTCAGTTGGTGGCGGTAGTACAGGGGTAGCAGCACAAAGGCCACGACCCAGAAGCCGATCAGGTTCCCCAGCACGAGTTGGAAATACGCAAATCCATCATGGCCGACCGCTCCCGGCACGCTGATGAAAGTAACCCCACTGAGCGATGTGCCCACCATGCCGAAGGCAACCAGCATCCAGTTGCTGCTTTTATTGCCGATGAAGAACGTCTCGTTGCTGGCGTGACGCGACGTAGCCCACGCAACCAGCAGCAATAGGACGAAGTAGCCAAGGACAACGCCCATTAACAACAGAGGATTCATGGCTGCGTGCAGTCTGAGTAAGAAGTGCGCACAATTCTCACACAGCACCGTTTGCGTTAATCTTGGGCATGGACACACCCGAACGTATCACCCCGATTGACCATGCCGGCCACAGTTGCCTGCAACTGCGCAGCCCGCACGGTACCGCCGTCATTGCACTGCACGGCGCGCAGTTGCTGTCCTGGGTACCCAACGGACAATACGACGTATTCTGGTTATCGCCCCAGGCTTTGCCAGAGCCGGCTGCTATCCGCGGTGGCGTGCCTGTATGCTGGCCATGGTTTGGCAAGCAAGGTATGCCAAGTGGAGCGATGCAACACGGCCCGGTGCGCAACAGGCTGTGGAACGTGGCAGCAACTAGCACTGGCGAAGGTGATGACGCAGACCAACCGCTCAGCGTCACGCTGGTCCCTACAGCAGCTTCGTCGCCAGACGACCCATTGACCCGCTACGCCGCAACACTGCAACTCAGCCTGCGCGTGGAACTGGGCCGCACCTTGACCCAAACCCTGACGACGCGCAACTTGGGTGATTGCCCGTTTGTGCTGACCCAGGCTTTGCACAGCTACTTTGCCGTCGCCGATGTCACACAAGTGCAGATCAATGGTCTGGAAAACCGGGTGTATGAAGACAAACTTGGCGGTGCGCAAAGCGTCACCCACAATGGCACCTGGCAGTTGGACCAAGCCTGTGACCGCATATACCAACAAGGCACTGCGTCCACCGAGCACCACTACACGCTGGCAGACCCGCTGGGGCGGCGCCAGATTCACATCACTACGCAGGGAAGTCAGTCAGTTGTGGTCTGGAACCCGGGCGCTGCGGGTGCGGCCCAAATGGCTGATGTGCCCAATGACGGCTGGCAACATTATGTGTGCATTGAAGCCGCCAACGCGGGCGCAGACCGCATCACCCTGCCTGCGGGTGCCCAGCACACGCTGACCCAGACGGTTGCGTTGACGCCATGGCACGTGTAAGCGACAACACGGCCGAGTCCAGCCTGGCTTACGTGGGCGATGTCTCGCTCATGGAACAATAGACAGCATGACAGTCGCCGCCAACCCGACGCCGAACACCGCTCACGGCACCCAGCACATCGTTCTGCTGGGCGCTGGCCACGCCCACTTGCAGGTGCTGACACAGCTTGCAGCCCAACCACTAGCCGGTACGGTGGTGACACTGGTTGCACCCCATTCCGACCAGATGGTGACTGGCATGGTGGCGGGTTTCATGGTGGGCCGCTACGCGCCTGACGACCTCACCATCGCCCTTCAGTTGCTGGTGCAACGCGGGGGCATCCGCTGGATTACCAAGAACGTCACGTCGTTGGACGCGGCCATGCAAACCCTGCAACTCGACGACGGCAGCAGCTTGCGTTATGACTGGTTGTCGGTCAACACCTCCCCCTCACAGGACCGCACGCGGATTGAAATGGCAATACCCGGCGCCATGGAGCACGCTCTGTTCGTGCGCCCGCTCGAGACCTTTGCCGCACTGTGGCCACGCGTCGTCGAAATGGGAGACACACGGCCGCTGCGCGTCACCGTTATCGGCGCGGGCACAGGGGGGGTTGAGATGGCCTTTGCCGTGCGCCAACGCCTGCCACAGGCGGCCGTGACGCTGCTGTGCGGAGATACCTTGCCTGCTGCGCACTGCACCGAGCGGCTGCAGCGGCGCCTAATGGACCTGCTCAAACAGCGCAACATTACGGTGCTGCAAGACCGGGCTATTGCGATCAAGAGCGGCTTTGTGCAATTGGGCTGTGGCGCCGATCTGGCGTGCGACGTGCCTTTGCTGGCCACCGGCACCCTGCCGCCGCAATGGCTGGCGGACAGCGGTCTGGCGTTGGACGAGCAGGGTTTCATTGCGGTGAACACGTTCCAGCGCTCCACCAGCCACAACCAGATCTTTGCGGCTGACGACATCAGCACCGGCACAGGGCCCGCTCTGGTGCATAACCTGGCGGCGGCTGTGGCAGGGGAATCCCTGAAAACCCACCGATTGCCCGCGACGGCCCTGCATCTGGTTGCGTGTGGCGACCGCTATGCCGTAGGCTCCTGGGGACGCTACAGCTTTCAAGGACGCTGGGTCTGGTGGCTCAAGGACCGCATGGACAGGCGGTTTCTAGCGCAATACCAGTCGTCAGGCCAAATTGAAGCCAATTTGACCTCCAGCCCCCGTTAGATATGCGCATCCAGCTATCGAATTAGTAGCGATTTCGAGGCATCTCGGGGCGTACCGATCGCCCTGATAGCACCGATGTCGGCTGCGGCGTCAAAGCCGTGGCGGGCAAAGATCGCCAGCACATCGTCCACCGCCTCGGGCGCACAGCTCACCAACAGGCCACCGCTGGTTTGCGGGTCGCTCAGCAAAGCTTGGTCGACAGCCGCAAAGTTGGCCGGAAGATCCACCTCGGCGCCATACGCGGCCCAGTTGCGCCCGGAAGCTCCCGTTACCATGCCTGCGCTAGCCAAGGCATGCACTCCCTCAATCAGCGGTATGCGTGCCCAATCCACCTGCACCACGCAGTTCGAGCCACGTGCGATCTCCAGCGCGTGCCCGGCAACACCAAAACCGGTCACATCGGTCAGAGCGTGCACACCTTCCAGCGCTGCCAGTTCGGGGCCGGGGGTGTTGAGCTGGGTGGTGACTTGAATCATCCGCGCGTAGCCGTCCGCATCCAGTTTTTCCTTCTTCAGCGCGGCCGACAAAATGCCCACGCCCAGCGGTTTGCCCAAAATCAGCCGGTCGCCCACGCGGGCGTCGGCATTGCGCTTGACACGCTTGGGGTGCACCAGGCCCATGGCTACAAGGCCATAAATGGGCTCCACCGAGTCGATGGTGTGCCCGCCCGCTATGGGGATGCCAACCGCCTTGCAGACCGCCGCGCCCCCGGCCAGGATCTGGCCAATGGTCTCCAGCGACAGCACGTTGATGGGCATGCCCACCAGCGCCAGCGCCATGATGGGTGTGCCGCCCATGGCGTACACATCCGAAATGGCGTTGGTAGCGGCAATCCGGCCAAAGTCAAACGGGTTGTCCACGATGGGCATGAAAAAGTCGGTGGTGGCAATCAGCGCCTGCTCGGCATTGAGCTGATAAACCGCCGCATCGTCCGCCGTCTCAATACCCACCAGCAGCTCGGGCGGCAAGGGCATGGCGGTGGTGGTTTTCAGAATTTGCGACAACACGCCCGGCGCAATCTTGCAACCACAACCGCCACCGTGGGACAGCGAGGTCAGGCGCGGCTCCGATACGGGCTGCTGATACGTTGCGGGGCTGGTAGTTGGGGTCTGCATACGAGTTTTAGCGATTCGAGAAAGCACCAGTATCCCAAAGTTCTTAAAAACGCATGACAACCACGAGCGAAATGGCGAGGTGATTCTGCGAGCACCACCCGCAAGCACGATTCTCTGTAGGTGATTTCCCGGTTTCAGTACAGGTTTTGGGGGCTTGTCACCCGACCACACTTGAAACTCCCGGAAAAGCCCTTATCATTAGCACTCGTCGACACTGAGTGCTAACACTTGGCGTCGCAAGTTAATAAGCGCCAACTTATCCAAGTTGACCTTTGTTTACCCTTGTTTCTAACTTAGGAGATTTCCATGAAACTGCGTCCCCTGGCAGATCGCGTGATTGTTAAACGCGTCGAAAACGAAACCAAAACTGCCTCCGGCATCGTCATTCCTGATAGCGCTGCTGAAAAGCCTGATCAAGGCGAAGTGCTGGCCGTGGGCCCAGGCAAGAAGAACGACAAGGGCGAAGTGATCGCCATGAACGTCAAGGTCGGCGACCGCGTTTTGTTCGGCAAGTACAGCGGCCAGACCGTCAAGGTCGATGGTGATGAGCTCCTCGTGATGAAAGAAGACGACCTCTTTGCCGTGGTTGAAACCAAATGACATTGCGGGACAGACCGAACGACGCGCGTAGCGCACGGTCGCTCTGTCCCCAACTGATCAAAAGAACTATCAAATTTATAGCTGGCTACGCAATATCCACGCGGGCTAGCAGCATATTTAACTCATATTAGGAGCCAAACATGGCAGCAAAAGACGTAATTTTCGGCGGCGAAGCCCGCGCACGCATGGTTGAAGGCGTGAACATTTTGGCCAACGCG
>CANNRR010000213.1 GCA_947508055.1 Burkholderiales bacterium
CAGCTTCCAGGCCATGGCATGCTCACGGCCACCGCCCCCGATCACCAAAACATTCATAAAAAACTCCGATGCGCCTTGGCGCGATTGCAATAGCTGAACTCTGGCTGGATGCTCATAGGGCGGCGTTGTAGAAGATGTCCTGGGTATCGTTCAGGTCTTCCAGCACGTCAAGCAGTTTTTGCATGCGTGCGGCATCATCGCCCGTCAGTTCAATCGTGTTTTCGGCCCGCATCGTAACGCCTGCCACCTCTGCCGTCAGGCCCGCCGTCTCCAGCGCCTGCTTGACGGCCTCGTAGTCGGCATAGGCGGTCAGCACCTCAATGGCACCGTCATCATCAGTAAGCACATCCTCGGCACCGGCTTCCAGTGCCACTTCCATCACTTTGTCTTCGCTGGTGCCGGGGGCAAAAATCAGCTGGCCGCAGTGCTTGAACTGGAACACTACCGAGCCCTCGGTGCCCATGTTGCCGCCGTACTTGCTGAAGGCGTGTCGCACTTCGGCGACGGTGCGCACCTTGTTGTCGGTCATGGTGTCCACTATGATGGCCGCACCGCCAATGCCGTAGCCCTCGTAGCGAATTTCCTCGTAAACAATGCCTTCCAGCGTTCCCGTGGCCTTGGCAATGCCGTATTTCACGTTTTCTGCGGGCATGTTGGCTGCCTTGCCCTTCTCGATGGCCAGGCGCAGGCGGGGGTTGGTACTTAAATCGCCCCCACCCATGCGGGCTGCGACCATGATTTCACGCATAACCCGCGTCCAGATACGCTGACGCTTTTCATCCTGGCGGCCCTTGCGGTGCTGAATATTGGCCCATTTGCTATGTCCTGCCACGTGAAATCCTTCAAAAGTTCGTTACCCTACCGACTGAATTGTACTTTTTGGGAATTTCATGGCCGCTACCGACGACACAACTATCCTGATCGCCCAGCACGGCGGTACCCAATGTCGCTTGCTGCCCGACAAGGCCAACCGCCACGGGCTGATCACGGGCGCAACAGGCACCGGCAAAACCATCACGTTGCAGACCATGGCCGAGGGCTTTTCACGCCTGGGGGTGCCGGTTTTCATGGCCGACATCAAAGGCGACCTAACCGGCATCTCACAAACCGGTAGCCGCCAGCCCAAGTTGAGCAAGATCATCACGGAGCGGGGTCTACCCGAACCGGCTTATCAGGCCTTCCCCGCGACCCTGTGGGATGTGTTTGGCGAACGGGGCCACCCGGTGCGCGCGACGGTGAGCGATCTGGGGCCCCTGCTGCTCGCGCGCATGCTCAATCTGAACGAGACCCAAGCCGGCGTTTTGCAACTGGTGTTCAAGATTGCGGACGACGCCGGTTTGCTGCTGCTAGACATGAAAGATCTGCGCGCCATGTGCCAGGACGTGGGCGACAACGCCAGCCAGTACACCACCGAGTACGGCAACATCAGCGCAGCCAGTATTGGCGCCATCCAGCGCGGGTTGATGCAGATTGAGAGCCAGGGCGGCGAGAAGTTCTTCGGCGAGCCCATGCTCAACATTGCCGACTTCATGCAGACCGATGCCAAAGGTCAAGGCGTAATCAACATCCTGGCGGCCGACAAGCTGATGAACGCGCCCCGCCTGTACGCCACCTTTTTGCTATGGATGCTGAGCGAGCTATTTGAGACCCTGCCCGAGGTGGGCGATCTGGACCAGCCCAAATTGGTATTTTTCTTCGATGAAGCCCATTTACTCTTCAACGACGCGCCCAAGGTGCTGCTGGAGCGGATTGAGTTGGTGGTGCGACTGGTGCGCAGCAAGGGCGTGGGGGTGTACTTTGTCACGCAAAACCCGCTGGACATTCCCGACTCGGTACTGGCCCAATTGGGCAACCGCGTACAACACGCGCTGCGCGCCTTCACGCCGCGTGATCAGAAGGCGGTCAAGTCGACAGCTGACACCATGCGCCCCAATCCAGGGCTGGACATTGGTTCCGCTATCACCGAATTGGCGGTGGGCGAAGCCTTGGTGAGTTTTCTGGATGAGATGGGCCGACCTTGTCCGACCGAGCGCGTTTTTGTGGTGCCGCCTTCCAGCCAGATTGGCCCCATCACCCCCGAGCAACACCAAGCGTTGCTGTCCGAGTCGCTGGTCGCTGGTGTCTACGAGAAGGAAGTGGACCGGGATTCAGCCTTTGAGGCGATCAAGGGCCGTACCCAGGCACGCCAGCCGGCTGCGGGTACGGTGGCGCCTTCGACCAGCGGCGCACACCCTGCAAACACGGCTCCAGCGAGCGCAGCAGGCACCACCACAACCTTACCCACTACCCCTGAAAAAGGCATCTTCGACTCCATTGGCGATATGCTCGGCGGCGGAACTCGGCGCACCCGCGCCAGCGTGGGTGAGCAGATGGTCAAAAGCGCCGCCAGTTCCATTGGCCGCGAGGTTGGCCGCCAGATCATTCGGGGCGTGCTGGGCGGCATTTTTGGCGGGTCGCGAAAGTAACTCATCTCAGTGGCGAAGTCGGCTACTCCACAACCAGACGAACGTGCCAAAGGCGTGTGGTGGGCTTAAACTCCGCTCTACTCAATTCCAACTTTCACCGGTTTGCACCATGACACCCCTATCTCCCGAAGCCCGTGCCAACGTCCACCTGATCGACCACCCCCTGGTGCAGCACAAGCTGACCCTGATGCGCAACAAGACCGCCAGCACGAACAGCTTTCGCCGCCTACTCAACGAGCTGTCGAGCCTGATGGCCTATGAGGTAACCCGCGACATGGCCACTCAGGACGTCGAAATCGAAACCCCACTGGAAAAAATGACCGGCACGGCAATTGACGGCAAGAAGCTGGTGTTTGTGTCCATCCTGCGGGCCGGCAACGGGATCCTGGACGGAGTACTTTCGGTGGTGCCAGGTGCACGCGTGGGCCACATCGGCCTCTACCGGGACCCCGCAACGCTACAGGCCGTGGAGTACTACTTCAAGATGCCCAAGAACATGGAAGAGCGCGACATCATTGTGGTGGACCCTATGCTGGCCACCGGCAACTCGGCCGCAGCGGCGGTAACCCGGTTGAAGGTCTGCAAGCCCAAATCGATTAAATTTTTGTGTTTGCTGACCGCCCCTGAAGGCATTGAAGCCATGCACAAGGCGCATCCAGATGTACCAATCTACACCGCCGCAATTGACCGTGAGTTGAACGACCACGGCTACATCCTGCCGGGCCTGGGCGATGCAGGCGACCGTATTTTCGGGACCCAGTAAACCCGGTGTTTAGCCGCGGGTGTCGAGCGTGAAAACCGAGACCGACTGCACAAGCTCGTCGGCCAGTGATTTCAAGCCCGATGCAGAGGCCGCCATCTCTTCCACCATAGCCGCATTCTGCTGCGTTCAACGCCAGGATGTTGGTCTGAAAGGCAATACCGTCGATCACACTGATAATTTCGGAAATCTTATGCGATGACTGATTGATGCCCTTCATGGTCTCAGCCACCTGGCCCACGACCTCGCCACCGCGCGCAGCCATGGCAGACGCATTCATGGCCAGTTGATTAGCCTGCCTAGCCGAGTCGGCGTTCTGTTTGACGGTAGAGCCAAGTTCCTCCATCGAGGCCGCAGTTTGCTCCAGCGCACTGGCCCGCTGCTCAGTGCGGGCAGACAGGTCATTGTTGCCATCGGCAATCTCCGCGCTGGAGGTGGCAATACCCTCAGAACCCCGCCGCACGTTGGACACCAATTTGACAAGGCTGGTCTGCATGAAAAGAAGTTGCGCCATCAGGCGCATGAGCATCTCCCGTAATCATTCATGGCATCAGCGCGCTTTTCGCTGCGGATTAGCCAGGAACAATTCTCATTTTTGCCAACAATTGACGCAGTCATTTCACAGTAGGAGACTGACTATTCAATGACCTATGTCAGTTTCTCTGAAAATATCAATGGTGATGCCCGTGCTCACCGTGCACATGTTTGTGGGCAATTTCTTCACTCGTTGCCACGCGCACATCGATTACTTTGATCGAAAAACTCAAGGTCTTGCCAGCCAGCGGGTGGTTGCCGTCCAGATAGACGACCGGCCCTTTGATCTTCAATACGTTGAAAACGACGTCTTGCCCGTCTTC
This sequence comes from Burkholderiales bacterium, assembly GCA_947508055.1. Lineage (GTDB taxonomy): Bacteria > Pseudomonadota > Gammaproteobacteria > Burkholderiales > Burkholderiaceae_C > Allorhodoferax. The sequence goes on from CANNRR010000213.1 coordinate 4,083, forward strand.
ACCTCGGCCCTGCAACTGTCCACCCACCTTCACGCCGGGGGGAAAGTCTTTTTTATCGATGGTGGTCACCAGCGCCTCGTCGCGTTCTCCAAACGAATCTTCGGGCGACAGCGTCAGTGTGACCTGGTAGCCGGCCTCTTGGCCCTGCAGGGTTTCTTCAATTTTTGGAAAGGTGTTGTCGTAGCCGCCGTGCAGATAAACCATGGGCTCGGTGCCGTTGTCGATCACTTTGCCTGTGGCGTCAGCCACTTTGAAAGTCAGAGTTACGGCGGTGTCTTTGTCGATTTTCATACGGGTTCCAGTCGGTTCGGGTCGTTTGTTTGCAAATGGCGATGGGGTGGGATTCTCGCAGCAGATCAGTCTCTGTGCGGCGCGATGGACTCTGCATAATCGTACAGGGCGCCCAAAATAGCCTCGCCACGCTCGTCAACCTCAGCAGATACTTCGTCAATTTGGTCAAACAGTTGCTCGATCGTGCGCGCGCCACCTGCGCCGTCAAACAAGCACGCAGCGCGGTGTACTTCCCAGCGCTGCGCCTCGTCATCGGTCAGGGTTTCATGGAAATTGCGTGCCCGGTAGCGAAATAGCAGTTCGGGCAACCGCGCGTCTTCAAACGCCGGGTGCGCCTGCGCCAGTTGATCGGACGTCATGACGCGCAGGTCGTTCAGCCGACGTCGGTCTGCGTTACTGACAAAACCACCGTACAGGTCCTCGTCCACGTCCGGTCGCGGGGCGTCTGCGCGATCGAATGCCTCGTTCCAGATAGCACTCATGTCGGGCAATGACTGCGCGTATTCGGCGTGCAGCAACTGCGCGGGCACATCTACGCCCCATCGCTGCGCCATTTCAGATGCCAGCACTTTCAGGTTCGCCATCACCATAGGCGACTTGTTGAGATGGATGGACTTGACTGGCAGCCGCAGCACGCCATCGGGCAAATCAGCCGCTTTGCTGAACAGGCGCAGGCGCACATCAGCAGCTTTGAGCGACTCCAGCTCCCGCGGGTCAAACGCCAGATCCCACGCAATCAGCTCATTCTTGTTCTTCGGGTGCATGGCTAGTGGCCACATCAGGGCCAAACAGCCCCGCTCGGCAGAAAACATGCCCGACACGTGCCAAAAAGGCCTCGCATGGCGCGGTGCCACTGGCAGGCCCAACTCATGCGCCACTGCATCCTTTTTGTGCAGACCCAGACAAAAATCAAAGAGACGTGGCTGTGCGGTCTTGATCAATCGGGCCAGTGCAATGGTGGCGCGCACATCACTCAACGCGTCGTGGGCGGCCTCATGTACCAAACTGTTGGCTGCGGTCAGGTCAGTCAGCTTGAAGCTGGCACCGCCCTCGGGTTTGGTCGGCCACTGGATGCCTTCAGGGCGCAGCGCGTAAGCCGTGCGTACCACGTCCAGCAGATCCCAGCGGCCGCACGCGTTTTGCCACTCGCGGGCGTAGGGGTCGATCAGGTTGCGCCAGAACATGAAGCGCGTGATCTCGTCGTCAAACCGAATGGTGTTGTATCCCACACCGATGGTGCCTGGCAGGCTGAAGGCCTGCTCGATAGTGGCGCCAAACTGGTGCTCCGGCACGCCCTGTTGCAGACACAGCTGTGGCGTGATGCCTGTGATCAGGCACGACTTGGGGTCTGGCAAATAATCGGGTGCTGGCTGACAATACAGCATGATGGGCTCGCCCAGCTCGTTCAAATCGGCATCGGTGCGGATGGCGGCAAACTGTGCCGGTCGGTCACGCCGCGGCTGTGCACCAAAGGTTTCGTAGTCGTGCCAGAGGAATGTGTGGCTATGCATGGGGGTGAAGTTGTTCAAGTAGTGGTGCGCGCGACACTACACTATTGCACAACTACTGCACGGCACCGCCCGGCCACCGTGGCAGCTCGAATTGAAAAGAGAGTCCATGCACCGACTAGACCC
>CANNRR010000214.1 GCA_947508055.1 Burkholderiales bacterium
GCCACCGTGACACTCAAACGAATTCTTTACGCCGAAGACGAACCGCTGATTCAGGCAGTTGCAAAACTGGCTCTGGAAAAAGTTGGCGGTTTCGAGGTGCTGATGTGCAGTTCAGGTACCGAGGCTCTGGAAAAGATCGGGGCATTTGCGCCTGACCTGGTATTGCTAGACGTGGTGATGCCCGGCATGGATGGGCCGACCACGCTTCAACGCTTGCGTTTAAGCCCCGCCACGGCGGCCATTCCGGTGGTCTTCCTCACTGCCAACACGCAGCCCACCGAGGTTGCGCAATACAGGACGTTGGGCGCACTGGATGTGGTTGCCAAACCCTTTAACCCGATGACACTGGCGGCGCAAATCAAGACCATTTGGGACAAGCATGAGTGCTGACTTTTCCATTTTGCTGGCCGAAATGCAGGCCGACTTTGTTGATGAACTTCCCAATCGATGCGATCGGCTCGAAGAAGGGGTGATGGCCCTGGAAACCAAACAACCCGGCGCCTTTGACGAGTTGTACCGTCAGATCCACAGCCTCAAGGGCTCGGGCGGCATGTTCGGTATCGTCATCATCACCACCATTTGCCACCAGTTTGAAAGTTTCGTCAGCGAGACGCGCCAGAGCTTTGATCGCAATGCTGCCAGCACGGCGTTGGCCTATGTCGATTTATTGCGCAAGACCATTGCGGCAAAAGGACGTGACGCAAGCGGTGTCACCGCGATTGAGCAGGAGCTCGAGGCCATGCGCATGGACAGTCTGTCCGGCAGGGCCTCCGTACTATTGGTCGAGCCCTCGGATACTTTGCGCAAGTTATACAAGGACATGTTTACTGACCCCTCCATACAGGTGTCGATGATGGAGGGCGGCATGGCCACTCTGGAGCGCATGCTGCATGCACCGTTTGACTTGTTGGTCATCTCGCGTGAGCTGCCTGACCTGAACGCCATTGCAGTGGTCGCCGCCTTGCGCGAATCACGCTGCCGCAACAGCAACATTCCGGTCATATTGGTCAGCAGCAACCCGGCGCCAGTGCCAACGCACCTGGGCATCAGCGCCATCGTGCGGCGTGACCCCAAACTGCTGCCAACGTTGTCGCGCCTCATCAACGAAACGCTAGCCCAAAGGCGTTAACCGACATCGCGGCTAGCCCACGCTTCTTTGATGTCCAGTATTTTTGGCAGAATGCGTTCAAAATGTTCGACCAGGCGTGGCTCAAAATGCGAGCCGGAACTGCTTTGCAGCATCAGCATGACCTGCTCAATTGGCCAGACCTCTTTGTACGGGCGCTTGGTGGTGAGGGCATCAAAAACATCGGCAATCGCGACGATGCGTGCCATATCGGGAATGTCCTTGCCGACCAGACCACGCGGGTAGCCTGTGCCGTCCCACTTTTCATGGTGGCAATAGGCAACGGTGGCCGCCATCTGTAGCAAGGGTGCCGTACTCTTGGACAGAATCTTGTAGCCCACCGTGGAGTGGGTCTGCATGACGGCCCACTCCTGCGCGTTCAGCTTGGCCGGCTTATGCAAAATGTCATCGGGAATCGCCAGCTTGCCAATGTCATGCATGGGTGCTGCCAGCTCCAGTTGCAGGCAAGCCTCACTCTCCCAGCCCGATGCCAATGCCAATGCGCTGCTGTAGGCCGCCATGCGCCAGATGTGGGTGCCCGTGTCGGTGTCTTTGAACTCGCTGGCCTCACCCAGCATATAGATCGCATCGTTGTAGCTTTCGGACAGCTGCTTGGCACTGACCAGCGAGAGGTGGGTGCGCACGCGGGCCAACACGACGGGTGGTGACACCGGCTTGACCAGATAGTCGACCGCGCCGGCCTCGAAACCGGCCGTCTCATCGCCCGAAGCTGCCAGGCTTGTGACAAAGATCACCGGAATGCTTTCGGTCAAGGGGTCTTGTTTGAGTCTGCGGCAGGCGGTGTAGCCATCCATGTCAGGCATCTCGATGTCCAGCAGGATCAGAACCGGGCGGTGCTTTGCCGCGGCAGCCAGTGCGTCCGATCCGGTGCGGGCAAACACCAGCGGGAAATGTGGTGACAGAATCTGGCGCAACAGCGCCAGATTGGCGGGCTCGTCATCAACAACCAAGATGGGTCCGGTCACGGCTTCAGCCCTCCACAACGATTTCGAGACTATCGCACAGTTGCCGGGTCGCGGCATGGGCGCCTCTGATGTCGAAATCGCTCAAAGTAGCGTGCACAAGCGCCAGGAGCTCGGGCTCAACCAGTGTTGCCACATCACCCAGGATCTGCTCTGCGCGGTCCAGGTTATCGTCGTCCAACGCACCGAGCAGGGCGCTCAGAAGCACGGTCAGCTGACGGGTTTGTTCTGCGGTCAACACAGTAGGCTGACCATCGCCCGTTTGCTGTTGCGGCGCGTACTGGGCGATAGAGTCCAAGGCCACGTCCATTGCGTACTGCAAGCGCTCCAGTACGCGAGTCACATCCGCATTGGCTTTGAGGTTGATATCTACCTCGGCAGCGCAGCGCGCCACATCGGTTAGGGCAAGGTTACCCGCCGCGCCTTTGAGCTTGTGGGCATAAGCCATCGCGGCGACATTTTCACCCTTCCGCAGCAGGTCCTCCATGTGCTGCACGCTGCCCTGGTAGTCCAGTGCAAACTTGCGCAGGAACTTGGAATAAACACCCCGATCGCGCCATGTGCGCAAACCAGTGACAGCATCCAGACCCGGCCAACTCTCTGGCGTTGGCAAGGGCTCAGGCGCTACCTGTATCGGTGCTTGCTGAGGCAGCATTGCATGGCTGTCACCAGCGTTGTAGCCATCCACTTCTGGCAACCACTTCAGCAAGGTCGCAAACAGGTGGTCCGGGTCAACCGGTTTGGAAATGAAGTCACGCATACCCGCGTCCAAACACGCCCTGCGGTCTTCGTCGAACGCGTTGGCAGTCATGGCCAGCACAGGAATATGGGCACCACCGGCAAGGGAATGGATCACCCGCGTGGCTTGCAAGCCGTCCATCACGGGCATTTGCAAATCCATCAAAATCAGCGCGTAGGGCGTCATCGCCGCCATGTCCACCGCTTGCTGCCCATCGACCGCGGTGTCGATGACCAGTCCGGTGCCATCGAGTATTTGCAAGGCAATCTCTCGGTTGATGTCCACATCGTCCACCAGCAAGATGCGCTGACCCGCATGGCGACGCAACTCCAGTTCGCCCCCCTGGGTAAACAGCACTGCATCGGCACCCATGATGCCCTGGCCGCGCTGCAACCGGGCAGTAAACCAAAAGGTTGCGCCCTGCCCTGCCACACTGTCGACGCCCGCATCGCCACCCATCATCTGAGCCAGACGCCGGGTGATGGCCAGCCCCAGACCGGTGCCACCATACTTGCGGGTGGTCGACACATCGGCCTGCTCGAACGCCTGAAACAGGTTGGCCTGCTGTTCAGGGGATATGCCCACGCCGGTGTCTTCGACCTCAAAGCGCACGTGTACCGAATCAGCTGCCTCTTCCAGCAAACGGGCCCGCAGCGAGACAAAACCGCTGCTGGTGAACTTGACCGCGTTGCTGGCGTAGTTCAACAACGATTGACGTAAGCGGGTCGGGTCACCGCGCAGCCAGACCGGAACGCTGTCCGGATTAACGTCGACCACCAGCCCCTTGGCGCGCGCCTGGTCTGCAATCAGTGAGTACACGTTGTCGAGCAGGCTACCCAGATGAAAATCGGTTTGCTCCAGCTCCAGGCGGCCGGCCTCGATCTTGGAAATGTCGAGTATGTCGTTGATGATGGACAGCAAATGGCTGGCCGCGGCCTCGATCTTGTTCAACCGTTGGATCTGGACTGCGGTCGGCTCGTCACGGCGCAACAGGTGGGAAAAACCCACGATGGCGTTCATGGGTGTGCGGATCTCGTGGCTCATATTGGCCAGGAAGGCGCTCTTGGCCCGGTTTGCGGATTCGGCCACGCGCTGCGCCTCGGTCAACTGTATGGTGCGGCTCGCCACCAGGTCTTCAAGGTGGTCGCGGTGCTGCTCCAGTTCATGGTTCATGCGCACCGTTTCGGTAATGTCTTCCTTGGACGCCATGTAATGCGTGATGCGTCCATCGGTCTGCCGGATCGGGGTGATCTGCACCGATTCGGTATAACGGCTGCCGTCTTTACGCCGGTTGTAAAGCACCCCACTCCAGGCGTCGCCCGCAGTCAGGGCTTTCCACATCGATGCGTACGACTCGCGCGGCGTCTCACCCGATTGCAGCACGCGTGGATTCTTGCCTATTGCCTCCTTGCGGCTGTAACCGGTTGACCGGACAAACGCTTCGTTGACGTACTCCAGGTTACCCTCAAGATTGGTGATTGCCACCACCACGGGGCTTTGCTCCACCGCCATGGATAGCTGGTGCAACTGCAGTTCGGCCTGCTTGCGCTGCGTCACATCCAGGGTGTAAGCCAAAATGCTGCGTTCGCCGTCGAAATCGATAAGCTCCGCTGAAATGCTGACCTGACGAAGACTGCCGTCCTTGTGTCGCCATGTGGTTTCGTAGTCAACCAATCGCCCCGCCGCCTGCAACGCGAGCGCCCAACTGCGTCGCGATTCGTCGTCCGGCCAGAGACCCAGATGCATCGCCGTTTTACCGAGCAGATCGTCCATCGTCCAGCCGAAGTCCCGCTCCCAAATCGGGTTCGCCCGTATAAAATGACCTTCGTGCAAGGAGGCGATCGAAGCGGCAATCGGGCTCGAATCGAACACCATCGTCATCAACTGCACAGACCGTTGCAGTTCGGTCTCGGCGTGCTTGCGAACACTGATGTCACGGATGTACGCAGTGAAATAGTGACGCCCGCTTTGCAGCAGCTTGGAAATCGTCAACTCCATGGGGAACTCGGTTCCATCAGCGCGCAAACCCGGAACTTCAATGCGCTTACCCAAAATAGTCGCTTTGCCACTTTGAAGGTAACGGGCCATGCCGTTGCGGTGCGCCTCGCGCAATGCAGGTGGCACGATCAAGTCGGCCAGATCGTGCCCGATGGCGTCTTCCGCGGCGCGCCCGAATGTGGGCTCGGCCTGGGAGTTCCAGCTGATGATCTTTCCGTCTTCATCAATGCTCACCACAGCATCCAACGCAGCGTCCATCAACATCTGTGCGCGTTCGTGGCCTTCTCGCACGGAGACGTCCATTGCACTGCGTTCCAGTGCCAACTCGACGTCCTGTGCCTGTCGCGCCATGCGCTGCACCCGTAGTTGCTGACGCCACAGTACATACAGGCCAGCGCACAGCGCAGACACGGCGGTCAACGCCACCACCATAATCCAGAACGCCAGAGCGCGCAGAGGTGCAAAGACCTCGTCCTGATCCAGTTTGGCAACGATGTGCCAAGTCGTTCCTGCAACCGGGCGGTAGGCGGCAAAAACGGTCATGTTGCGGTAGTCAACACCAACGGTGGTGCCGGGGGCGTTAGCCCGAATTGCCACTGCAGCGGGCAAGCCTGGCGTATCCATGGACGGTGCCAACAGCATCGCCGTGCCCTTGCGATGACGCAAGTCGTTCATGAACAATGCCGCGTCACCCTGCTGACGCACCAGCAGGGTCTCGCCACTCGGGCTGGCGGTCGGCCACGCTTGAATGACGGGGTAAATGAAATTATTGACGTCAACCTGAATAACAACCGCCACCACCGGGCGACCATCGTCCAGGCGTGCCGGGCCGATAGGCACTATCCAGTGAATGTGCGGGTGCTCTTTCGCGTCGCGATACAGATCGCTGCGCAACACGATTCCCGGGCGCATGGCTTGCAACTGCCGTGCAATGTCCGCGCCAACCCCTTCCATGTGGCCCGATTGCATCAGCAACTGGCCATCGTGCCGAAATACTGCCAGCCCCGAACTGTCATAGATTTGTTGGTATTTA
>CANNRR010000215.1 GCA_947508055.1 Burkholderiales bacterium
TGCGACGTGCGAGTAGCAGTTCAATGTAGTCACGAGCACTCATGCTGGCGCCCCGTTCGATCCGTGCAGCAACTCGGGGGTCATAGGATTCCTTCTTGCTGCCAAGAAGTTCGTGGTGCCAAGCGTAACTCTCGGCGGCGGAAAAACCGCCACTGGCTTGAATCTGCTGCAGTTCATCGATCTCCGAAAGCGGTAAATCGTCGATGCGGGCGCCGGTACGGCGCAGCATGTCCAGAGTCCTGTGCCATGCCTGAGTGACCGTCTTGTCCAGGCCGTCAAGCATGACGGTGTTGGCAACACCGAGGCGGTAGGCTGCCAGGGGTGCTGGACTGCGCACCACGCGCCGCTGCGCCAGGATCTCGTGGACCAGCATGGCGTCAGGCACGGAGCGGGTGAGGGCGCAGACCGTATCCAGGGTGGTGGACAGGGGCAGCACGCCGTTTACTGGAACCAGTCTGGCGGTACTCTTGAAACCTACAACACCACAGAGTGCCGCTGGAATCCGGATGGAGCCACCGGTATCGGATCCGAGACCGATATAGGCCGCGCCAGTGGCTACGGACACCGCAGCACCAGAAGATGATCCGCCGGGAACGCGGGGCAAATCACTGGCACCGGGATTGTGCGGAGTGCCAAAGTGCGGGTTGATGCCAACTCCGGAGAACGCAAACTCTGCCATGTTGGTGCGTCCTATGAAAGCGGCGCCGGCATGTCGGAGGCGGGCTACCGCCGTACTGTCGCTGAGCGCTGGCAAGGCGTCGCGCAGAACCAGCGACCCGGCACTGGTGGTTTGCCCTGCCACGTCAAACAAGTCCTTGACCGAGACTGCAAGTCCGGCTAAGGGCTTATGCGCTACGCCGGGGAAGGCTGCTACGGCACGCGATTCATCAAAGCCAGTTCTGAGAAATACATGCTGGCAACGCTCGGATTGCGCCACAGCAATGGACTGCTCCATTTCGGCAATGGGGGTAATCTGGCTGCTGTGCAGTTTCTGCAAGGTCGTTTGAAGGTCTGGCAACATGAAAAGAGGGCGGTCTGTGCTATAGTCCTTGGGTTCTGCGGAGGGGCCAAAACGGCTGCTTGGCGAACAAATAAGCAAACCAGTTTAATCAAGGTGTTGCGACAACTGAGGGCATATTCGTCTTCAGGATTGCAAAACAAACTGGATTTTAGACCTAACCTTTGGAGTTAAATATGTCAGTAACCATGCGCGAAATGCTCGAAGCAGGTGTCCATTTTGGTCACCAGACGCGTTTCTGGAACCCCAGGATGGCCCCGTTCATTTTCGGCCATCGCAACAAGATTCACATTATCAATCTGGAAAAATCGCTGCCGATGTTCCAGGAGGCGGCCAAGTTTGTGCGCCAGATTTCGGCAAAGCGCGGAACCGTGCTGATGGTTGGAACCAAGCGCCAGGCGAGAGAAACCGTGGCTGAGGAAGCCAAGCGAGCTGGCGTCCCCTACGTCGATCAGCGCTGGTTGGGTGGCATGTTGACCAACTTCAAGACGGTCAAAACATCCATCAAGCGTCTGAAGGACATGAAGATCCAGCAAGAAGCCGGGCTGGACAGTCTCAGCAAGAAAGAGCAATTGATGTTTGCCCGTGAACTCGCCAAACTCGAACGAGACATTGGTGGCATTCAGGATATGACGGTTTTGCCTGATGCCATTTTCGTGATTGATGTCGGCTTTCATAAGATTGCGATCGCAGAAGCCAAGAAACTTGGCATTCCCCTGGTTGCGGTGGTTGATACCAATCACTCGCCCGAAGGCATTGAATATGTGATACCCGGCAATGATGATTCGTCGAAGGCGGTTGTTCTTTATGCGCGTGGCATTGCCGATGCGATTATTGAAGGCCGTACCAATATGGTTGATGATGTGGTCAAGGCGATAGCAGCGGAGACCGCTGACGAATTTGTTGAAGTGGATGAGACGGCTGTCTGAGTTATCGCCATCCCCACTAAAGGGGGCTTTCGTGCCCCTTTTTTTGGTCGTTTTTTTAAATTGTTGAATTGAGTACGGAGAATGAAAATGGCTGCAATTACCGCAAGCATGGTTGCCGAACTGCGTAGCAAGACTGACGCGCCCATGATGGAGTGCAAACGCGCGCTGACCGAGGCGCAAGGTGATATGACGAAGGCTGAAGAACTGCTTCGTGTAAAGCTTGGCAGCAAGGCTGGCAAGGCTGCTGGAAGAATTACCGCTGAAGGCGTGGTTACCAGTTTCATCGACGGTACCGTAGGTGCGCTGCTTGAAGTGAACTGTGAAACCGATTTCGTTACCAAGAACGACAGCTTCCTGGCACTTGCCAATGCTGGTGCGTTGCTGATTGCGAAAAACGACCCTGCCGATCTGGCTGCTTTGGGGGCCTTGCCCTATTCGCAGGACGGCTTTGGGCCGACACTGGAAGATGTGCGCAAAGGTTTGATTGGCAAGATTGGTGAGAACATGAGCTTTCGCCGCTTCAAGCGCTTTTCCAGTGGCGAGGGTCTGACATCCTATTTGCACGGCACTCGGATCGGTGTGGTGGTCGAATATGCGGGCAGTGAGGTGGCTGCCAGGGATGTTGCCATGCACGTTGCAGCAATGAAACCCGTGGCCCTGTCAAGCGCCGATGTGCCGGAAGAACTGGTCGCCAGAGAGCGTTCAGTGGCTGCTGCCAAGGCAGCTGAAGATGCAGCCGTCGCGACGGCTGCCGGCAAGCCTGTGCAGTCAGCAGAGATCGTCAACAAGCGCATCGACGGCAGTGTGCAGAAATTCCTGCGCGAGGTGTCATTGTTCAATCAATCCTTCGTGAAGAACGACAAACTCACTGTTGAGCAAATGCTCAAATCGGCTGATACCGTTGTGAAGGGCTTTACCTTGTATGTCGTTGGTGAAGGTATTGCCAAGAAAGTCGACGATTTTGTGGCCGAAGTGGCGGCACAGGTGGCCGCGGCAAAGCAATCAAACTGATCTGTTGATGCCATTGAAGACGGGTTTTCCATTGATGTCGTTTTAAGGATTTATATGCCGATCACCAAACCAGCCTACAAGCGCATCTTGCTCAAGCTGTCTGGCGAGGCATTGATGGGGGATGATCAGTTCGGCATCAATCGGAACACCATTGTTCGCATCGTCGGGGAAGTTGCTGAAGTAACGCGGCTGGGCGTCGAAGTTGCCGTGGTGATTGGCGGTGGAAATATATTTCGCGGTGTGGCCGGTGGATCGGTTGGCATGGACCGGGCGACGGCAGATTACATGGGTATGTTGGCCACGGTGATGAATTCGCTGGCGCTGGGCGATACCATGAACAAGGCCGGGTTGACGGCCCGCGTGATGTCTGCCATTGCGATTGAGCAGGTGGTAGAGCCCTATGTCAGGCCGAAGGCCTTGCAATACCTCGAAGAGGGCAAGGTCGTGATTTTCGCTGCCGGAACCGGCAATCCGTTTTTTACGACCGATACAGCGGCTGCGTTGCGGGGGGCTGAAATCGGCGCCGAAATCGTACTCAAAGCTACCAAAGTGGATGGCGTTTACACCGCCGACCCAAAGAAAGACTCTTCTGCAACGCGCTACAGCAAGATTACCTTTGATGAGGCCATGTCGAAGAATTTAGGCATCATGGATGCCACTGCGTTTGCTTTGTGCAGAGATCAAAAATTGCCTGTCAAGGTATTTTCCATTTTCAAGCATGGCGCTCTCAAGCGCGTGGTGATGGGCGAGGACGAGGGCACCTTGGTTTATGCCTGACTGTGTCAAAATCGCCACAAGAGGAAAGTTCTTGGCGAAAGGTTGAGTAAGGAGAAAGACGTGCCTATTACCGAAATCAAAAACACGGTCGAAGTGAAAATGGACCAGTCCATCAGCGCTTTCAAGCATAACCTGAGCAAAATCCGCACCGGCCGGGCCAATCCGGCACTGCTCGATTCGGTCCATGTCGACTATTACGGCGCCATGCTACCGATCAGCCAGGTTGCCAATGTGTCACTGCTCGATGCGCGAACGATCAGCGTTCAGCCCTGGGAAAAGGGGATGGGGCCAAAGATCGAAAAGGCGATTCGCGACAGTGATCTGGGGCTCAATCCTTCGTCCATGGGTGATTTGCTACGTGTTCCGATGCCTGCCATGTCAGAGGAACGTCGCAAGGAACTTACGAAGGTAGTCAGGCACGAGGGTGAAACGGCCAAGATCGCCGTGCGTAACCTGCGGCGTGATGCCAATGAAGCTGTCAAAAAGTCTGTCAAGGACAAACTAGCGTCCGAGGATGACCAAAAACGCTCCGAGGCGGAAATCCAGAAGGTGACCGACCGCCACATCATCGAAATCGACAGACTGGTTGCGGCTAAAGAGCAGGACATCATGGCGGTGTGAATACTACTGCAACCATGAATCAGGTTCCACATCACATCGCTGTTGTGATGGATGGCAATGGGCGTTGGGCGACCAAGCGTCGCCTGCCGCGTGTTGCAGGGCATAAGCAGGGTGTAACCTCCCTGCGTCGGTGCGTCAAGGCTTGCGCGCAGCGGGGTGTTGGCGTGTTGACGGTGTTTGCGTTTTCGTCCGAGAACTGGAATCGGCCGATGGAAGAGGTCTCAGGTCTGATGTCATTGTTCGCTATGGCACTGGCCAGAGAGGCGCCGAAACTCCACGCCGATGGCGTTCAACTCCATTTTGTTGGTGATCGACTGGGTTTGTCGGAAAAGTTGGTGGCCGGCATTGAGAGCGCGGAACGCGCCACTTCTTCAAATTCACGTCTGATTCTGAATATCTGTTTCAATTACGGTGGCCGCTGGGACATTGTTCAAGCCGCCAAGCAACTGGCGGAGCGGGGAAAACCAGTCACAGAGGAATCTCTTGGCGCCGTCATGGCGATGGCGCACGTTGCCGATCCCGATCTGGTGATTCGCACGGGAGCCGAGCAGCGAATCAGCAATTTTTTGTTGTGGCAAACAGCTTATTCCGAGTTCTACTTCAGTGACCGGCTCTGGCCAGAGTTTGACGAGGCCGAGCTTGACATGGCTATCGAGTCCTACACCAAGCGGCAGAGACGGTTTGGCAAGACCTCCGATCAGGTGCTGCCGAAGACCGCATCGCCAGCTTTGAGCTAAGGCAGATTGATGCTCAAACAGCGTGTTATCACCGCAGTTGTGATGCTTCTGATCCTGTTACCAGCTCTGTTTTACAGGACTGCAATGCCTTTTTGCATGATTGCCATGGTGCTCATTGGCATCGCTGCCTGGGAGTGGGCGCGCCTCAATGGCTACAGCCAGGCGCACTCATTGTTGTCGGGCTTGCTTTGCCTGCTGCTGTGCGCAGCGAGTTGGTGGCTGGGTATGCTGGACCAGTCATTGGCACCGTTGTGGATTCTTGCTGGCATCGGCTGGGTCATCGCTGGGGCGTGGGTGCTGCACCAGGGTGTGGCTGCCTGGGGCGGGTACCCGCGCACCTTGCGCCAGTTTGCTGGCCTGATGGCTTTGTGGCTGGCCTGGCTGGCAGTGGCACAGGCCAGGCACGTGGGGGTCAACTTTCTGCTGTCCATTCTGCTTTTGGTCTGGGTCGCCGACATCTTTGCCTATTTTGCGGGTCGCGCGCTGGGCGGTCGGTTCAGCCGCAGCAAACTCGCGCCCAGCATCAGCCCGGGCAAGAGTTGGGAGGGTGTTTGGGGCGGTATGGTCGGGGTGCTTGTTTTGGCTTTTGGCTGGCAGTTGGCTGACCGGGTCTTTGCCAGCACAGTTCCCAGCCTGTTCAGTCGCCTTGGCAGTCATGATGCCTGGCTGTTGCTTGTGTGTGCCTTGTTCCTCGCCGCAATGAGTGTGCTCGGTGATTTGTTCGAGTCGCTGGTCAAGCGCAGTGCCGGTGTGAAGGACAGCAGCGGTTTGTTGCCGGGACA
>CANNRR010000216.1 GCA_947508055.1 Burkholderiales bacterium
AAACTGGCCCGGCGCATGGCAACGCACAACCAATTCTTCGCTACCTTGGACGAATTGCTCGCCGCGGTCGAGCAATGCTTCGACCGCTGGCGACAATCCAATTCGGTGTTGCGTAGATTATGCGGCATTATTTAAGACGCTATGTTTAATTCCAGCCCCTCGTAAATGCCAAAACCGACCTGATAGTTATAACCGGACGGAACCGGGGCGCCAGGCAGCGCTGTGTCGTAATTCAGCACCGCAGCACCGGTGGTCAACACCTCTGCACTGGGCACCAACCCCAAGCCGCTGTAGCCATTGGCCGAGATGAAGTCAGCGGCTTGCACGCTCAAGCTCGTGAACATGCACAGACAGAAGGAAAAAATTAACTTTTTGGTAGCCATACCGTAGACATGCCTGCGAGGCTTGTCGATCAATTGTCAGAGACCTCGTGCTTAAGCTGTTCAATTTCTGTCTTGAGCTCCTCGTATTCTTCCAACTTGCGCTTCAAAAACCGCTGGGTGAGGGCTGCTTTTTCTGCAATGCCAGCGGGGGTTAGCAGGTAGGCGTAGGCCAGCTTACGTTTGCTGCTCTTAAAGTTCTGTACCTTGATGAGCCCTTTGTCCAAAAGGGCATTGATGCAGTAATTGGTTTTGCCCAGACTCACACCTGCTGCCGCGGCCAGGTCGCGCTGGTTCATTTGCGGGTTGCCTTCAAGCAGGCGCAGCACCTTGAAATGTGCCTCTTGGTAAACAAAGGCTTCTTTGGGCATGGATGTTTGTTTCTTGCAGGCTACCGCAGTGTCAACACCGTTCGTTGACACTTTTTGGAACTTTCGTTCACGTCTGAACTAATCCTAACATGGGTTTCTGCGTCGTCGCAAGCAAACCCTAACTTATTCTTGTTGCAACAGGTCAAACTCTGCTTTGAGCAACTCGTACTCTTCCTTCTTTTGCCGTAAAAGCCGGCCGGTCAAGGCGGCCTTCTCTGCCTTGCCAGCTGGGGTGAGCCAATAAGCGTAGCTGCGCTTGTTATCGCTGCTGCGCACGTTTTCTATCTTCAGTAAACCTTGCGTGACCAGTGCTTTAATGCAGAAGTTGGCTCTGCCCAGGCTCATGCCCAGGGCCTTGGCCACATCGCGCTGCACAATGGCCGGCTTCGCCTGAACCAGTCGCATCAGCCTGAGATGCGTCTCGTCGTACCGGCTTGCGTCCTTAATCATGATTTGACGTTTACGCCGCAGCCTCTTCTTGCTGCACCGCCTCTTCCATGCTGACGGTGTTCACCACCAGTTCAAAGTGTTCAAGTATTTCTGGCTCCTGGCGGTCAATGAAGGTTTTGACGGCTTCATTGCCCAGCAACTTGGCAAGATAGCCTTTGGCCAGCACCAGGTTCAACAGGTCTGAGCCGTAATGGCTTTCTGCATCCCGGTAAAGGGTGTGGACCTGGCTCATTTCCTTTTCGAGCTTGGCAATTTGTTCCATCGGTGGCTCTTTGGCTCTGGTACTTGCGCGTTTGTCACAGCGTTGCTCGGGCGGAGTGGCTTTTAGCAGTGCATCGGCGTGCGCCACGCTGATGGTGCCACTGGCCACCATCAGTTCCACCGCCTCAACCTGGCGCGCTGGCTTCATGTTGCGCAGAATGCGCGTCACATCAGTGGTGAACTGCTGATCTTGCAGCAAGGCGATGGCCTGCGGGGCTATGCCGTCCAGCAAATTGGCACGGCGGTTGATGGAGTTCAGGTTGACGTTAAAAGCACGTGCCAATCGCTCTACCACCACCCCGCGCTCAATGGCACGGCGGATCATCACATGTTCTTGAATCGTAGAGAGTCTATTGATCCGATTGTTGTACGTAAAACCTTCGTCATCACGGGCCAGCAGGCACGGTGCAACATCCAGGCCCAGGGTTTTGAGCGCCAGAGCGCGCAAGTGGCCGTCTAGCAACAAGAACTCGGGTTTGGCCGGGTCAGGCTGTATCACTGACAAGGGTTCGATCAGGCCGATCTCCTGGATGGACGAGACCAGTTGCTTGTACTTGCGGCTGCCAATGATGCCGTCTTGCACCTTTTTGCTGGGCAGCAGTTGCTCCAGCGGCACCTGGTACGTATCCAGCTCAAAACCCAGCAGGGTATTGAGGGGGGCGGTGGGCAGATTGAGCTTGGTGATGTTGTTCATGCGGGTGCTCCATTCAAGGCGCTGATGCGTTCGGACAGGTACTTGGGCAAGGTGTCCAAGCCCTCGGCGCGCAGCAGGTTGATAAAGTTGTCGTCTTCCAGCAGCTTTTTAAGGCCTTGCACCACCAGCAACAGCCGCTGGTGCGCATGTTCGGCTTTCAGTACCATCTTGCGCTGCCGGTCCACCTCTTTTTGGTAGGTGCTCACCAGGCTGTAGCTGGTGGTGACTGGTCGCACCTGGCTAACCGATTTGGAGCCCGGGCCCAGTTCCTGGCGTTTTTCCAGCAGGCGTTTGGCTTCGATGATCTGGCGGCCCTTGAGTTGCCCGCTTTCATAGGCTTCTTGCAGCATGTCGCCCAGATTGGCATTGCTGTCTTTGGCACGGGCAATCTCCAGCGCGGTGGTGAGCGGTATAAAGCCACGCTGCACGCCTTCAATCAGTCGGTCTTCGCCTTGCTCCAGCAAGAACATGATGTCTTTGACGTACTTGGGTGAGAGGCCGGTTTTCTGGATAACGACGTCGGCGCTGTAGCCGCGTTTGCGCAGCACCTCAATGTCAGCCAGAATTTCCAGCGGCCGGTAGCCCCGGCGGGCAATGTTTTCTGCAAGGCTCATGATGAAGGCGTCTTCGTCACTGACATCCACTACCAGTGCCGGAATGTGGCTTTGCCCCAGGATGCGAAACGCATTCAAGCGCCCTTCCCCACACACCAGCAAATAGCTCGGCTCACCATCATCCGTGGGCCGCTGGGTGACAGTAATGGGCTTCTTCAGGCCAATGGCCCGGATGTTTTCAACAATGTCGTTGAAGATCTTGCTGTTGCGCTCACGCGAGTTCAAGACCTCAATGCGGTTCACCGGAACCATGGTCACCGCGTCCGGCGTGGCGGGCAAAGTTCGGGTGGGCGCTGGTAGTTGCAGACTGTCAAGCATGTAAAAACTCCTTGGTGGTGGGTGGTGTTGTGGTGGTGTGGGCGGTGTTTTTGGCGGTGTTTGACGACTGGGACGTCACTGATATGCCACTTCGCCTTCACTAGCAAAGCGTGCCGATCTACCCGTCTGGTCATTGCGAGCGAAGCGTGGCAATCCATGCCCCCGGCGCACAACCTGCATGCGCTCCGCCATGCCGTAGAAGAAGTCCAGACTGTCAAAGCGAAAGCAATCCAGGCTGCTTTCCCTCCTGCTGAAAATGCTCAGTGCCGGCCCCGCCAGATCGAGCGCAGGCATCACGTAGTAATCAAGCTCAGCCTGGTTGGTGTCATTCAGGCGGATGGCGATGGTGATGTCGGGCGCCAGTTTGACCGGGTCAAAGCGAACGCGCCAGCACTGCTCGCCACTAATGTCGGTGTGGCAGCGTGCCATCAGCACGCAAATGATCAACTCCTGGTTGACGTGCATCAAGTCTGTCTTGGGGTCGCGCCAAACCGAGCCGCCCCACTTGGCTATGGCTGCATGAGTGCGTTCGATGATCTCCGGGTGCATGCGCCGGATGCGGCGATTCGCCTCCTGATGGTCCGGGTCACTAGTCGGCCAATAGCCAATCAGCTCATAGGCTCGTCTCAAGCCGCCAAAGCGTGAAACGTAGGTTTGGACCGAGGGCATGCCGGCAGTCTGCGCAATGACATCACGCGTCAGCACCCCGGTTTTCTCAAAGAGTTGCTTGAGTTGGTCAAGCAGTTCTTCACTGCTGCTGCGACTGATTTTTACCAGCGCGCTGGCGGCAACAAACATCTCTTTGGGCACGATGCCCGGAAAGGCGGCTTCCTTGCGGATCCACATTTCAGGGGGGTTCGGGATGCGGGAAGTCTTGAGCTTGTAGGAGCTGCGGTTGTAAAGGTTGTTGCCGATATATTTTTCGTTGGTCAGGATTTGGCGCACCCGCCCGAACGTCCAAGGCAAACCCGGTTCAGGCGACAACTGCATGCCATTCAAGCGCCGGACGATCTGCGGGACCGTGAGCTTGTCATGAACCAGCCAGCGGTACATGTTGTTAACCAGTTCCACTTCTTCGGCCGGACCGGGCACCAGAACCACCCGGTAGGTGCTGATGCACTTTCGCTCACCGTGCTTGAGTTCACCCTTGAATTCGCCCGCCTGGTCGATCATGACCCGGCGATAGCCGTAACCCGCGTCCCCACCCTGCCTAAAACCGAGTTCAATCAATCGGCATTGGCCGATGAACACCTTGGTCGAGAGCTCACGGGAATACTCACCTGCCATGGCGCGCTTAACGCCTTTAACTATTGTGGAAACCGGTGAGCCGTCGTTCTCGAACTGCTCGGCCACGTAGGTGACCTGAATGCCTTTTCTTCGGAGCTTGTATTCGTAAAAAGCCGCTTCGTCAGCGTCTTGAAACCGACCCCACCGGCTGACGTCATAGACCAGCACGATGCTGAAATCTGCAACACCGGTTTCCACATCCGCAATGAGCTTTTGCAGCGAGGCCCGACCACCAATCGACAAGCCGCTCTTGCCTTCATCAGCATAGGTGCGCACGATGTCGATATTTCGCTGTTGGGCGTACTCAGCAATCTTGTCAGCCTGGTTCTGCGTAGAGTATTGCTGCTGGTCAGTCGACATCCGCACGTACTGCGCGGCACGGAATCTTTTGGGGTCGGGCGCGGGGGTCATGGATAGTTTCTTAATACTTGCCTTGCATAAATTGTAGTTGATAAATTATCTGGGTCAAGATATGATAATCAACAAAGGTAAGTAGTGGGGCAAAATTCACCCGATGAAAGTCGGGTACATGAGGCACGCCGGTGCCGACCTCAAACGCATGGATACGCAGTTGGCGGCCTTGCAGTCTGCCGGCTGTGAGACGGTCTATACCGACGATGCCGCAAGCAAGGGCGCCAAACTGCTAGCAGCCCTTGGCAGCCTCAACGCTGGCGATACTTTGATCGTTACCAAATTTGACCGGCTGGGTAGAACGATCAGAGGCGTGGTGGATTTGCTGAACCAATTGGCATCAAAATCAGTCACGTTTGTGGCCATTGAAGATGCCGTGGACACCGGCACTGCAGAAGGTCGCTACCTGCTCGGCGTGATGGCCAGACTGGCCCTGATGGACAAGGCCCTGGTCAACGAGCGCACCAAGATGTCTCTGGCGATTGCCAAAACCAAAGGACGCACCGGCGGCCGACCAATAGCCCTAAGCCCCGAAAAGCTCGACGAAGCAAAAAAACTGATCGACGGCGGCATGCCCGTTCGTGCCGTAGCCAAGATAGTCGGATCCAGCCAGGCAACGCTTTACAGGTTGCTGGGGGCGAAGACGGTTGGGTGATTTTTTAGACGCACTTCGAACCGCTGTCACGCGCGCCTACGTGTTAATGTCCTTTTCAAGTCAAGCGAAGCGCGACGCGGCGACTTGACTGGGGTCTCGGGGCAGCGCCCTGAGCAGGGGGCCGATGCCAAGTTTTTTGCAAAGCAGAAAACGTGGGCACAAGGCCCTTACCCTGCACACTGAATCTCTGCTACTCCCAAGCTGCTGGTGAATTGATTCGCCTGTCAGCACACCTGTCGTTGAATTCTGGTTTGCCTGCCGGTTCGCGTGTCGCGCCGGCACTGACGAAATTGGTTCGCCTGTCAACGTGCGTGTCTGGCATGGTTGTATCGCCTGTCGAAACACCTGTCACGAACTACCTGACGGCGCCAGGCGTGCCATAAAGCGCGTCTGGTCGCCGACATCTCCAGTGCGTAACATTTGGTCATC
>CANNRR010000217.1 GCA_947508055.1 Burkholderiales bacterium
CAGTTACTGGGCGCTGACGGGGTGCTCCCCCAGACCCACTGACTCGGGTTGTGGCTTACGGGGCCAGTTGTGCGTTGATGGGCTGCAGGTCAGCGGCCTTGAGTGTTCCCGCTGCCTGACGCAATTTCAGCCCACCCACCAGCACGTCGTATCGGGCCTTGGCGAGTTTGGCCTTGGTGTCGAATAACTGGCTTTGTGAGTTCAGGACGTCAATATTGATGCGCACACCGACCTGGTAACCCAACTGGTTGGCCTCCAGCGCGCTCTGGCTGGAAGTCTCGGCTGCCTGTAGCGCGCTGACCTGTGCCAGGCCGGATTGCACGCCAAGGTACGCCGTGCGGGTGCCCTGCGCCACGCTGCGCTTGGCGGTTTCGAGATCGGCACTGGCCTTGGCCTCTAACGACAGGGTTTCCTTGATGCGGTTTTGCGTCGAGAAACCGGCAAACAGTGGCAGGGTGAAGTTCAGTCCGATGGTGCCCACGTTAACCCGACTGTCACCGAGAGATGTGGACGACCCGCTGCTATTGTTGATAGCAGAGTAACTACCTATCAGGTCGAGCGTGGGTTTATGTCCGGCTTCGGCTTTGCTGGTTTCCAGGCGGGCCACTTCCAACGCCACAATGGCTTGCTGGATGCCCGGGTTGTTTGTTTGGGACTGCGATACCCACTGGTTCACATCGGCAGGCTCTACGGGCGTTAGTAGTACCGGGGCTTTCAGGGCCTTGGGTTTGATGTTTGGCTGCCCGACCAACTGGTTCAAAGCCAGCGACTTCACCAACAGGTCGTTTTCGGCTGCGAGTTCCTGGGCAATTACCAGGTCGTAGCGGGCCTGTGCCTCGCGCGAGTCGGTGATGGTGGAGGTGCCGACTTCGAAATTGCGCTTGGCCGATGCCAGTTGCTCGGCCACGGCGACCTTTTGGCTCTTCAGAAAGGTGAGGCTGTCGGAAGATGCCAGTACATCAAAGTAGGCCTGGCTGACGCGCACGATCAGGTCCTGCTCGGCCTGCGACAACTGTGCTTGTGCCAGATCCAGCGATTTCTTGCCCTGCTCGTAGCCTGCCCAGTTGGCGGGGCGGTACAGTGGTTGTGAGGCGCTGATGCTGGCCGATTGCGTGCCATAGGTGCGCGCCGATGCGGGGACGACTTCCTGGTTGGTGCTGCTGACGCCGGCGGCCAGACCGGCAGTTGGCAGGATGGCGGCGCGGGCCTGGTCGGCCCTGGCAACCGTTGCGTCAAACTGCGATTTGGCGGCTTGATAGGTGGTGTCATAGCCTAGCGCAGCGGTGTACAGGTCCACCAGGCTTTGGGCTTGGGCCGACATCGACAGCGTTGCCCCCAAGGCAAACATCAGTGGCAAAAGACGAAAGTTTTGGATTGGGCGGGACATGGTGTTGTTTCTCTGGCTCGTAAAAATTGTTGGCGCTGCGACTTGGTGGGAAAAAGCGTAGCGGGCTTGTCAGTAGCGCGGGATGGTCGCATCGAGTTCAGACGACCAGGCGTTGATGCCCCCGGCAATATTGGCCACGTGGGTAAACCCGTGGCTCTTCAAAAAATGTGCGACCTGCATACTGCGGCCACCATGGTGGCACAAGCAGGCAATCGGTTGCTTTGGGTCCAGTTCAGTCAGACGGGGCGGCAAGACGCCCATGGGGATGGTGACCAGTGAAAATCCGTCCACCTTCACGCTGGCGGCCTGTAGTTCGCGGGGTTCACGCACATCCAGCACCACGGGCTCGCCGTGCGCACGCATGTTGTGCAGCCATTGGGTCAGATCGAGGGGGCGGACTTGCACAATCATGGGGTTTTCAAGCCTTAAGTATCAAAATTTGAAGCGCGAGGGCTGGGGAAAGTTGCGCAGGCGGGGCGCATGGGTGTCCCACTCCTGCACGGTACGAAATTCGGTGTCACTGACTTTTGTGACCACGGTGGCGCGCATCACCGGCTCGTCGCCGACGACGGCTCCCAAGCGGCCGCCAATCTTTAAAAGTTTTAACAGAGCGGGCGGAACTTCGGCTACCGAGCCGCTCAACGCAATCACATCAAAACTACCATCGGCGGCGGTCATTTGCGCGCCATCGCCCTGGCGAACTTCGACGTTGTGGATGTCGGCCTTGACCAGGTTCTCTTGCGCCATGGCGACCAGTTCCGGCACGATCTCGAGCGACAACACGCGTAGTGCTTTCTTGCTCAGTAATGCGGCCATGTAGCCGGACCCGGTTCCAATTTCCAGCACGGTGTCGGTTGGCTGCACGGCCAGATCCTGCAGCAGCCGGGCTTCGAGTCGGGGTTCGAGCATGCACTGACCCAGACCAAGGGCCTCGTCGCTCGAGCCCAGTAATGGAACTTCCAGATCGGCAAATGCCAATCCCGTTTGCGCCTTGGGAACAAAGTCTTCACGCTTGACGACTGCCAGCAGTTCAAGCACCGAGTCGTCCATCAGGTTCCAGGGGCGAATTTGCTGCTCAATCATGTTGAAACGGGCGAGTTCGATGTTCATTTTGTATACTCCATGGGGTATTTAGGGCGATTGTATCCAATTTTACTTGGATGGGCCTTTGATGTCGTTAAAAGCCCTCCGTGTCCATTGCGCCAGATCATCCATATAGCAATAGACGACCGGGACCACAACGAGTGTCAGCAGGGACGAGGTAATTACGCCGCCAATGACCGCTTGCCCCATGGGTGCGCGCATTTCAGAGCCTTCGGTCAGCGCAAAGGCCAGTGGCGTCATGCCGAAGATCATGGCCAGTGTGGTCATCAATATCGGGCGCAACCGCACTTTGGCCGCCATCAGCAGTGCCTCGGAGCGACCCAGACCGTCCTCCTGTGCACGGATGGCAAAGTCGACCAGCAAAATGGCATTCTTGGTGACCAGTCCCATCAACATCACCACACCAATCACCGAAAACATGGACAGAGTCGAATTGAAGGCCATTAGCGCCAGCACCACGCCGATCAGGGTCAGGGGCAGGGCGGTCATCAGCGCCAGAGGTTGCAGAAAGCTCTTGAACTGGCTGGCCAGAATCATGTAGATAAAGACTACCGCCAGTATCAACGCCGAGATGGCGTAGCCAAAAGCTTCAGCCATGTCTTTGGTCGAGCCGCTGAACCGGTAGCTGTAGCCTGGGGGCATGGCGATGCTGTCCATGGCGGTCTTGATGTCGGCGGACACTTCGCCCCCCGAGCGTTCTGCCACATTGCCGCTGATGGCGACTTCGCGCGTCAGGTCGCGCCGGTTGATCTGGTTGGGGCCGGTTGACTCGCGCACCGTCGCTACCTGGCTCAGCCGCACGATGCGGGGGCTGCCATCGGCACTGGTGCCTGCGATAAAGGGCAGCCGGTCCAGGTCTTGTGGGCGGTTGCGGGACTGTGGCGCCAAACGCACGTTGACGTCATAGGTCTGGTCGTCGGGCGCGCGCCAGTTGCTCACCGTTTGTCCGGCCACCAGAGTGCGCAGGGCCGAGCCAATCTGTGCCACGCCCAGGCCCAAATCAGATGCGATGTCACGTTTGACCACCACGTCCAGTGTGGGCTTGTTGGGTTTGATGCTGGAGTCAAGGTCCACCAGACCGGGCACGGAACGAATCTTGTCCATGGCCAGTACGGTCAGGCGTTCGAGTTCGGCGGTGTCAGCGCCCTGGATGGAAAACAGGATCTGCTTTTGCCCGCCAACCGGGTCCAGCAGACCCACGTGGGTGACGGTGATGCCGGGCACCTGTATGAGGCGCTCGCGCAGCACACTGGACATCACATCAACACTGCGCTGGCGCTCCTTGCGGTCCACCAGGCGGATGTAGATGCTGGCGAAAATCTTGCCCGTAGTGTTGCCGGTGTTGATGGTGGTCAGGGTGTAGCGCACCTCGGGAAAGCTGCGAATGATGGCCTCCACCTGGCGCGCCTTGGCCTCGGTTACTTCCAACGAGGAACCCACCGGGGTGTTGAAGCTGAGCGAGGTCTCGGAAAAATCGGACTTCGGTACGAACTCGGTTCCCAGCAAAGGCACCATGAAAATGCTGGTGATGAAGATGCCCAGGGCTATGCCCACGGTGAATAGCTTGTGCACCAGCGCCCAGCGTAAAATCCCCTGGTAGGCGTCGACCAACCAGTCGGTGGCATGGTCAAACCAACCGGTCACCCGGCCAATGGTTTTGTCATACAAGGTGACGGGCGCGTGGCGCTTGCCATGGGCATCGATGCTGGGGTCGTGCCAGATGGAGGACAGCATGGGGTCCAATGTGAAGCTGACAAACATGGAGATCATCACAGCGGCCACGATGGTGATGCCAAACTCGTGGAAGAACTTGCCGATGATGCCGCCCATGAATCCAATCGGCAGGAACACGGCCACGATGGACAACGTGGTTGCCAGCACGGCCAGTCCGATTTCCTGCGTGCCGTCCAGCGAGGCCTGGTACGCCGACTTGCCCATCTGCACATGGCGGACGATGTTTTCGCGCACCACAATGGCATCGTCAATCAGCAGGCCGACGCACAGGGAGAGGGCCATCAGCGTGATCATGTTGATGGTGAAGCCAAAGAGGTTCATGAACAGGAATGTGCCAATCAGCGCAATCGGCAAGGTCAACCCGGTAATGACGGTGGAGCGCCAGGAGTTCAGGAACAGGAATACGATCAGCACGGTCAACGCGGCGCCCTCAATCAGGGTGCGGCGTACGTTGTCCACCGACACGCGGATCTGGCGCGATCCATCGGTGATCGGCTCCAGTCGCACGCCCGGTGGTAGCTGTAGTTGCATGGCGGCCAGCGTTTTCTGCAGGTTGTCGACCACGGCAATGGTGTTCTCGTCCTGTGACTTTTGCACGTTGAGCAGCAGGGTGCGCTGGCCGTTGTAGAGCGCCAGGTTTTCAAGCTCCTGTGCGCCATCCACAACCTGTGCAATCTGGTCCACGCGCACGGCAGATCCGTTCTTGCGCGCCACGATGATGTGGCCAAAGTCTTCCGGCCGTGCCATGCGGGCATCGATCTGGATGACGCGTTCTTGCTCGCTGGAGTGGATGGTTCCCACCGGAACATCCTGATTCTCGCTGCGTACCGCGGCTGCCACCTGCTCCGGGCTGATGCCAAAGGCCTCCATTGCCTGCGGGTTGAGGTAGATGTTGATCTCGCGCTTGGTGCCACCCACCAGGTTGACCGCGCCCACCCCCCGCACGTTTTCCAGCCGCTTCTTGAAGACCTGATCTGCCCAATTAGTGAGTTCCACCGCACTGGGAACTTTTCCACCAACTGCACCGGGGTCGGGCAAAACCGCTACCGACCAGACCGCACGGGCAGAGGGGTCGAAGCGAAGCACGCGTGGCTCCTTCACTTCGGTGCGCAGGTTGGGTCGAACGGAGGCCACTTTTTCACGCACGTCGTCAGCGGCTTTGCGTCCGTCAATGTGCAGGCCGAACTCGATTACCACGACCGACTGGCCTTCGTAGCTGCGCGAGGTCAGTGCGTTGATGCCGGCGATGGAGTTGACGCCCTCTTCGATTTTCTTGGAGACTTCGCTCTCCACAATTTCCGGCGAGGCTCCGGGGTAGTCGGCAATGACCACCACGACCGGAAAGTCGATGTTGGGAAACTGGTCAACTTGCAGGCGCTGAAAAGAAAAGATGCCCAGCACCACCAGGGCCAGCATGACCATGGTGGCAAAGACCGGGTTCTGCAGGCTGACGCGGGTAAACCACATGGATTTACCGTGCGCCGCCGGCCAGCTTGACCCGTGTCCCGGCGCGCAGATTGCCTACACTGCCGGTGAGCACCGTGGCGCCTTCGGCTATGCCTTGCACGCTAACCATGGGCTGGTCGTTCACTTCACCACGCGCCCCGATGCTTACGGTCTGGTGCGCAACCTGCCCCTGGTTCA
>CANNRR010000218.1 GCA_947508055.1 Burkholderiales bacterium
CAACACCTCAGAGCTTGACTATTACCTGTTACCCCGGCTGGACCTGCCTGAGCAGGAAATCCGGGTCAGCAACCACAACAGCGCCAATTTTGAGTGTTTCCGCTTTGACAACCTGAACTTCTTCTACGGCATGTCAGAGCGCGAACGCCTGCACCGGTTTCAACACCACTGAATTTTCATTAACCCCAAGGAGCCTTTGATGACTTTTACCCCACCCAGTCCACAACCCCACATCCCATGGAGGGCCAGACCATGATGACCGGCACCCCTGAATCTGTGACCTTTGTGCCCATCAGCCGCATTGAGGTGCTCAACTCGCGCGACCGCAACATGAAGGTCTTTGAAGAGATTGTGGACAACATCCGCAGCATTGGCCTCAAGAAACCCATCACCGTTACTGAGCGCCCGGGCACGGATGGCAAGCTCGGCTACCACCTGGTCTGTGGGGAAGGGCGCTTGAACGCTTTTCGGATCCTGGGTGAAACCCACATCCCCGCCCTGGTGGTGGATGTCAGCGATGAAGACGCCTTCATCATGAGTCTCGCTGAAAACATCGCCCGACGGGGTTACAGACCGCTGGAGATTTTGGCGGACATCGAAATCTTGCGCAAACGTGGCTACAGCGCCGAAATCATCATCCAGAAAACCGGCTTGTCACCCAAGTACGTCAAAGACATTGTCTTTTTGCTCGATGAGGGCGAAGAGCGTTTGATTGAAGGAGTGCAGCGCGGTGCCATCCCACTGACCACCGCGCTGGAGATTGCCCGCGCCAAAGACGGTGATGAAAACCTGGGCGACATGTTGCAAGAGGCCTATGAAAACGGCCAACTCAAAGGTCGCCAGATCATTGAAGCCAAGCGTTTGATAGAAAAACGACAAGAACACAGCCCAGCTTCCCCCAACGCAGACCAGATCAAACCACCTGCTTCCAGCTACAGCCTGGTGAGCACTTACCAAAAAGAGGTAGACCGCCAGCGCAAGATGGTCTTGAAAGCCGAGCACGCCCACCAGCGCCTGCTGCTGGTGGTGCAGGGCTTGAAGAAGCTGTTTGCCGATGAAAGCTTTGTCAACCTGCTGCGCGCCGAAGGCCTGGACACCCTGCCCAAATACCTGTCGGACCGCATCAGCGCCCCAGACACCACAAACACCGCCATCACACCCCAACCCGAACTTGAAGGAGAAACCGCATGAACCCCGCCACCAACCTTGCGCCCAAGCTGGCGCAGCTCTACCCCGGCGTGTACGACCCGGACGGCCAAGCTGACAGCGATGGCGACGCCGCTTCCAAGCTACCGACCAAACCCCTCAACACCCTGCTGGGGTTTGACCTGGAAACCTACCAAATCCCGCTGGACCAACTGCTGCCCAGCAAGAAGGTGCCAGACGGCATCATGAGCACGCGCAAATACAAGCAAATCGTCTCATCCATCCATGAAATTGGCCTGATCGAACCCCTGGCTGTCATCCAGCCCGATGCCAGCAAGTCTGAATACCTGCTGCTGAACGGCCATTTGCGCGTGCTGGCTTTCAAAGAACTGGGGCTCAACGAGGTGGCTTGTCTGTTTGCCAAAGACGATGAGACCTACAGTTATGTGGTGCCGGAATTTATGTGCTGCTGACCGTGGTCACGCCTTAGTTTCGGCCGTCCTGCCCCGGCCAGCGCCACATAAAAATCGGCCTACAACCCTCTCATGAACACCATGAGCGAAGGCAGTTGACTCTGCCCTACTGGCAGTTCCATGGACGGCAAATCCACCGCAGCCAGCGCCTTGGCCTTCATCTCCAGATCCACCTCGGCATACACATGGGTCGTATCCAGAGAAACATGTCCGAGCCAGGCACGAATGGTGTTGATGTCGACCCCAGCGCGCAGCAGATGCACTGCCGTGGTGTGGCGAATGTTGTGCGGACTGACCCGTTTGCTTTGCAGGGTCGGGACGCCGGATTTGGCTTGGTTGCCGCAGTCGGTGACTATGCGGTGCACGCCAAAGCGGGTCATGGCTTCGCCGGTGCGACCCCGAAACACAGGCGCGTCTGGCTTGCGACCATCTGTCAAGGTGTGCAATGCCTGAGCCGTGCGATCCCAGAGCGGGCACATTCGTGTCTTGTTGCCTTTGCCAACGATCCGCACCGACGGGGAGGTGCCCAGCTGCAGCTGGAGCACCCGCAAATTAGCCACCTCGTCTGCCCTGGCGCCACTGTTGTACATGAACAGCAGCATGGCATGGTCCCGAAACCCTGCCCGGGTCTGAAGGTCGGGCGCGGCCAGCAAAGCATCCATCTCAGCCTTGTCCAAGTAGCCAATCAGTCGTTTGGCGAACTTCTTGAACGGGATGGCCATGATCTCGGTGCACCAACCCAAGTGCTCGGGCGCTTTGCTGCCGATAAAGCGAGCCATGGCATGGATGGCGGCCAGCCGCTGGTTGCGCGTGATGACCGAGCAATGCCGGTCTTGCTCCAGGTGTGCGAGAAACGCCCGCACCACCGGCGGGGCAATGGCATTGACGGCCAACTTGTCGACCCCGCAGCTCGCCTGCTTGGCGGCAAAGGGCAGCAGCAGGGACAGGGTGTCGCGGTAGCTCAACTGGGTGTTGCGAGCCAGGTTCCGTTCGGCCACGATGTGTTCGAGCAGGAAGCGCCTTACCCATGGCCCCAACAAATCACGATTGCGCATGATCGCCTCCCTGGTCGGCGTAGGCCGCAAAGCGCTGGCCCGCCTGTGCCAGCAAGTCCGGTGTCATGTGCAGGTAACGCTGCGTAGAGACCACGCCGTGGTGCCCCATATAGGTGGAGAGCTGAGGCAAGAGCTTGTTGACGTCAAGCCCTTGCTTGTACCAGCTCACCAGCCGATGCATGGCAGCGGTATGGCGCAAGTCGTGCATACGCGGTGGGCGGGTGGCACCGGGCGGTATGCCAATACTGGCCTCGCGTCGGATTTGCTGAAACAACGTCACCACATCCTGGTACCAAAGGTGATGGCCAGTTCGTGAACACAGCAGTGTCGACTCCTGCCCTTTGGCCATGGGTAAGGCAGTGCGCTTGTGTAGGTAACTCGCCACTTCGTCACGCAGACGGGGGCCCATGGGCACCCATCGGGTCTTGTAGAACTTTGTCTCGCGAATCAGCAATGTGCTGGCCTGCAGGTCGACATCGCGCAGCTGCAGGTTCATCGCCTCACTCACACGCAACGCGGCACCGTACATCAACAAGAGCAGCAGCCGATACGTGTCCCCCTTCAACGGGCTCTTGGTGTTCCCCATCCTCGCTGCTGAATTCACCAGACGCTGCACTTCCTGGGTGGTGTAGATGTAGGAGGGATGGGCTGGTGGCAATTGTGGCGCACGTTGAGGCAATGGACTGCGTGCGGCCAGGCCGCGCGAAATCGCAAAGCGATACAGGCCGTTGAGCAGGCCATGCTTGCTCTTCCAGGTGCGGCTCAGTTGGCCAGGGCCATGCAAGAACATGCCCAGCTGTTCGGCCGTGATGGTATCGAACTCACCGTTGCCAGTTTGACGGGCGAGCCGATAGAGGACGCGTTCGGACGAACTCAGTTGCACCCCTTGGGCACGGCGCACGGCCAAGTAGGCGGCGATGATGCCTGCAGTCTTCATAGCACGCCTCCCAAGTCGAAAGCAGCTACGGCGCGCAAGGCGGTCATGTCCACCTTGGTATACACCGTGGTGGCCTGGGTACTGGTATGCCCAAGGTGGTCGCCGATCTCCTTGAGGCTGAGTCCATGCGCCAGCATGCGACTGGCACATGCATGCCGCAACGCATGCGGTCCCATCTTGGGGCGATCAATGCCAATGGCGCGCAGGCGGTGCTGCACGATGGCGTACAGGCCCTGGGGTGACATGAGCTTGCGCGGCGCCTTGAGCGCGATGAATACTTCAGGATCTGACACGGCAGGACGCGTCTGATCGATGTACCGCGCCAGTGCCTGTGCCACGGCAGGCACCAAAGGGTAAACCTGGGCTTGCTGACGCTTGAGGCGCCAGATGTGCAGCTGCTGGCCGGCCCAGTCGATCTGGTTGAGTCGCAAGGCTACGATCTCGCCGCGGCGCAAACCGTAGACTGCCATGAGCAGAAGAATGGCCCGGTCGCGGATGTCTTGCTCGGTGTCGCCGCTGGCTGTGGCCAACACTTGCTGCACTTCGTCCCAGGTCAAAGAAGCCGGAATCCCTTCGAGCGAATAGACCCTGGGTCCGAAAATGGATCCAGCCAGGGTATCGGCACATTCACTACGGCTGGCGGCCTGACGTAGAAACACGCGCATCATGGCCACTATGAATCCGACCGAACGGCGGTTCCAGCCACGGGCCTGGTAGGTGCTCAGGTAGGCATCGATGTGCTGCGGCTGCAGGGCTTCGAGGGTTAAGGCCTGAGACTGACACCAGAGCAGGAAGTGCGCCGTCCATCGAGTCCAGCTGGCAATGGTGTTGGCGCTCAAACCGCGTTCGTTGCGCATCCAGTCGATGAAACGTCCCAGTGCTGGGTCCATTGGCGTGGCGACGGGCGCACGCCACCAGCCGAGAAATTCAAACCACCGCTTGGTGTAGAGCTCGATACGGCGACGGTATTCAGCCGAAACCCGTGGCCGGCATTCGCTGTCGATCAGACGCTGCAGCTCCACATCATCAATGCTGTTGGGCAAAGGCGCGGGCGCTCGGTCGGCCAGTCTCAGCAGCCGCTCGGACATCTGCCTTAAGGTGTGGCGCGCAGCTCCTGCGTCGCGAAAACTTTGCAAAAAAGCTACCCGTTGTTGCATCAAGACCGCATTGCGATGGCGTCGTTGGGTGAACGGGGCGGAGAAAATCTCTTCGAACATGGCAGGTCTCCTGGAAGTAAGACCTGAAGCACACTGCGAAAGTTATGTGGCGTCAAAGGCCATCGAAATGGAACGCCTGGTCGATCTGAACAATGGACAAAATCGAGCGAAAACCTTGATGCCTGTCAATTATTTTAAGGCGGGATTTTGTGTCTGAATTTTGCAGGGCCGACTCCTTAGCGTACTGACCAAGATATTGCCAGCCCGTGCATTGCCTGAATGATCACCTTTAAATAATCTGACCTATGACCAAACAAATCGAACCTAAAGAAGCTTTTCCATACAAACCGCCTACTGCAGAGATTAAACAGCGCTACGCGCATATTTTCGAGATCACCAAGCCTTTGCCGCCACGTTTTTTTAAGTCGGCGTTCGACAAATTGGTGGCGCTGGTGATGTTGCTGTTTTCTGCCCCCATCATGTTGCTGCTGAAATTGGCCTATGTGATAGAGGGCTGGCTGACTCCGGAAAACGCGGGGCCAATGTTTTTTTATTACAACGCCATTAGTGGCGGGCGCATCATCCCCAAGTACAAAATCCGCTTGATCAAGATGAAATACATTGAACCCGAAGGTGCCAAGCGACACGACTGGATTGCGTTCTCTGCCGAGTGGACACCTTGCGCGCCAGAGCAGCAGTGCGCCGGTGTTGGCCGAGCTGCACGCCTGGATGCTGAAACAGACGCCATTGGTGATACCCAAGAGTGCACTGGGGACGGCGCTGGCTTACATGGGCCATTTGTGGCCGCAACTCACGCGCTATACCGAGCGCGGTGACTTGCCGATTGACAACAACCGCTGTGAGAATGCGATTCGTCCGTTCGTGATCGGGAGAAAGGCTTGGCTGTTCAGTGACACACCGGCCGGTGCCCGCGCCAGTGCGGTGATCTACTCTTTGGTTCAAACGGCCAAGGCCAACGGGCTGGAGCCCTATACCTGGCTGCGTCGGGTGCTGCGTGATTTGCCTGCGGCCAAAAGTGCCGACGCCGTGGAGGCACTGCTGCCTTGGAATCTGCGCGTAACA
>CANNRR010000219.1 GCA_947508055.1 Burkholderiales bacterium
AGATCGATGACAACGAATGGTTGTTGCAGGTTGCAGCTCTGGTGCAGGGGGAATGTCTGCCCACCAACATTTCTGCCAAGATGGAAGTTGGAAGCTTGTACCAAGGTCAAGGGGTGATCGCAGGAAAAGTCACCAAGGAGTCCGACTTTTTTGACATCAGCCTGGATGTGCCGGCCGATAACCGCAGTTACCTGTCTGCTCACCTGACGACGAATGGCTCCAAACAAGTCGCCATTGAAGCCATGGAAGCGGGTGGGAGTGTGCGCAAATTCAGCGTGGATGTGGCTGGCGATGATCTATCCCATATTTTCAAGATCCCCTTGGGACTGAGTAGCAGAGGTGTCAGCCGAATTCGACTCTACCCGGGGAACACCAATTCGTTTGCGCTGTCAGAGGTCAAGGTTTGCCGGTACCCGGAGGACTGAATACCATCGTCACCATTTGAAATACTAGCCTGGCAAGAACTTCGCTAACAGCATTTCATACTGATTGAGCACATTCGGCCAGGTAAACTTTTCCTGAAACCGGACCAGCCCCTGTTGGCGCAGTTCCTCCAGTGTTCCGGGCTCGGCAGTCAGTCGGTCCATGCAGGTGGAAAGACTGTCTGCGCTGTCGAAGTACATCGCGCCTTCGCCGGCTACCCAGCGGTTGAATCTGTTGTCGTGCGCGATGATGGCATTCCCGGCACCCAATGCTTCCACCAAGGAGGGGTTGGTGCCACCAACCTGATGACCGTGTATGTAGCCTGCGCTGTGCACGCGCAGCGACTGCACCATCGACTTGTCATAAATTGCGCCTACAAAACAGACTTCCGAACTGGCGCTCGCTCTTACCGCGCAGTGGTACGCGTTCTGCGGGTCATAGTTGCCCAGCACGACCAGTTGCATACCTCGCGGCCTGGCAGAAAAGCCTTGCACAATTTCCAGTAGGGAGTTTTCGGGCTCTGCCCTTGCAATGACGGTCCAGTAGCGGCCTGATTCCAGCCCCATCCCAAGTGCTTGCACTGGCCTGACCGATTCAGTAGTCACGGCATCCGCGCCATAGGGAATCATGGTGATCTTTCTGCAGACCAGGCGAGACCGCAAATGTTCCAGGATCTGCGGGTGATCGGCGACCAGATGGTTACCCAGCCAGGCGCCTGCCCATTCGTTCAGCCAGAACCATGTCTTGGCCAAGGGACTCCATTTGGCGCGAGACCACTCAATACCATCCATATTGATCAGGTTAGGGATACCCTTGAGGCGCAGCAGTGCGCAAAAAACGGCTGTGTTGTAGCCCAGGGTCAAACACAAGTCTTTGTATCGAGCTGCGTGCGCAGTGGCTTGCCAGTCGAACACCATCGTGCCCTTGGGACCCGACTGCAACACGGGAATATGCACGCGCTCGACGCCTTCCCATGCGTCGGTAAACTGCGGACCCGTACCTTCGTCCTGACAATAGACCACCACACGCCAGCCCTTGCCTACCAAATAGAGTGACAGGTGTTCCGCAAAGGTTTCAAAGCCGCCGTGGGCGGCCGGAATGCCGCGCGTGCCGAGGATACGCAGGGTTTTCAAAACGGACCTCGATCAACTTCACCAGTCACTCCTTGATCACCCACCCAATTGAGTTTCTGCTCGATCAAATCGTAAGCTCCGTTAACCCTGGCCGCCCATGTCTGAATCGTCGCTTGTCGTACAGCTTCCGTCGACATGCTTCGCAATTTCTCCGGATCGTCGATCACCCCGGCGATTGCGTTTGCCAAACCCTGCTCAATCTCGGCTCGCGATTGACCGCTGGTTGATACAACCACACCACATTGGGGAGTGACGTAATATTTTGGCCCACCCAGATCCAGGCAAATAACTGGCAGTCCACGGGAAAGAGATTCCAGCACCACGTTGCCACTCGAATCGTGAAGGCTGGGAAATAGAAACAAGTCAGCTTTACCATAGAGGGTGAGCAGTTCCTCCCGGGGGATCATTCCTAATACTCGCACCTGGTCAGTCAATGCAAGGCGCCAAATTTCAGATTGGATGTGCTGAAGTAGAGGGCCGTCCCCAGCAATATCTAGAATTACGTTATAACCCGCTTGAACCAGATTTTTTGTGGACCGCAAGGCTAGTCCGACGCCCTTCCATCCCAATAAGCGTCCAGCAAAAAGAAGGCGAAAAGGACCAGAGCTTGGTGACCGTTTTTCCCGATTGCTGACGTCGATGACTGGTGAACCGATCTCTGGCGCAATCATTGCCCGCTTGCGGATTGACGCTGGCAAAGCTTGCACGGTATCTTCTGTCTTGCAGAGGATCAAGGTCGAAGCTTTGGGACCCCAGGTTGCCAAGGGATCAAACTTGACAAACTGCAAAGACATATAGCGCAACCACTCGAATGCACGTGTCCGGAAAGGCAGGCCCTCGTATAGCCGCATCGGTGCGACTTCTCCACCGCCTAAGGGTCCCATAACCAATGGGATACCCGTGTTTCCCAGAAACGTGGGAAAACGAAACGTACCCCATGTCAGATGATGGATTAGGTCGAACGAATATGTCGCCAGCAACTGCCTAACGACCCTTTTTAGACGCCATTGCCACCAGATGTAGTAAAGCCGTGAGTTGAGTTGCGTGTGGGGGTGCACACCAAACGCAGGCGCACTACAGTAGTGAATCACCAAGCCAGCTACTGGATTGGCGGCAAGGGCCGGCTCCAATTGCTCCCTGAAAAAGGCATGAGTAACGAGGACGACATCGTGCCGTTTGGTCAATTCCAATAGCCAGCGCCAGCCTACACCCGGCTCCGAACCCCAAATCGGAGAACACGCAAAGCACGATAGCAGTACGCGCCGTCGAAACCTAAACGGTGGTGAATCAACAAGGGCATCCATGCTTCGAGTCGACGTCTGTAATAACCGGGAGCTCGGAATTCACTTAAATACGCTTGGCGGACCCACAAGCTCAGCAAGAAGCATTTTCATTACCGGCGCGTCTATGGAGCGCTTGGTGACTGTGCGGTCTTCAGAGTCTATCTCAGCATCCCATCCAGGCCAGCCACGAAATTCGTGATAAGTCCATGACCAGCCAAATTTTCTAAATATGGCCAGACAATCCGCGATATAGCGCTCCCGTGATCGATTGGGAGCCCATCTCACGCAGCTGAATTCCCCAACATAAATGGGCACCTTGTGTTGGCGTTGAAATGAAATCACGTCGCGCAAATCAAGCTCCATTCTTTGGCGTGTCCAAGCCGCCACTCCCAATTCAACATCCCACTTTCCAAGCTCCCATTCAGGACCCGCGGGATAAGGAATCGTTCGGGTCCAAGCGGCGTTGACATGCTGATGAGTAATGTCGTG
Source organism: Burkholderiales bacterium (assembly GCA_947508055.1). Taxonomy (GTDB): domain Bacteria; phylum Pseudomonadota; class Gammaproteobacteria; order Burkholderiales; family Burkholderiaceae_C; genus Allorhodoferax. Next base: position 3,329 of record CANNRR010000219.1, read on the forward strand.
AGGTGTGTAGTGATGGATGCTGTACACGACGTTTGAATCCCTCATCGGTGCAAAGTTGCGAAGTCCCATGCTAGACCCGCCCGCAACGCCCTCAAATATGATTGGAAGCGATATTTGTTCCCCCCGAATCACATCAATAGCCTGTCCAGCCAAATCGCGCCAAAGTCCTTGGGCATCCTCCAATTTGCCGCTTGGCCAAGGTGGATTTGGTTCATTTAGCAAGTCCAAACCTGCGATCACCGAATCATTCCCAAATGTTCTGGAAAACAACTGCCAGTTTTCTACAAAACTCTCACGCAGTGCCGCGTTGCCCCAGAACTCAACTCGATTTGTTCCAGGGAAGTCCCCGACCACGACCAACCTGATACCACGAACACGGGCCAAGTCCAAAATACGTTTTAGCGAGTCAATGTCTTCAAAAGCACGTCCATAACGGTCGCAATCTCGACATTTCGTGAAAGAAAAGAAAATACGTCCTACTTTGGCCCCTGTATTGGCAAGTGCGTCGAAGTACGTAATATCACGGTTTCTAACCCTCCCAATGACGAACCCCCGTATACCTTGGTTGGCATAGCTCAATGCCCCTCCGGCAACTTCCCGACCATGCGCGATCAAGGGTGATGCCGCAACGCTCACGCCCAAGTTAAGTGCTTGCCGACGTGTAATGCTGTTCATATCCTGTGGTCTTGGGGACGCGTTACTGCCGCGAGCAGAAATCCTGCGACGAGAATAAACGGAAACATGTCAAGCTTGTTGAACACGCCACTCACAATCCATGTTGTGACGGCTAGCGTTACAACTACCGCCTGAAGCACACGCCCTGGTGCGAAGTTGATTTGATTTTTCTCTGACGCCACTACTCGACGGCCAACGCTGTACAACCAAAACAGAAAATAACCAAAAAGAAAGATGGCGACTGCCCCACCCTTTACCAGCAAATACGCATAGCCATTGTGCAAAATCGGAATGAAGCGCTTTAATTCAGGTCGTTCGCCAACAGTACCGCCTAAAGGCATCGCCAAGCCAAGGTCTACTTGCGCTCCAAATCCGTGTCCGAAAAGCCACTCAATTGGAGAACCCGAGTAATATAGTTTTAGTGCCCTCGCAGTTTCGTAGCCTCGCCAGTTTTCATTGATACTCTTGAAGTCGGTGTACTCTTGGACGCTAATTTCATCTAAAGACCGCGCCAACTTTCCGATGAAAGTGTGCTGTACTTCGCGTGATTCGGTGTCCACAGTCAAACGCATGACAGACACCAGCAGCAGTCCGAATATGGCGACCAAAACAATTCGTTGCCACTCGCGGCGTGCAAGAATACCCGCAGCCGCAAGAATGCCGATAATTACCACGACCATCATTGTCCTTGAAAAGCACAAAACCACGGCTAGTGCGCAAACAACCAAACAGCAGACAGCTAACCGTCTTGGCAGGGCGAGTCCCTCAGACCATTTCCCAGAATACGCACAGAGAATGGTAAATGACAGAGTTGGGGCGTAATAGCCTGTGCCAATCGTTTCCCGAATCTTTACAGATGATTGAAGAACCAAATCCGGATGGGTGGCAAATGAGCTCAAGAAGAATAGTCCAACTAGAGTGCCGCCAATCACAAATGCCCTCAGTCCACGGGCCACGTCGGGTTTGCAGCGGTACAGGACATAACCAGTGCTCACAATAACGGCTGGATTTGACAGGTACCAAGCGTCCTTCAAGTAGATGTACCAGTCTGAACCAATACCAGCGACCAGACCGAAGACAATAATTAGGCCGAATGGCGCAATCGCTCGCAGCAGGTTCGGATCGAACTTTTCTCCCGAAAAGAGCCACACTATCAGTGCAAGCAGCAGCAAATACAAATTCATGCCAGTCAATAGTCCAGGTGGAAAGATCACCGCAAACACGACCAACAGAACGATGGATGCAGCAGGCCAAGAAGGCAATTTCCTGGCCACCAGCGCCTTGGCGTGGTCAATCGGAAATGTTTGCAGATACTTATTCATTCTTTCTGCGTCATCATTTCTGCATAGGTACTCTTGAAGTACCCGGTCATTCGTTCAACTGAAAGCTCCGTGTCAATTCTCTCTCTCCCGGCGAGTCCCATACTCTGGCGCAAGGTGTCATCACATAATAGTCGTTCCAGAGCTAGCGCTAGCGCATCTGTGTCCCGCGGTTTGAATGTTATGCCGGTCGAGCCGTCAACTACTACCTCAGTCAAGGCACCCAGACGGGAAGCTATCACAGGTTTTCCCATCGCCATTGCTTCTGCTGCCACCAGACCAAAGGACTCAGGCTCAGTCGAAGGCACGCAGACAATGTCTAGTGCCGCGTAAGCGGGCCAAATGTTTGTGGTGAAACCCTGCATGACGATGCGCTCACGCATGGGTGAACGGGCTACTCGCTGCTCCAGTTGAGTCAGGTAAATATCCTGCCCGGCCGGGGGGCTGCCGATAAAGACAAGGGAAAAGTCATGAAAGCCCCGATCGTGCAGTTGGTCCACAGCGTCCAT
>CANNRR010000220.1 GCA_947508055.1 Burkholderiales bacterium
AGGATGCCGTGAGGGGCAACAGCGTGTTCGATATCCAGGAATACAGCCGGCTAAACCCTGACCTGTGGACCAGAGTAACCCCAAGTAGAACCTGGGAGGGGATGTGGCGCCATTGGTTTGACTCTGGCATCTATGAGGGCCGAGCCATCAGCCGCGAATTCAAAGCGACTGAATACCTTGCACTTTATCCCGACCTGCCGCTTGCGTTTGGCGCGACCAATTACAAGGCTGCCTACCATCATTGGGTGGAGTTTGGAAAAGCTCAGGGCCGCCAGGGTCGACGCTGATGACCCTTACGGCCCCTGCCTAACGAAGCAAGGCACCCGCCAATGCCGCAGGAAATGGAGTGTTGGCGATTTTGAATACCGAAGAACCCCAAAGGGGGCTGATCAATGACAGGTCGCTTGGAGATGCTGACTTTGGTGGAATAGTCACCGCATCGCCGACTTTCGATTTTGGGCGCCAGCTTTGGAGCAAAACGTACCGCAGTTGTGAAGCGAGTCCGGTCGTTGACGACAGGCAGCTTACAGGTTGCTCAATTCGACTCAGTAAGAAGCCGCAGGAGGCGACCTTTGCATATTAGCTGCAATTTCTTGCCAGCTGCCGTCGATACTTATTTACTTGGCGTTAATCGTTACGGGCACGTTAAGCGTGGCGCTAAGACCCGCATTGTCTGCAACAACCACTTTCAAGTTGTAACTACCCAGAACCGGACTGGCCCAACTTGCCGTCACGGTCGTTCCGCTCACGGAGAAACCCATGCCCAGTGGCACGCCCGATATGGTGAAGGACATGGACGTGGCAGTTGCATCGGCAACGTTGATGGTGCCAGTTAAGGGTTTACCCACCGCGCCTGTCATGGCAGCAGCCGTTATCACCGGCCCAGCATTAGCAATTTTGACGGTGTAGACGCCCTGGCCGCTGAGTCCCGTCTTCGTGTCCTTGGCTGTTACGGTCACGTTGTAATTGCCCAGCACCGGGTTGGCCCAGCTCACTACACCTGCAGAGCTAATGCCCATGCCAGCGGGTGCGCCTGTCAGCGTATAGGTTACCGGGTTGGGTGCTGCCACCGACACCGAAAATGACAGCGCCACGCCCGGCCTATTCAAAATGGTGCTGGCACCCACAGAAGGTGGGAGCGCAGCCGAGATGGCCACGGTGATGAGTCCTTGTCCGCTTAGACCTGTCTTGGGATCCTTGGCCACCACAGTGACGTTGTAATTTCCGGCTACGGGTGTGGTCCAGCCCATGACACCCACGGTGCTGATGGTCATGCCTGTGGGTGCGCCCGTCAGGCTATAGGTAACCGGATTGGCGGCAGTCACCGCCGTGGCAAAAGAAAAGGCGGTGCCCACGGCACCTTTGGCCGATGCGCCGGCCACGACAGGCGCAGCTTGTTGCGCAATGGTGACGGTATAAACGCCCTGGCCGCCAAGACCCGTTTTGCTGTCTTTGGCACTTACAGTAACTGCGTACGTGCCAACAGCTGGAGCAGGCCAGCTCACAACGCCGGCAGCGCCAATCGCCATACCGGATGGCGCATTGCTCAAGGCGTAGCTGACAGGATTGGGAGCTACCACCGATGCAGTAAAGGTCAGTGCAGCACCCACCTTACCGCTGATGGCGGCCGGTGTCACCACGGGTGCCGCTGCAGAACCCGAAGCCGTCAGCGCGGCCATCAAACCGCTGACATTGGGTGTACCCAGGCCGGTCAACGTGTCGTAACCCACTTTGGCAGTGCACAGAACGCATGTGCCATCGGAGCCCTTGGTAATGTCGGCAAACACGCTGGCGTAGGTGCCAGGCACCGCGGCAACCTGGCCGTACAGGATCGCATGCGGTGCGCCCAACGCCGGTTTGCCCGACTGTGCCCGAACTGCATTGGCGGTTGCAATCAAACCTGCCCATTGCGGAGTGGACAGACTGGTGCCGCCCACGCTAAGCCAACTCACAGTGGCAGCGCCGGGAGTCTGCACCGCCACATACTGGCCCGACGCTGGATCAGCGTTAAAGGCCACATCGGCCACTGCGCGGTGCGGCACTGAGCCCATGCCGGGGACCTTGTTATTCTGATAGTTAGGCGTTGCCGTGTAGGCGCTGATACCACCACCCGTGCCAGACCAACTCACTTCGCTACGTGTTCCGGCGCCGGTATAGGTCAGCGTAGTGCCACCCACGGCCACCACGTTCGAAGAAACCGAGGGCCAATAGACCGCTGCGCCCGAGTCGCCCGTAGCAGCCAGGTAAGTCATCCCGGCGCCTGTAAAAACAGAATCCACCGAACTGGTCCAATTGCCCTCGGGCGCACCAAAGCTCATCGAAACAATGCCTGACCCCATGGCGTTGGCCAGCTTGACGGCGCCTAGCAGGCTGTTGAGCGATGCATCTGGCGCCTCAATCAGCACGATGCGGGCCAGCGGTGCGGTGGCATGCGCCCATTGAATATCCAAGGTGATTTCAGTGGCCCAGCCAGCGTCGTAGGCTGGGGCCGTGCCAGTCATAGTGCCGCTGGCAGTGTTGAACACCACGGAGAACTCACAGGCTGTCGAAGAAGCTGGCGGCAGCGGCAGGCTGGCAGTAACCGCAATAGCTTTGATGGCGCAGGCAGGCAAGCCGAACTTCGTATTGAAGGCCGCGAGTTCGGCTGCGGCGTTGGGATCGTGCTGCGCATCAACGATGTAGATGGTCTGGCCTGCGCCCATTTGTGCAGCCTGTGCCGCTGTCACGCTGGTGCCGATGGTTAGCAATGCCGGGAGGCCATAAGCAGCGCGGATTTGGGCAGGCGAATAGGTGGCAATCACAGTCGAAGCAGCCATGGGTGCGGCGGCACCGTCGGCTGCCAATTGCGCGCTGCGACGGGCACGCGCACGATGCGGCTCACGCATATCCTGCGCTGTCAGTCGGGTCGTGGACAGTCCGCCCATGTCTGCCGTAATGGCCTGGTGACGCGGTGCGTGACGGGCGGAAGCATCGGGATTAACAACGTCCCCATCATCAGGCACATTGAGCAAGCCCGGCGCCGAATGGAAAAAGGGTTGTGCAATTTGCATGGCAGCTGCTTGCGGCAGGTTGGCCATGTTGACCGTCAGCGTAATGGAACCCGTGGCAAGTTGCTGCATCTGCGGGTTGGCGGGCGCGTCATCAGCCAATGTGCCGACATCGCCGCCGCCACACGCGCTCAAAACCAACGCTCCGCAAATTAGAACAGGAAACTTTTTCATGGCGTCGACGCTCCAAATCGGGCGAGGGCCACACTAGATCAATGTTGTGCTCACTTTGCAATCAAACGCCAATCGTTCGAATCAACATCGGCAACCCCGCTACCGTGACGCACATGCGCTTTAGGTCGGAGGTATTGCGTCCCTGTCTTTCAACAGGTTTGCCCTCATCGCAGTTAACGGCACTGTTTTCCATTTCTTTAGGGTCAACTACGACAGTTGCAAATTGTTACAACATGTCTACTTGGTCTGCCAACCACTTCGCTCCCAAGCGGACAGTCAAAGTTGAACGTGGGCAATGGAGAAAATCCTATACCCGCGTTGCAGCGAAACCGGGCACCCGACTGGCGCTCTGATTTCCCAAAATTCGATCATGCAAGACTAGAATTGCACAGAAATTCAGAGGTCAATATGAAGCGAGTCACTGGTATCGGCGGCATCTTCTTCAAAGCCAAAGACGCGCCCACGCTTCAGGCTTGGTACAAACGCCACCTGGGCATCGACGTACAAGAATGGGGTGGCACCGCGTTCACTTGGACTGACTCCGAAGGCAAACCAGCAGGCGGCTCAACAATCTGGTCGATCGGCGCCGATGAAGGTGACCACTTCGCTCCAAGCAAGGCCAAGTTCATGGTGAACTACCGTGTGGAAGACCTGCATGGCCTTGTGAGAATCCTCAAAGAGGAAGGCTGCAACGTTCTCGACAAGATCGACGACTCCGAATACGGAAAGTTTGCTTGGGTCATAGATCCAGAAGGAAACAGAGTTGAGCTGTGGCAGCCACCAGTCGGCCAATAAGGCGCTGTGCCCGCCGCCAGTTAGCCCATTCATTGGCGTGTCTGCTTAGGATCGGACTGGAAGTCAACCAACAGGCCCTCTGGAGTCATTCCCGGCCGAAACTCCAATGACCTTTGACGCTGCACAAAAGCCCCACAGTCCGCGAAATTTTGATCGTGGTTGTGAATGTCAGCTTACCTATTTCCATCGGGTTAGCTGAACGACCGCTCGGCCCTACTGCGGCGACCCGCTTAGGGCATGTACTTGTCCATGGGCGGTCTTTGGCGAGTGACTGCAGTCACGGTTTGTCTGGTCAGAGCGAGCAATTTGTCCAAATTTCATGCCGCTGGCTCTTGAAGATACGTAGCGGGCCAAGCTTATGTGGGCGTGTTGCATCGCTCCTCCAAGAACCGGACAGATTGCTTGCTATAAACCGGACAACTCGTTTACTCCCGACACTGAAGATATTTGAGTTGCTGAAAAGTACCTTTTTGGGTACGATTAGCCGTTATTTCAATACTTTTATTGTATTTGTATGAACCACAACACTGTCTCCGTTGCTGAAATCAAGCGCCGTGGCATGTCGGCCATTGCCGACAGCTTGCGGCGTGGTCCGGTGCACATCATCAAAAGAAACAAGATGGCCGCCGTTGTTCTATCCGAGAGCGACTATCAGCGCCTCACCAATCAAAAGTTGTCCTCGCCGTCGGGCATGACGGCGATGCAGTGGTTGCTGGCACAGCCGACCGCCGGCAAACGAAGCAAAAATCAAATCGATGCTGACCTTAAAGCAGAGCGTGCCTGGTGATCGCATTCTTCGATTCAAGCGCACTTATCTATTTGATTGAGGGTAATGAGCCGTTCTCTACCAAGATTCGTAAGGAACTGGCGAGCGCAGCAAAAAGACACCCTGAGCTTGGTGCTGGCGTGTCGCGTCTGACCTGGTTGGAGTGTCGTGTGGGCCCTATGAAAGCCAATGACAGTGCAGCCTTGGCGGCATTCGATGCATTCTTTGCGCGCTCTGACTTGGTGTGGGTTGAGCTAAACCAAAATGTCGTGGAACTGGCGGCGGCTATCCGCGTCAAGCACGGACTGAAGACGCCGGATTCGTTGCAGGCGGCAAGCTGCTTGCAGTTGGGATCTGAACACCTCTTTCTGACCGGTGATTCTTCGTTCAAGCGTGTGACCGGATTGAATGTGAAGATATTGACCGGATAGGTGCTTCGGGGTGCACCATTGTCGGCATTGGTAGTGTTGCCGGATGTCCCCTCTACCGGGCTGGCTGTTTGATTTGATGGCCGACTGGTCCCACTGCGGTCCCGACCAACAATCGAAAAAATTGATTGTCGAAGTTGGATGACAGCTTCCTAGTTTTTGGCCTCGGCCGCGAACGGCTGGTTCCGGGCAAATCGTATGTCAGCTTTCCGCCAGGTTTCATGCGGTTCCGGCGAACGCCGGCTATGTGTCTTCAGGAGCCAGCCAACATTCTCCGAAGCCGACTTTCGAGTTTGGGCGCCAGCTTTGGAGCAAAACGTACCGCAGTTGCGCAGCGTAACCGCCCCTTCGCCGCGAGCCAGGACTTTCCGTCGAGTTCTCGTGACCGCTCATTCCCGGTGTCGGTCCAGTTTATTGATGTTTCCGAAATTCATGACATCGCCCAACAAGAACGGATCCCGCATTGTCATTGCGGGCCAGACCCGCAATCCAGTGGTGGCGGAGCACTGGATCCCGGATCAGAGCTTGCCCCGGGCTCGATCCGGGGTCCGGCATGACAGCGTGTTTCTTGGTGCGCGTCATGAGTTAT
>CANNRR010000221.1 GCA_947508055.1 Burkholderiales bacterium
CGTATTGAGTGTCTTGCGCTGAGACTCCATGTGGTCACGCGCATCAAGCTGTTCATTCCCTATTTCGAGAATGTGTATAAACCAGCGCTCGGAACAGACGACTTGCTGGAGGAGGCGTTGGCCAATGCGAGCATGTACCTACGGCTACAGGAAGACACCTATCGAAAGCTGCTGCCACCCTCAGTTCGAAATGCCATGAAGCGGTATTTCCGTGCGACTTTCCCGCAAGACCCGCCGGGATACCGCAAAGCGCTGGACTACCTTGACCAGGCATCCTTTAATGCGGGCGAAAATCGCCTTCAAGGGTATATGCGTGAGACGACCCTCCATCCCGTTCAGCCTTCAGCAGAGTGGGACGTCGCCCCGCAGCTAACTCGAAGCTTTTTGAATATCAAGTCCAATATTTATACGGTTGTCCCAATGGGGGCACAGTCTGTATTGGCACCTGATGTGATGGCTCTGACATGCTCAACGGAGCAAATGATTCGGGTTTGTAAACGTGCTGGGTTCGCAATCAGGGGAAGTCAGGGGAAGGGCAGTCATACGGTGATGGCAAAGGAGGGGGAGAAGAGCATCGTCACCATACCTAAACGCAAGGACCTCTCCATTACGGTCATCAAGAATACTCTGTCAACAATTGGAAACTACAAGGTTGCGGACCTACCAAGACTTCTCAAGTTTTAGTGTTTTCCACTTTGCAACCGGGCGGACAACTACGCAGCCCGGCGTACTTGGCACGACTTCGTATGGGCAAGTTGTGGATTCTGTTCGCCCACCTGTCGGATTCCATGCGCGGTTGGTCGCTGGGAGGCGGGTATTCTCACTTGCTCTGGTGAACAGTCCCCTATGCAATTCGCGCGCTGCGCCAATTTACGGGGTGTCTTCTTGAGTTAACCCGGGTTCGTTTCAAGCCCCTAGCGAGGGGTTCTTCGCGCTTGGGGTGGCATCAGCTTGCCAGCACGAACTGTGCGTCCAGCAGGCTCAGCAGTTCGAAAGTGTTCATGTACGCCACGCCAAAGTGTTTGCAAACATTGGGAATCAGAAACTTCTTGCGATTTTGTTCATTGAGTCGCTCTTGGGTCACCACGGTCGCCCCAAGAGCGCGGGCCTTGGCAATGAGCCAGGGGTCGGCACCATCCAGGAATTCCTGTAGAGCCCCGGCCTTCATCAGAGACTCTTGGGTCCCAAGATATTGCGCCACCTCGGCGAAAGCGGTCTGTGTCGCGGTGTCGGATTCAGTAAGGAAAAGCGCGTGATTGTCCTTTGCCCATTGGGCCAAGGTATCGTTACCTTTGCGCAGTTCTGCTCCAACACTCTTTACGCTGGCAATAACACCTGCCGCGTGGGTTATTGAGAGCCAGTGCCAGTATCCCGGGCAAATGCTCATTTGGTAATAGCGGTTTTTGGCTTCAATCAGCGTGTTGGCGTCCAGCAAGTAGTTCATGCGCGCAGGTGCCCCGCGAACTCCTGAATCTTGCTGGGTTGAACGCCGAGCAGGCGCCCTGCCTCCCGCAATAGGAGACGACCACTTAGCGCTTCGGTGATAACTGCCTGTGCAAACCGTGGGCTGTTCTTGGCACCCGCGTTTCGGTAGAAGTTACCGCCACCACCTTCTTGCGCATTGAACGCATCCAGGGTGCTGCGGTAGTGCTCGCTGTAAGTGGATTGGCTGACCAGCCCGAGGTCCAGTGCCCTGCGCATGATGACCAGGGTGCTCACATGAAAACGCCGTGCCAACTCGTCTAGGCGCTGGGCCAGGTGTGCAGCTCCCGTTTCCCAATAGGTTAAGAATTCGCTCCGTGGGGCCAGGAATTCTCCCGCCACGGCATTGCACAAAACCTCTTCACGCCGTGCGCTACCCGGAGCCCCATTGGATATTCCGCTGCTGCCTATCCAGAGGTGCGCCAATTCGTGCAACAGGGTAAACAGTCGCGCAGCAGGTGCATCTGCGGAATTGATGAACACAATAGGTGCCAGGGGGTCGCTGATGGCAAATCCGCGGAACTCACCGACATCGAGTTTGCGGTGCGTGTTGTTACCCACGATGCCGCTGCGCATGACAAGGACACCCGCGGTTTCAGCGGCTTCTATGAGTTCGCGGAAGTAAACCTCCCAGGAGCGCTGGCCCTGCTCGATATCCACGCCCAGAACCTTGCGTATGTCGCAGGCAATCTGGACCGCGCTGGCGTCCAGTTTGAAGCGTCCGACAAAGTCGAGTGCAGCGCGGCCGTGGTCTCGTTGGTATTCCAGGTACCAGGCTTGGCGTTGTAGCGCGATTCGTACCGACTCGAGCAGATTCACGCTGGGGCGAGGAACATCTACGCCTGCCAGTGTGCGAAGGTCTGGCAAGGGCAGCGGTTCAGCCGGGGGCTCGCTCAGGAAAAGATAGCCGAACGGGGCATGCAACACCTGGGCCAGAGTCTGCGCTTGGCGAAAGGTGGGTTTGCTTTGCGCGTCTTCCCACGCATGCAATTGCTCTGGACGGACCTTGGCGGCCTGTGCCGCTTCGTCAATCCCCAGCCCGGCGCGCTCACGTGCCCATCGCAACAGGAGCGGGTTGATAAGGGCTTGGGCGGGCATGGGTACAAGGATAAAGGATTTCGAGGCGGGTAAAACGCAGTAGCGGTGCCCACCGTAACTGAGCTTATAGACATGACGCTGACAAGGCAATTCGGAATAGCCCGGGGTGTTCTGTGGTGCGTGCGTATAAGTGGGTGCACTATATGAAAGGGGGGCAACTTCTGCTGCAGTTTCTGAGACACACGACGGGAAATCAGTGCGAAACGGTGCGCAAGGTTGCGTTTGAATGCGCTACAATACGCGCTAAGTAGTTGATTCAATTACTAGTTGCGGGTGGAAGCGCCTACCCCGCGCACGAGGATGGTCATTGAAAATCCTTGTGTCGGTGGTTCGATTCCGCCCCAGGCCACCAGTATTCAAAGCCAACTGTTCTCAGTTGGCTTTGTCGTTTCTGGGCTTTCTCCAAGCCACGCGGGGCGTGCAGCTGATCTGCCTGTGCTTCGTGTCCCATGACACCACTGCCGGTCGCCCCAAGCGTTGCCATTTCGATTCTCTTGTGCTCTCTGTTCTGAAAAAAATTCCGGAGAACTCGCTGAATTGGCACAGGCAAAACGCCATATTTATCCAGCACTTACACCTGTGTCGCAAAGACGAGTTCTAAAAACCCAACTGCTATCCAGACACAAATGTTCCAATTTTTGGAATTTTTCAGCCGGACCGCTGTCGCTGACGGCGACGGTTTGACGTCAGTCAGGGTCTCTCGGTGCAATGAACTCAAACAGCTTGCGCTGCGCATCCCAATCCAGCGGAACCTCAGCCTGGCGACCACGCATCGCATGCAGGTTGAGCTGGCGGGGTTGGCGCCCTTCCAGAATTGCGCGAATGATGTCCGGCGCCAACCGCGTCATCCTCAGCACTTCACTAACCCAGCCTTGCTCAAGTTTGAAGCGGCGCGCCAACTCGCTGGCATTGGCTGCTTCGCCCGTGTCGATCATCTTTTGCCAGTAAAACGCCTTGCCCAGGGTGCGAATCAGTGGCAAATCAAAAGACGAATGCATTTGCGTTCTGGGAGCGCCGATCGGCGGCACAATTAGTTTGCTGCTGTGACGGCGCTTGATTTTCAGGGGAACAAAGGTTACCGACCGACCGTCCATCTGAAGCAAACGTGGTTTGCCCGACGGCGTGACTTCGACACGACGCGATGCCGGCGATTCGCGAGAGGGTCTTGTGATGGTGTTCATCAGACCAACTCCTCAAGCTGCTCTTGTTGCTCAGTCACAAATGGCTGGCGCCCAATCTCCCTGCAGAATCGCTGCCAGCTGTCTTCATGCCAGATGATGTCCAATCCATCTTCATGAAGCTGCACGCGCTCGATCAGCAGTCGCATGATGCGGTTTTGCTCGATCGGGAATAGGTTTTCCCACACGGCACTCATCTGCCGCATGGCCACTAGCACCATCGGCTCATCCAAACGCTGTCCTTGCGGTAGCGCCATACTGGCCTTCCAGACGCCTACGATCATCTCGGGCCTCTGCAAAGCCTGGTGCACCTGGGCCAGCACGGCGGATTCAATTTCTGCGGCAGGCAGTGGTCCAATATTCGGTTGCGTCGGATCGTAGGTGGCACCCGCTGATTGGCGCTTTTCCAGATAGGGGACATAGTAGCGGTAACGCTTGCCGTTCTTTTTCTGGGTGAAGGTCGGCAACATGCGCTGGCCGTCGGGCGCGTACAGAAGACCATTCAATAACGCTGGCTCCTTTTTGTACTGGACCCGCGAACCCTTCTTGCGGCCCTCGACATAGTTGTGCACTGCCGCCCACAACTCATGCGTGACGATGGACTCGTGCTGGCCGGGGAAGGATTTGCCTTTGTGAGTCATCTCACCCAGATACAGGCGGTTGCGCAACAGCTTAAAAAGCATTTGCTGATCAATCACCTTCCCCTCGTGGCGACGACCATTTAGGGCCACCCACGCTTTGGTGGTGTGCCCCTCGATCTGCAACTCGCGCACCAACTGCGAAGCTGATCCGGTTTCGCCGTACCGTGCAAAAATATCCCTGACCAGTCTGGCCTCAGGCTCGTTGACGATCAACTTGCGCTCACGCACGTCATAGCCCAGCGGTGGTGTGCCGCCCATCCACATGCCCCTGGCCTTGCTGGCCGCAATCTTGTCGCGGATCCGCTCTCCAGTGACTTCTCGCTCAAATTGTGCGAACGACAGTAGCACATTGAGCATCAAGCGTCCCATGCTGGTGGTCGTGTTGAATTGCTGGGTCACCGAGACAAAGGTGACCCCTTTGGCATCAAAGAGATCAACGATCTTGGCGAAGTCAGACAGGGATCGCGATAGTCGGTCAATTTTGTAAACGACCACCACATCAATGCGGTCGTCTTCGACATCTGCCAATAGCCGTTTGAGCGAGGGGCGGTTGGTGTTGCCACCAGAAAAACCGCCGTCATCGTAGCCTTGATCGTTGGCCGTCCAACCCTCGTGGCGCTGGCTGCTGATGAAAGCCAGCGCTGAATCGCGCTGTGCTTCCAGACTGTTGAATTCCATATCCAGCCCCTCGTCGGTCGACTTGCGGGTGTAGATGGCGCAGCGCTTCTTTGGAGTCAGCGACGGGGTTCCTGTTTCTTTTGCTTTTGTCTTCATGCCCGGGCCGCCTTTCTGTCGCGACTGGTGGGTTTCAAGCCAAAGAACACCGGGCCAGAATAGATCGTTCCGGTGATCTCCCGGGCCACCTTGGACAGGCTGTTGAAGACGGTGTCGTTAAACTGGAACTTGCCGTCGTCCATCACTATGACCCGATGGGTAATGCCATTGAATTCACGAAGCAAGGCGGTGCCCGGCGCGAGTTCGTTTTCGGCACGGCGCTTGTGGTTTGGCACTTCGCCAGTCCTGCCGATTTCTTCAAGCTTGCGCCGAACGTGACCTGGTAGCCCACCATATTCACGCTCTTGCAGCTTGTAGGTAATCCGGCTTTCCAAGTAGGTGCGCTGGTGGTGGCCGGGGCGACGGTCAAAAAGTTGATCCCATTGCTCCCATAGTTGATACATTGTCAAATTTGGCAGTTGTGTAAGCTGCTCGTTGATTGACAGGGTTGGTGTCGTCATTGCGGAACTCCTTGTGTGTGAGACGGGTTCGCATTGACGCGCTGGTTGGCAGAGAAGCCAAGACTAACTTCGCTATCTGTTGCATGAATGTTGGGAGGGCCTTTCAAGCGCATGCGCACTATCCCCGCAGCGAGCA
>CANNRR010000222.1 GCA_947508055.1 Burkholderiales bacterium
ATATGACCGCGCAGCGGCCCGAAGGGTTGCCCAACGGGCAAATCATTTTGGCAAAACCCCAAGTCCAGGACTCTGACCCCAATAAACCGGGGCACACCAGCATAGTGGCTGGCACCTGGAACCCCCCGATGCAGCAAACCACACGCCGCATCAACTGGCCCACCGACCCCACCCAAGCCATCCTCCAAAAAATAGCCGCCGCCGACGGCTCCCCCGGGGTGCTCGACACCCTGTTCGACCACCCCTGCCGGCTGTTTGACGCGCATCCGGCCAGCGCGCAAGCCGTCGCCGCGTTTTCGGAAAGCGAGCCGGGCGCAGTGTTGGCATGGCGCGGACCGGCACTGCTGCGCCGCACGGTGGATGGTGCCATCTGGATCGGCCATGTGCGCCAGGAAGACGCCATATCAACCCAGTCCGCAAGTTCCGGTGTGCTTAAACTGGCGGCGACGCGGGTGTTTGCCATGCAGTCCGCCGCATTGCCGGAACTGGCGGCCCCGCTGATGCGCGACGATGAAGAGTGGGACGAATTACGTTACCGCGAATTCGGCCCCACTGGCGCATGCGTGGGCTGGCTCGACTTCGAATTTCACAACGGCGCCATGTCCGAACGCCAGTGCCTGCGGCTGCACGATGCCTTGCGCTGGATTCGCACCCGCCCAACTCAAGTACTGGTGCTAGCCGGTGGGCAGGACTTTTTCTCCAATGGCATTCATCTGCATGACATCGAAGCCGCCCAGCGCGCGACGGGTGACAGTGCCGCCGATGCATCGTGGCGCAATATCAACGCCATGAACGATGCAACTCTGGAAATATTGACGATGACAGACCGCATCACCGTGGCGGCGCTGCACGGCAACGCGGGCGCTGGTGGCTGCTTTCTGGCGCTGGCTGCCGACGTGGTGTGGGCACACGCGGGCGTGGTGCTCAATCCGCACTACAAGAACATGGGCAATCTCTATGGCTCCGAGTACTGGACCTATTCCCTGCCCCGGCGCATTGGCGAGGCCGCCAGTCGCGCCCTGATGCAGGAACGCCTGCCACTCACCGCCGATGCTGCGGTGTCACACGGCCTGCTGGATGCCTGTTTCGGCCAGGGCGCACAGGACTTTGCTGAACAGGTGCAAGAGCGTGCCATAGCCCTGGCAGCGGCGCATAATCTGGCGCAAAGTCTTGCGAACAAGCAGGCGCAACGGGGCCAGGACGAAGCCATTAAACCGCTGGCCGACTACCGCGCCGAGGAACTGCAACGCATGCACCGAAATTTTTACGGATTCGATGCCAGCTACCATGTGGCACGGCACCATTTTGTCTATCGCAAGCCGCATGCGTGGACCCCGCGTCATTTGGCAATTCATCGTTAAAAACAACCGCTAGCCCCCGTAAAAACTGCGCAACCAGCTATAAAAACAAGAGCATCACAATGTCCCTGCCCGCATTGCCAGACCCCTACGATTCTCTGCCGCTGGTGCTAGTGGTGGACGACGAGACCCGCTCGCTCGACTCCATACGCCGCAATCTGGAAGAAGACTTTCGCATCCTGACGGCCAGCTCCGCCGACGAGGCACGCGGCCTGCTGGAGCGCCACGAGGTGAGCGTGATCCTGTGTGACCAGCGCATGCCCGGCACCAGCGGTGTCAAGTTCCTGAAGGAAGTGCGCGAATTGTGGCCCGACACCGTACGCATCATCATTTCCGGCTACACCGATTCGCAGGACATCATTGCCGGCATCAATGACGCCGGCATCTACCAGTACGTACTCAAACCCTGGGTTCCCGACCACCTGCTGTCGACCGTGGCGAAGGCGGCCGAGGCCCGCAGTCTGCAAATTCAGACCCAGCGCCTCAACCTGGAACTGCGCACCAGCACCCCTGTGCTGCGCAAGCGCGGCAGCGAAAGCCTGGCCAGTGCCCGCGCCGCCTTTGACTTTGACAGCCTGGTGCGCGCAAGCAGCAGCCCGCTCAACGCCGTGTGCGAGATTGCTGCCCGGCTAGCGCGGTACGACCTTTCGGTACTCATCACCGGCGAATCCGGCACCGGCAAGGAGTTGCTGGCACGCGCCATGCACTACGCCAGCCCGCGCTGCGCGCGCGCATTTGTCATGGAGAACTGCGCGGCCATGACCGACACGCTGCTCGAATCCGAGCTGTTCGGCCACAAGCGCGGCTCTTTCACCGGGGCGTTTGAGGACCACTTGGGCCTGTTCCAGCGTGCTGATGGCGGAACGATCTTTCTGGATGAAATTGGCGACACCTCGCCGGCCTTTCAGGTCAAGCTGCTGCGCGTGCTGCAAGAGGGCGAAGTGCGCCCGGTTGGTGCCAGCCGCCCGGTGCTGGTGAACGTGCGGGTGATCGCCGCCACCCACCGCGATCTGGAGCAGGATGTGCGTTCGGGCCGCTTTCGCGAAGACCTGTACTACCGCATCGCCGGCAGCACCTTGTGTGTGCCGCCTCTGCGCGAGCGCAGCGCCGATATTTTGCCGATTGCCGACATGCTGCTGGCGCGTGCTGCGCAGGAGTTGGGTCGACCCCAGGTGCGCTTTGCCAAAGACGTGCAAGCCAATCTGCTGGCCTACGCCTGGCCGGGCAATATCCGCGAGTTGAAGAACGAAATCTACCGTGCCGTGGCGCTGTCAGACGGACAGGTGGTTGCGGCAAGCGCCTTCTCTGCGCGCGTACTCTACGGGCAATCCGGTGTTGCCACTGCGTCCAATCACGGCAAGCAGACGCCACCCCAAAGCGGCAGCTTGCAAGAACGCATCGACGCGATGGAAGCCGTCATCCTGCGCGAAACCATGCTGCGTCTGCACTGGAACAAAACCCACGCCGCCAAGGAGCTTGGTCTCTCACGCGTGGGCTTGCGCCAGAAACTGGCGCGGTTCGGGCTGGAGGGGCAAGGCGATGCTTAACGTCCTCTGGCTGCAGTCCGGCGGCTGTGGCGGATGCAGCATGTCGTTGCTGTGCGCGGACACCTCAGACTTCCACGGTCTGCTGCGCCAAATGGGAGTGAATGTATTGTGGCATCCCGCTTTCTCGCTGGAGTCGGGGCAGGAGTGCTTGCAGGTGCTCGAAGATTGCCTGAATGGCACAACGGTACTGGACGCGCTGTGCATCGAAGGCGCGCTCTTGCGCGGCCCGCACGGCAGCGGGCGCTTTCACATGCTGGCGGGCACGCAGCAATCCATGCTGCACTGGGTGGAGCGGCTGTGTGCGGTGGCGCATAACGTGCTGGCCGTGGGCAGTTGCGCGGCGTTCGGCGGCATCACCGCGGGTGGTCTCAACCCGACCGACGCCTGCGGCTTGCAGTACGAGGGCGATCACGCAGGCGGCGTGCTGGGCGCCGCATGGCGCAGTCGCTCGGGGCTGCCGGTGGTCAATGTAGCGGGTTGCCCGACCCACCCCGGCTGGGTACTGGAGACTTTGGCCGCGCTGGCACAGGGCAGTCTGGGTGCCGATGCACTCGATACCCTGGCGCGGCCACGCTTCTACAGCGACCAACTGGTGCACCACGCCTGTGCCCGCAACGAGTATTACGAATACAAGGCCAGCGCGCACAAGCCGTCCGACTTGGGCTGCCTGATGGAAAACATGGGTTGCAAAGGCACGCAGGCGCATGCCGATTGCAACATTCGCCTGTGGAACGGCGAGGGCTCGTGCATCCGTGGCGGCTACGCCTGCATTAGTTGCACGGAACCGGGTTTTGAAGAGCCTGGCCACCCGTTCCACCAGACGCCCAAGGTAGCAGGTATTCCGATCGGCTTACCCACCGACATGCACAAGGCCTGGTTTGTGGCGCTGGCATCGCTGTCCAAATCGGCCACGCCGCAGCGCGTGAAGCTCAACTCCTTGGCCAACCATCTGGTGGTTGCGCCACTCATCAAGAAAACGCGATTGAAATGACCGCCAGCAGCACGCCTTCGCGCCTCATCGTCGGGCCCTTCAACCGGGTCGAGGGGGATCTGGAAGTCAGCCTGGATGTGGCTGATGGGCGGGTGCAGCGCGCCTGGGTCAACGCCACCATGTACCGGGGGTTCGAGCAAATCTTGCTGGGCAAGCACCCGCTGGATGCTTTGGTCTACGTGCCACGCATATGTGGTATCTGTTCGGTTACGCAGTCGGTCGCGGCAGCACGGGCGCTGGGCAGTGCGTGCGGCGCAGAGGTGCCGCCTAACGGCGTGTGGCTCACCAACCTGATGCTGGCCTGCGAGAACGCGGCCGACCATTTGACGCACTTCTATCTCTTTTTTATGCCCGACTTCACGCGTCCCATTTACGCTGGTCGCGCGTGGTACGCACAAGCGCTGGAACGCTTTGCAGCACACTCAGGTTCCCACGCCCGCGAAGCCGTGGCGGTGCGCCAGCGCTGGTTCCAAATCCTGGGCACACTGGGCGGCAAGTGGCCGCATACCCAATCCATCGGACCCGGCGGGTCAAGCCGCAACGTGAGTGCGTCCGAGTTGATCAGACTGGGCACCAAAGTGGCTGAGATGCGCAGCTTTCTGGAGCGTGTGCTGTATGGCGCAGAACTGGAGACGCTTGCAGCCTTGGACAGCGAGGAAGCACTTGCGCGGTGGCTGGCACGCGACCCCCAGCGCGGCGATTTGCGCCTATTTCTTTCCATCGCGCACGACTTGCAACTCGAAACTCTGGGGCCCGGTCCCGCTTTGACCATGAGTTACGGCAGTTTTGCCGACCCGCACGGTGGCTACGCTTTTGCCCCCGGCGCGTGGGATGGGCAAGGTCTACACCCGGTCGATCCGGCGCACATTACCGAAGACGCGCGCCACGCCTGGCTTGCGGACTCTGACACAGCGCAACACCCCGCGCAGGGCGTCACCCTGCCACAGATTGACAAAGCCGACGCCTACAGCTGGAACAAGGCACCGCGCCTGCACGCCCAGGTGGTGGAAACCGGGGCACTGGCCCGGCAGTTAGCCGACGGTCAACCGCTGATTCGCGCCCTGTGGGGGCGCACCGGCGGCAATGTGATGACACGGGTGCTGGCACGCTCCATCGAACTCGCCCGCCTGGTGCTGTGGACGGAGCAGGCCTTGCGCGCCATCGTGCCCGATGCACCGTGCAGTACTGACGTCGTGCTGCCGATGGAGGCCGATTCTTTTGGCTTGTGTGAAGCTGCACGCGGCAGCCTGGGGCACTGGCTCTCGATTCGCGGCGGGAAAATTGCGAACTACCAAATCATCGCGCCGACCAGTTGGAATTTTTCTCCGCGTGACCGCCATGGCAACCCCGGCGCGCTGGAAGCCGCCCTGGTGGGTGCGCCCGTACTGCCGGGCGAAACGACTCCCGTTGCGGTGCAGCACATCGTGCGTTCCTTTGACCCCTGCATGGTCTGTACGGTGCATTGACCGCATGGATACAGCATGACACGCTCCGAAATTCATAGCATCAAGAGCACATCCCCAGAGGGCGTGGGCGATGACACCTGGCTGGACGTGATCCAGAAGATGGACGATGTCTATTCCCAGCTACTGCACGACGAAGTGGCGCTGGAGCAAAAGAATGCGCAGCTCGAAGCGTCGCAACAGCTCATCTACAGTCTGCTGTCTTCCATGTCGGACGTACTGGTGGCGTGCGACGAGCACGGGCAGATCGAGCAAACCAATCAGGCCCTCTGTGACCTGGTGGGCAACACCGAGGAAGCCTTGCTGGGTGCCCACATGAACACGCTGCTGCACAGCACTGCCGGCACCCATGTGCTACAGGACATGAT
>CANNRR010000223.1 GCA_947508055.1 Burkholderiales bacterium
AGACGGGGTCGATCCCGTTTTTCACCAGCGCGAATTCTAGCAGGTCTTGGGGTGCGTTCTGGTGGGCTGCGAAGCCACGCCAAGGCCAGGTTCTGAAGGGCTCGGTATTGGGTCGGGGGAGTCTCGCTGGAACCGCGATTTAAATGGGTTCTTACTCCAACTTGAAATTGAATTGCTGGGTGGCGACGACCTCGTTCACTGGGTGCGAGATGCATTTGTACTGCTTCATGGCGGCCATTACGGAGTCATGAAACACAGGGGGTCCTGAAAGAATCACGACATCCTGCACCACGCCACCTTTGACCCGGATCTGGGCTGTCACCACACCCTGGATGTCCTCTTGCTGCGCCTTACGAGGCATTTCGGGTGCAAGCTGCGTTGGACAGGCCACTCGGATGTCATGACTGTTCGGAAGTGGTTTTGCCCCCGTTGCAATCTCCGCTCGTGGCAAGACCGGCGCCTTCGGGGGAAGCGACTTTTGGTCGGGGCCATCAATCCGGAAATTAAATTCCTGAGTCGGTAGTTGGTTCGCACTGTTGTCACTGGCGCCAGTCGCATGACTGATGGTCGGCAGAGCGATGGCCATGGCTACCCTGACAAGCACGACAGCCAGCGTTTCCTGATTGCGATACCGTTTCACTTCCTCTCGCTTGTTGATTAGGCGAAGTGCTGATCGTTGCGCTAGCACTTGAGTTCCTTGAATCTCTTGCGAAGCTCAAACAAATTCTGTTGAAGCGGGAGTCTTGCACTGCCTTGCGCAGTGCGTTCCTTCGCCTCGGTGTCTCCAATACTGGCGTCAAGAATTTTGCATTCGTGCTTACTTTCAGGCGGGAGATTGAATCGCCTTCTTTCGATGTCCATCTGCATTGATGACATTCCAGTCAGTGGCTTAATTGCCTCGTCCATCAGTTCTCGCCGCATTTCAGCTGCTACGTCCGACCCAACCCTTGATGCTCCACTTGACTTATCAAGGCCGCGTGTCGGTTCGGCATCAATTCGCTCAGCACCCAAGCAAGGTGTGTCAGAGTAAGCGACCTTTCCATCGGTGTTGCACTTGTACACGGTCCTCGTAGGTTTATCCAACTTGATCGACTGCGCTACCAATTGGGGCGTGGCAAGCCCAGAGAGCAAAGTAATCAGGAAGTAGGGCAAGAAGCGTTTACTGAGCATAGAAGTTACCTAACTCGCAGACTTGAATTGCGTATCAATCTACAAACTGAGCGAAGTTCCCATTCGCAGAATTTGGGCGAATCGAAAGGGGCCTCTTTTCACCAGTGGGGGACTCTAGCAGGTCTGGGTGGCATTCGGATGACTAGTGGAGCCGCTGAGGGAGGCGTGAAGATGGGGTGATCTGGGCATTGGGCTGTTGCCTGACGACGACACCACAGATATTTACGCGCCAACCTCGAACACGACGCTCATGGGCGCGCTACCAGTGTGACTTTGGTAATGCACCCGACCGTGATAGACAAACGGCGCCGCTTTACCGGCCTGCAATTTGTGCTCCCGTACAAACAAATGGATGGCAAGACCCAGTTTCTCGTGCTCGATCACCTGCCGACCCCTACTGCTTTGCGGCGTCGTGGCGTTTTGACTCTGCCAGTGAAAACTGTTCTCATCGATCCAATGGTCCAGGTATCGCTGTTCTTCGACCTTCCCTTGCTTGTTCAAGGTGACCAGCAGAATTTGGGCCTTTTGATCCGGCAATACGATATGACCACTGTGCCAATTACCCGGATTGAACTGCTCACCGAATAGCGCCGGGATGTCTTCGCGCATGAAGCCCTGTCCGACCTCGATCTCGAGTGGATCGATTACCGCCTTGAGTCGAGCCAGCGTGCGCATGCCATCTGTGGCTACGATGTCCGCATACTCCGGGTTGTTGGCCTTCAAAATGTGCATTCCATCCGGTCCTTTGGTGACGACTCGAAGTAGATACTGGTTGTCACCGGAATCATCCTGCCTCTCAATCGCCATGACGCTACCTGTAATGGAGCCGGCATTGGTCGGACTCACAAGTTCGAGAAGCAGGTAGTCGCCGTCGCCAATAGGGTTCTTACCACCGCTCATCGAGTTACCCGTGGCACGGGCGATGAAATGGCGGGCCGGATCGATCCGCCCGTAGACATCACCCACGCTCCGATGTTCCGTCGCGTCGCTAGAGCCAGTCCGAAAATGACCACATGCGATTTTGAGGTTGGGAAAGTACGGTACTTCGGTGCGCGAAGTCTTCTTCTGTGGAAACGGAATGACGTTGCTGCTGCTGTCAGCGCGGGCGGCCTGGTGAGCTTCGTAGGACGCCAAGCGGTAATCGATCAGTTCCTGCACCAGGGTCGCCAGAACATCGATGTTTGCATCGCCAACTGGAAAGCTCGCTTTGAACTGCCCGTTATCGGTCTCAAAATACGTTTGCGCCGTTTTGCGAGTGTTGCCTCCAATCCAGGCATTGATCGGGTTTTCTCGCCAATAACGCTGCCAAACATCGGATGTACCGTTCGCAGTGTCGAGCATCGTATCCGGCAGGTCTGAGAGCAAGGGTCGCCGGCGTTGCATGACTTGCCACGAGCGTGCAGCCAACTCCGCCAACGATGGCGGCGAACGCCAACCGTCCAGTTCCTGGAAGGCCTCGACCAACACCATTTTGTAGCTTCGTGTCATGGCTGTTGTTTCAAGTTCACGAAGCAAACGCTGGAATGTCGTGGCAGCGACCATCTCGGGTTCATTCAACTCGTTCATGGTGCGCACGAGGGCAAACCAGCTGCCGTATTGCTGACGTACCCGCGTGACGTTGGCGCCGGAGCGGTAAAACTCAGCCAACGTGGGGCGCCGGCCCAGGGCGTCCCGCAAGGCTTCAAAATCCTGCGCTGCACCGTCCGAATCCAACGATTTGAGAAACTCGATCAGTGCTATGTCGTAGTTGACAAAGCAGCCCGGTGGCAGGGTCAGTTGTCGTGCCTCGACCTTGCGGGCGAACGTCGCCAAGTCTCGATAAGTAGCGCCAGCCTGCGCTAGCGCTTGAGGTTTGTGCAAGAAACTATGGTGATTTCCAATAAAGTCCAGAACGACCAGTTTCTCTTTGCCCGCCGCCAGGCGCAGACCACGCCCGAGCTGCTGCAAAAATAGAATCTTCGACTCGGTCGGGCGCAGCATTAGCACTGTGTCAATGGCAGGCAAGTCAACACCTTCACTGAACAAATCTACCGAAAAGATAACTTGCAGTCGCCCATCTGCTAGCCGCGTCAGCGCATCGCCACGACTCATTTCAGAACTGGAGTGAACCGCTGCAGCCGCGATTCCTGCCCGGCAAAACTCAGCGGCCATGTAGTCGGCGTGGCGCACGGAAACACAAAATGCCAGTGTTCGGCTCTGCGCCCTTTCGCGCCATAGTTTCGCAGCGTGACGTGCGCGTGCCAGGGTGGCAAGCTTGTTGGACAGTAGTTCGGGGTCAAACCGACCATTGCGCCAAGGTATTTCCTTATAGTTGACCGATTCGTCCCAGATCCCATAGTAATGAAACGGCGCTAGCAGTCCGGCAGTCACGCCGGCAAATAGATCGCATGTGTAGACCAGGTTGTCATCACAAAGGCTCAGGATATTGGACTGGTCAGTTCGGTCCGGTGTCGCTGTCAGGCCAATCAAAAACTGCGGTGCAAAATACCGAAGCAAGGCACGATAAGTAGGCGCTGCAGCATGGTGAAACTCGTCAATGACAATGTAATCAAAATGCTGGGGAGCAAAGCGCGACAAATGCGCCGTGCGCCCCAGTGTCTGCACTGAGGCGCAAAGGATATCGACCTGAGTGTCGCGCACCTGTCCCATGAAATAGCCCACCCTTGCGCGAGGTCGGATACGCAAAAATGTCTCTGCCGCCTGGTTCAAAATTTCTTCGCGATGCGCAACAAATAGCACGCGGCGCGAGCCCATTTGTTGCGCATCAAACGCCGCCAGCCAGGTCTTACCCAAACCGGTGGCCAACACGACCAGACCACGCTTGTAGCCGTCCTTTCGCGTTTGCGTCAAGGCTTGTAGCGCGGCAACTTGAATCGGAGTTGGATTCGGCGGCGCTTCAGCTTCATCACTGCCGGGCGAGACAACGCGTGGCGGAGGTACGCGCCGCGCCTCGTAGGCATCGATCCACGCATCGTGCACGGGAAGGGTGCGAGCGTGATGGAAAACCGCTTCAAACCGGTTGCGAGCTTCCAGAAATCCATCATCAGCCGGGTAATCAACCCGATAGTTCCACTCGAGCCCATCAGTGAGGGCCTGGCGGCTTATATTGCTCGACCCAATGAATGCAGTGCCATGCAACTGACGGTTGTCCGTAAAACGAGCAAAGAGGTAGGCCTTCATGTGAAAGCTGCTCCCTGCGGTCTCAAACACCCGGACCTGAGCGCCCTGCTCTTGCAACAGAAGCAGCAAACGTAACGCGTCCGGATCGGTCACGTCGAGGTAGTCACTGGTGAGAACGCGGATACGCGCCTTGGGTCGGTTACAGACACCGCCAGAATCACGTGTCAATGCCAAATGCAGATCGGGCAACAACAGGCGCAGACCAGAAGTTTTGACGAACGCGACCGTGAAGTCGATCTCATCGGCGTGCGCGATCGATTCACATAGCTGCGGCAAGAACGGATGATCGCGCCCACCTGTAATTAGTTTGGACGGCACGCGTGTACTACGGTGAATCAATGCATTCAGCCAGTTCTCTGTGCGATCTGGGCGCTGGTCTTGTGTGATCCAACACTCGAGCGATCCAACATCCGCCAGCGCAGTCGTCCATTCCCGCAGACGTGCTTCCGTAGCATCAGTGAAATGCCGTCCATTGTTTTCCCGCTCTCCATCGCCCAGTTTGAAGCTGAGATAGAAAACACCACCGGGCTTGAGGGAGGTCCATAGACGACCCATAGACTCGGGTAATGCTGCCGGCGGCAGGTGTAACAAACTGGCGCACGCCCAGATTCCGTCATAGCACGCGATCTCGTCGACCTGATCAAATGTTCTGATTGCCACAGATTGCCCGATCAGATCAGACGCTAGTTGGGCAAGTGCAGGGGATGCATCAAACGCTGACACCCGGTAACCAAGCGTGAAGAAAGCCTTGCTATCGCGTCCGGAACCACATCCCGCATCCAAAATCAGACCGCCAAGCGGAACGTGACTCAGGAACCGAGCATGTAGCTCCGACATTTCAACGGCTACCGTGTCCGCAAAGAAAGATGCGGCGTTGTGGTTATAAAAATTGACGGTGCTGGACACGAATCAACTAGCCAAAGTCGGTCGCAAATATATCCACTGACGACAGTGGCGTTGTCATTTGCTTGGCCACTCGAAGACTGTCTTTCTTGGATTCAATGACGCACACTGCTGCCTGATTGACGAACACTGCGTCGTTCGCGGAGTCGGTATCAGTAGGATATTCACGGAACGCCATGCCGGCTGCTGCACCGAGGTTATCTACATCGAACGTATCCCAGCCCAAGGCCCGAAGAATTGAGCGGACTGGGTCTTTTGACATTTGAGACTCATTCATTACGCTTGAGAACAGCTTCTCGCGAGCGTTAACCAGAGTCCTCTCTAGCGCATTCTTCATTGACGACCTCTCCCTGATTTCGACCGTCTGTGGCTGTGCAAGACGGATTTCAGCAATTGAAGTATGCCACTTCGTAGTTGCTTAGGGCAAACCACCCT
>CANNRR010000224.1 GCA_947508055.1 Burkholderiales bacterium
CGCTGACCTTCTCTGAGGCCATCAAGCGCGGCACCGGCGCCATCGTGCTCAAGAACGCCGCCGGCACGGTGATCGAATCGTTCGACGCTGCCACCAGCACCAAGATCACCATTGCCAGCAATGGTCTGACCCTCAACCCGACCAATGACCTGGCGGCCAACACGCAGTACTTTGTCACCTTCGCCGCGGGCAGCGTCAAAGACATTACCGGCAACAACTACGCCGGCACCACCACCTACGACTTCAAGACCGGCGCCGACACCATCGCACCCACAGTGGCCAGATTCACGCCCGGCGATGGCGCCATCGGTGCCGCCACCAACGCCAACATTGCCCTGACCTTCTCCGAGGCGATCAAGCGCGGCACCGGCGCCATCGTGCTCAAGAATGCCGCCGGCACGGTGATCGAATCGTTCGATGTTGCCACCAGCACCAAGATCGCCATTGCCAGCAACGGCCTGACCATCAATCCGACCAACGACCTGGCGGCCAACACGCAGTACTTTGTCACCTTCGCCGCGGGCAGCGTCAAGGACGTCACCGGCAACAACTACGCTGGCACCACCACTTACGACTTCAAGACCGCACCCGGTAATTTCAACATCGACCTGGTGTATTCGGGCGACGCAACCTACAAAAGCTATTTCGATCAGGCCAAGGCCATGTGGGAGAAAGTGATCATCGGTGACCTGCCCAGCGTCATTGGTATCGACGACCTCAAGATTTCTGCAGTCGTCAAAAGCATCGACGGCCCGTACAACACATTGGGCCAAGGCAGCCCTACACTGGTGCGCAGCGACTCTTATCTGCCCCTGGAAGG
Organism: Burkholderiales bacterium; assembly: GCA_947508055.1. Lineage (GTDB taxonomy): Bacteria > Pseudomonadota > Gammaproteobacteria > Burkholderiales > Burkholderiaceae_C > Allorhodoferax. The sequence goes on from CANNRR010000224.1 coordinate 821, forward strand.
CAGCATGTCGTTCGACATCGCGGACATGGCGATCATGATCGCGAACGGCACCTTGTTAAAGGTCGTGATGCACGAAATGGGACATGTGCTGGGTTTGGGCTCGCTGTGGGGCCATTTTGGATTCAACAGCACCGTCGGTCAATACACTGGAGCCAAAGGCGTGGCGATGTACCGGCAAATGTCCGGCAACGCCAGCGCAAGCTTTGTGCCGCTGGAGACCACCGGGGGAGATGGAACGAAAAATGTCCACTGGAGCGAAGCCGTATTCGATAAGGAGTTGATGACCGGTTATTCCGAATCAACTGCAGCGATGCCGTTGAGCAAGCTGACCATTGCCGCTCTGGCCGATCTCGGCTATCAGGTCAGCTATGCCGCCGCCGATGCCTACGCACTCGCCTGAAATTGACTGCCGACCGGCTTATCGGTAGAACAACCGGGGGTTTTGCCGTCTTTTGGCGTTATGAGTTTTGCCCTCGGTTGCTACGCTTGGAAGCCTCAGATAAGCAACGTGCGCTCGTGCGCCCAAGGAACCATCATGGCGATATCGTCCGTCTCATCCAACTCCTCGATCGAGTCGGTCCTGGCGCAAATGCGCCAGATGCGCCAGCTGGCCAAGGCGGGCGACCCGACCGAGGCCCAGGCGCCGGCGTCGAGCAGCGAGGTGAAATTGAGTGGCGGTTTCTCTGGCGCGCTCAAGAAATCACTCGATGCCATCAGCGAAACGCAGAACAAGGCCTACAGCCAGGCACAGGACTTCGAACTCGGCAAACCCGGCGTCGCGCTGAACGACGTGATGGTCGATCTGCAAAAGGCCAACATCAGTTTCCAGATGGGTGTGCAGGTGCGCAACAAGTTCGTTGCCGCGTATCAGGAAGTCATGAATATGCAGCCCTGATGTTTGCTATACCGCACACTCTTTGCCTGCGCACGATTTGACACCTAACCCGGGACATCATGACCACTACATCAGAGCAAATGGAACCTGCTTCTTCGTCCCAAATGCCGACTGCCGATCCCATTGGACAAATCTTGCAAAAAGCCATTGACCTCCACCGGTCTGGGCGGATTGAAGTTGCCGAAAATCTCTACCGGACGATTCTGCAGACTCAGCCGCAGCACCCGGAGGCAAACTACCAACTGGGTTGCTTGGCAGTCCAAGCGAAACAAGCAGAGCAGGGCGTGAGCTACTTCTCCATGGCACTGGAGGCTGGGCCGAGTGAAGAACGCTACTGGCTAGGGTACATTGAAGCATTGATTCAGGCCAAACAGAGCGACATGGCGCTGCAGTTGTTGGTCTTGGGGCGGCAGCATGGGTTGCAGGGCGAGGCAGTTGAAGCGCTGGCGCGACAGATCGAAACCCTCATTCAACCTGCCAAGTGCGTTCATTCACCAAAACCCAAGTTCAATCTAGTACATTGCATTCCCAATCCGAGAATGCACGGTCTCAATGGCTACAAAGAGGTCATCGACACGATAAGTTGGGGGCTTGAGCAACTCGGGCATCAGGTGACATACTCGGTCAACAAATTTTGCGCCGATTCCACCAATATCGTATTTGGCTCGCAGGTCATGCCAATGGAGGCACTAAAAACCATTCCACGCGATTCCATTATTTACAACTTTGAACAAATCCGCGGATTGAAACCCGACAAGATTCGGCCGCAGGCCCTCTATTTTGCGAAAAATTTCGAAGTTTGGGACTACAGCGCGGCCAACCTGGCTACATGGAAAAGCCTAGGTCGGACCGACACAAAGATAGTTCCGGTTGGCTACGCGCCGATCCTCAACAAGATTCCCAAGGCGCAGATTCAGGATATCGACGTGCTGTTGTATGGGATGTCCGGACCGAACAGGCTTGACGTTTTTCATACACTTTCCAAGGCTGGGTTGTCGGCGATGTTTGTGAGTGGACTGTACGGCACGGCCAGAGATGATCTGATCGCGCGGTCCAAGATCGTGCTGAATATCAATCTGTATGAGTTTGCAAAGATATTTGAAGTGGTCAGGGTCTCCTACTTGCTGGCCAACAGTAAGGCCGTTGTTTCAGACCTTGATCCCAGAACTTATGTTGAGGATGACATTAGAAGTGGCTTGATGTTTTCAAGCCTGAAAAATATCGTTGCCAGTTGTCATTCATTGATTGAAAATAACGCGAGACGCCTCAAGCTTGAAACTGCCGGATTCGCAGCAATTTCAAAGAGGGACATTCAAAGTATCCTGGAAACTGCATTGCAGAACTAGACCCAGTTCATATTCGCCGGGGTTCGAGTTGACTTGAACGGTGCACCACTACAGCTTGAGCCTGTTCTGAATAATTTGTGTGATGACGGAGAGCTTCTTCTGGTCCTCGTTATGCGCACAATAATTGATCAATGCCTTATTGCCTGCAACGAAGCCATTGTTGAAGTCTTTGAAATTGTTTGTGACTCGGTCTGTAAATTGATTGGCGAAGCTCTTGTCTTTGAGATAAATCGCCACCGAGTCGTTCCAAATATCATTCATTTGACCACTTATATAGGACTCAAGCAAGGTTATATTCATGCTATTTCGATTCGCCCATGTGACCAGTGCGTTGCCACTGTCCGGATAAAATCTCCAGCAATCAACGGGGTAGCGGTGGAATATGCCATTCGATGGGACGCTAAGGAAAAAAAGTCCCCGGGGTTTCAAGACTCGCATTATTTCGAGGAAGACAACCCAAAACATTTCGGAATGCTCAAAGCACGAACTTGACAGAATGATGTCGGCAGATTCGTCTTCGAACGGCAGACTGTAGGGGTCGTCCAGGATAATGTCCACACCTTTGCCGGCAACGAAATCCACTCCCACATACTCAAATTTTTGCGGGGTGACACTGCGCAATGACCCGTTTACGTCTTGCGAACCGATGTCAAGCACCTTAACCTGACCATTCAAAGCGTAATATTTTCCATAGCAGTCGAAGAAATTCTTGCAGTTCATTAGCGCTGTCGGATGCATATTACGGTCCTCTTTCGATGTTGGTTGAATTCATCGGCTTGCTGGCGACGCGATCGCCGAGTTGTGCAAGCATTCTGATCTCCGGTTGCTTGCTCTGATCTGTTGAACAACCGGGTTTTCTGGCGTCTTTTGGCCAGATGCGAAGCCCGGTCGGCTGATACGCTCTCAGCCCATAGATCCATTGGTCAAGTCACGCCTCATTCACGTCATGTCTGTCTCCCAAGCACCGATGAAAGTCAACCCCGTGGACGAGGTGCCGGCGTTCGATGCGGTGGGACAAATCCTGCAACAAGCCTTGAACTTCCAAGAGTCCGGCCGGATTCAACTTGCCGAAAGCCTTTACAGGACGATTCTGGAAGCCGACGCGCAGCATGCGGAGGCAAACTTCAGGCTGGGTCAGATGGCGGTGCAGGCGAGTCAGGCAGCAGGGGGATTGACTTACTTTGCGACGGCGCTGGAGGCTGAGCCTACTGAGCAGCGCTACTGGTTGGGATATATCAACGCACTGATCTGCGCCAACGAGAGCGACACGGCGCGCCAGTTGTTGGCCCTGGGCCGGCAGCACGGCTTGCAGGGGGAAGTTGTTGAGGCATTGGCAGTGCAGCTCGAAGGAGGCGCTCGCCCGACCTCACCGGTTCCCGAAACTAAACCCACGATTGAAAAAGCACGAGTGCCCGCAGTGCCGCACGTTGACATCGGCCATGCTCGCAAGGCCAGTCCCCACCCAAGGGGTGCCGGAAAGGGGGCCTTGCCTGCGCCTGGCGAGGTCAACAAGTTGCTGGCGCTCTTTAAACAAAGGCGCTTCACCGAGGCGAAGGCATTTGCACAATCCCTGACCACGCGCTTTCCAAGGCACGGGTTTGGCTGGAAACTGCTGGGTGCTGTCATTGAGGCACAAGGAAACCTTGTTGAAGCCTTACTGCCCATGCAGACAGCGGCAGGGTTTTGGCCAGATGACCCCCAGACGCATGAAAATCTGGGCCGTGTCCTGCAAGCCCTGGGTCGGTTGGCCGAAGCCGAGGCCTGCTATCGGAGGGCGATAGAGGTGGCGCCAAAGAGTGTCAATGGCTACATTAATCTTGGCAACCTGCAGCACGAACGAGGACAGTTTGCCGACGCAGAGGCGAACTACCGGCGGGCATTGGATATTGATCCTGACTTTGGCAACGCGCACACCAATCTGGGCCGCACGGTTCACGCCCAGGGCCGGCTGAAAGAGGCCGAAGCCTGTTTTCGTCGGGCGGTGCAGTGCCAACCGAACAACGCCGCGCTGCTCAGCAATCTGCTGTTTTGCTGTAGCCTCAGCGAAGCGGTGGATGCGGCTTCGCTGTTTACTGAGCACTGCCGCTTTGGCCAACTCTTCGAGGCACCGCTACATGCTCGGTGGCGGCAGCACAGCAACACGCGCGACCCGGACAGAACATTGCGGATTGGCTTTGTGTCCGGTGATTTTCGCAACCATGCGGCGGCTTTCTTCATCGAGCCGATGTTCGAATACCTGGCGCCCCATGCCAACTTGTCACTGCATGCCTACGCCAATTACCCGACAGAGGACGCTGTCACCCAGCGCCTGCAAAAACATGTGGAACACTGGCACAAGATCGCCGGTCTTAGCGACCTGGCGGTGGCAGAAAAAATCCGCGCCGACGGCATCGACATCCTTATCGACCTGTCAGGCCATTCCGCTCACAACCGGCTGCTCAGTTTTGCGCACAAGCCGACTCCAGTCCAGGTCGGCTGGATGGGCTATCCGGGTACCACGGGCTTGATGGGCATGGATTACTACCTGGGTGATCGCTTTTTGTTGCCGCCGGGCAAGTTCGACCACCTTTTTACCGAAAAGCTGGTGCATCTGCCGGCCTATGCCACG
>CANNRR010000225.1 GCA_947508055.1 Burkholderiales bacterium
AAAATCCCTCAGCTGCCTCACCGCTGGTCTCGGCGTAGTCGCCGTCAAGCCGGTACAAACCAGCGCCGGCATGAGTGTCAAAGACGGTCAGGGCAGTGTCTTTTTGCGTCAGATGCCGCATGATCGCGATCAACACCATGTGTTTGAGTACGTCGGCATGGTTGCCGGCATGGAAGGCGTGGCGATAGCTGAACATGGCATCATGGTAACCGCCTTGGCTTGCCGTTTTTGTTCGTGGTGTGGCTGGTGGACCGGGTGTCCGCTCTCTGTTCCACGCTCGCGCTCAGATTCCCCTGGACCGCGGGTGCATGGGCCTCAACACGAAGCGAGTACGCCGGCCGACGCGGTGAGCGCGAATGGGGCCGCCGATCGGACACCCAATCCACCATCCCTGACGCTATCGGGGTGGCTTGAGAATGAGACGCCTTGAAAAACACAAATGGCGGATTGCAGCGTTTCCTGAGCGTGGTAAGCGGCAGCTTTCTGGAATCCCAATTGAACTTTCACGGGTAGCCCTGTCATGGCAGGCTGAATTTGCTGCCCTCCGTGTTGCGTGAACGGGACTACAGTGTCATGGACACTTTGCAGCCTGAGTAATGTTGATAGACTTCTTGTCATGAAGACATTTCTCCATGTAGGCTGCGGCTCCAGTCATAAAGACCACACAACGGCTGGCTTCAACACACCTGAATGGCAAGAGCTTCGCTTTGACATTGATCAGTCAGTTTCCCCAGACCTTGTCGGCACCATGACCGATATGTCTTCAGTTCAGACCGAGTCCGTAGACGCAATCTATTCAAGTCACAACATCGAGCACCTCTACCCGCATGAGGTGCCGCTTGCGTTGACCGAGTTCAAGCGAGTACTGAAGCCCAACGGCTTTGCAGTCATCGCTTGCCCTGATCTTCAGTCTGTTTGTGCTTTGATTGCGGATGACAAGCTGACTGACGTAGCCTACACCTCGCCCTCTGGGCCAATCGCACCGCTTGATATTCTCTATGGTCACCGCCCCTCCATGGCGTCCGGTAACCTTTACATGGCGCACCGCTGCGGCTTTACCGAAAAAGTACTGAGAGGAACGCTACAGGCCGCGGGCTTTGCCACTATTGCCAGCCGTAAACGGGGTGGCCCAGTGTTTGACCTACTGGCTGTCGCTTCAAAAAGCCCCATGGCAGAACAAGAAATGCAACTCCTGGCACAGGAACATTCGTTCAGGTAGCCACTGAAGGCGCATGAGAATTGACGCACGCGGACCTGACGCGCCGGTAACTAGCAACTGGTCTCAATTCTTCTGCACCCGCTTTGTGTCGTGTGACGCTAACCACTTTTCTTGGTAGCTGACCTTCAAAGTTGAAAGTCCGGTTCGGAGAAAATCCTGGGCCGGCAGTGCAGCGTTACCAGCCCTTCGGTACGGTCAGCTTACTGGAAGTCCAATTTGACGATTTACCACCCATACGCCAACCCCGTCGCGGCCAATCCCACAAGCCCGACATGGGCCTGATTCGTACTCGACTCGGCTAGGTGCCACAGGAAGTTGCCCTGAGTGGCAAAGCTGGTCTCTGCATTGAGTGATGTCACCGCATTAGCTAGTGTCGTCGCATCGGGTGCCACTCCATTGACGTTGGTAAGTAGGTAAGTGGCAATGTCTGTGTTGCTGGGAGTCGCCTCGCCGGTCAGGATGTCCCAGATCGGAAGTCGCATCACTGCGCCTGAGAGAGTTTGTAAGCTATAGCCTTGGTCGAACAGATCAATCGCTGCTCCAAGCAAAGCCTGTTTGGAAGCATCAAAAACGAGCTTGCCGGGCAGCACCGCTCCGAGCAGCAGCGCGGTTTCTCCGGCAGACTGCGTGGCACCCACGTCCAGGGCAATCGCACCGTCCGAGAACTTCAGTCGCTCAACGTTTAGCAGAGTATCAGCGCCGTTGGCGCCGGTGTTGTCGGTCAATGTGAAACCGGTACTTGTCTTTGCCAGAGCGAAATTGGAGCGACCAATGGTGTAGGTGATTGTGTCCGTGCCAGCACCACCGTCGATCGTGTCGTTGCCTGAACCACCAGTGAAGGAATCTTTGTAGGCGGTTCCTAGCCCACCGGGACTCGGGGGAAGTTCAAAGTCACTAGGCATTTCGGTCCTCCATTTATGATGCAGGCACGATATTCATCATTTGGCCCCCGGCGTAGGTGGCGGTTCGAATGCTGGTGTGTTTCCATTGGCTCCGGTGCCATTCGATGTGTTGCTGTCAGTGCCGCCACCGCAGGAGACCAAAAACATAGCCAAGAAGGTGAGAGTTGCGAGTGTTTTCATGTGCGCCTTGGACGAGATGACATTCATTGATGTGTTACGGCTTGTTGACCCAGAACCCAACTCCCGGCCCCAAGGTTTTTCCGGCTGAAGTGAAATGCATATAGCTCTTGCTGGTGATGTAGTCAGTGAGTGATGCGCCACCTTGAGCTTCCAGGCTCGGCGCGTAGAAATACCACTTACTTGTTGCGTTGTCCCAGGCCCACAATGTTGTAAGGTTCAGTGGAACCACGCCAGCGGTCGGCGGTGTCGTGCTCAAAGCAGCGTTAAAACTACTTGGCGTAAGCAAGTCGCCGGTGGCAATCAAATGCCACCCCGAGGTCATGTTCTGAAACGCCGTCGATGGCACCGCTGCGCCTACTGGCAACTGTGCTGTGAATGCTGTGTTGGCATTGACCCAGAAGCCCTCGCCAGCATTGATGGTGGTCAGGAACTCATAGCCCCTGGTGCTGGCATAGGTGAGGCCACCATCATTTAGAGCAGGTGAATAGAAGGCCCACGTTGGGTAGGTGGTCCCTGGAGCTGATCCGGTGGGGATCCACTTCCAAACGGTGGCAACTTTGCTGGCATTGCTGAAGCTTGTCGCCACATCAAGGGCCGAAGTTGTAGCGTTGCCGAGCAAGTTCCAGCCCGGGCTGACCTCGACTGTGAGACCCGTGTTGAGTGTGGACGACTGGCCACTGATCTGGAATACCACCGGTTGTGCCGCCATGTCGCTCTGCTGTTGACCCAGGATGATAGAAAGGCCGTCGGGAGAAACAGCAGCAACTTGCCAGTTCCCGTAAGCTGCGCCATCCAGCCCTGTGATGAAGTTGGACAGGCGCGTTCCGGTCTGGTCATAGAGGGCGAAATTGCCGTGCAGAAAATAGCGCTTGCCGCTAGGGAAGCCTCCGCCCTTGCTTCCTCCTAGCGCGAACACAGGGGTACCGCTGTCGGCGGCATAGGCGATGGTGGCGCCGGTCTGGGTACCCGCGAGAAATACGCTGCCGTCGCCCGAAAAACTGGCCCACCATGCAAGGCGTTTGGTATCCACTTGCCAGATTACCCGACCGGTCGCAGCGTCGAGCATCATCACATCTCCGGTTGCCGTCATTAACCCCAATCGGTTACCGTCGGGCGACATCACGAAGCCTTCTTGGTGTGCCCAGGAATAAGTCTCCGTGCGCCACAATTCGGCACCGTCGGCAACGCGAAAGGCAGCTGTCAATCCAGAGCCAAAAACCGCATACACAGTTTTGCTATCGGTACTGAAGCGGATGCCACGAACATCGCCACCGAGGTTCGCGCTCCACGCAGCGCGGCTGGGGTCTGCCCTCAAAACCAACGTGAGGTCGCCCAAATTGTCGCCCAGCGCAAACGCCGTGGCGTCCGGCGAGAACTTCACTTCGCGTACCCCGGGTTTGCGTCCGCCAGGTGGTTGGGGGCCCGGTGGCGGTGCGGGCGAATTCATGTACGTCGTAGTGAGAGCATATTGCCATTGCACAAGCCCTGTGTTGGCATCCAGCAGTGCCAGGCTCCCATCGGGTCCGGCGATACCACTCGAAGACTGGCTTGGATCCAGGGTGGCCACCAGAGCCCAACGCCCATCGGCCGAGAGGTCGACCGCCCAGGTTTCATAACCAGGAGCGTATTCCCAGAGCTTCTGACCACCGATCGTATAGAGGCGTACTTTGGCCTCGGTGATTGAGGATCTGATCGCGCCGTTCCAATGTTCCATTCCATTGGACAAAAGGATCAGATTACCGGCGGTGTTGTCGCGGCCCATCCACGGGCCGATACCGCTTTCAAGCACTCGGGCTGGGCCATAGCTCACGCTGACGTTCTGGGCAGGCAGCACCAGGGTCTGACCCGTGTAACGGCTGGAATCGCTCAGGGCAAGGTATCCGGTGCGGCGCCCGCTAGCCTCGGCACTCACGATCCAGTTGTTGGAGGGATGCAGAGTCGCGGCATACATGCCTGCTGCGCCGGTTGGCGGCAGAGCGAATGTGTAGGATCCCGCCCGAGCTGACACGGATGCACTAATCGGATTGCCTGACTCATCGACAACACGTAACGATACTGAATTTCCCTGACCAGCTGGGGGAGCGACGAGGTTGCCGTTGAGATTGCCCCAGTTCACCACATTGATCGGCATCTCGACGACACTGCCAGCGATGTTCCAAACCAGGGTCCGGGTAGTCGGCACGCCCGTTGGCAGAGACAGCAGACCGCTCTCAAAAATGCAGCTGGCAGTTCGTGAGGCACCTGGCGCGAGCGAGGGTGCTGACGGTACCGGAATCAGTGTTGCCCCTGTTTCCTTGACCGTGACTTGAATATTAAGGTAGTCGAGGGTTGTGGAGCCGGCATTGGTGATCACCACGCGCGCCTTGGCGCCGTCCATTGGGAAGTTCACCGTTGCCTGGGTGGGCGCATCCACATGCAAAGTTCCGAACTGGTACGTTGCAGCAATACCGGCAGTGGCTGCGAACAGTAAACACAGCAAACCAAGTCGAAACGCATTCGCAAGAGTAAGACCACTCATTTCCGCCCCATGCTCCGAACCTAAAAATCGCGCAACCAATTGTATAAAACTGAAGGGACACTTTGAAAGAGGCACCTAAGCCGAATCAAGGACCACAGCGTGTCTATGGCCGGCGTAGCGTGTTAGCAGGATTTAGTGCTTTCACTCCATCCACCGAAACTTCTTCACGAAGGTGGACAGGCTTGGCATGGAGCACCGTATCCGCGTTTATCAATACCCTTGCCTCCTGTCGTGCCGTCATTTCGGCCACAGGTTCTCGGCTTACAACTGGTAAGGGGTGAATGAAGTTAAACATTTGCTCGGGCAGTTGCGGGCCCTCACATCTTCTTCAAGGGCACTCAGGCATTTTTCGGTTTGGGTCAATGTCGGCTAAGGGGCAGGTAAATCGGATTGCGGTAGTTCAGCTTGGTGTCTGTGGCGGGTATTGAATATCCCAGAATCCTCAATCGTCAGTGAAGGTGGGTGGGGTGGCTTGCGAGCGCAGGCCCCATTCGCGGCTACCACGCAGGGGGCGCGCCAACAGTGCGGTTTGTGAAGAGTCTCGGGATTGCTGAGCCGTTCGACCGCGAGCCTCGTTCGAGCCTCGCCAGAGGCTGAACGACACGGGACGAAGAGCGCAAGCCACGCCACCCGCCTTTGGCGCAGTCTCGGCCAACCTTTTACCTGCCAAATCCCTTATAATGCCCGGCTTCGCAGCGCTTTTGTGGCTCCGCGGCGAAGTTCATTCCCCACCTAAGAGATTCCCATCAGAGGAACGCCGACCGTGGAAAAGAGCCCGACAAACCCTCTTTTTAGAGAAAACTCATGACCAAGACCTTCAGCGCAAAAGCAGCTGACGTG
>CANNRR010000226.1 GCA_947508055.1 Burkholderiales bacterium
ACCGGCAAAGCTCAGTTTCTTCACATCCCGCAAGTCATATGTGGGAGCAGAAACTTGAGACGTGGCACAATTAGCCAAGACGTGTTGAATCCGCAACACAGTTGACACTTTTAGAATTAACGGTATTTTTTACGGTATCTTCGTTTTCACGAACTGAAAAGCCTTGCATCCATGCGGCTTGCAACGTGATTTGCGATGGTACCTATCCCACGACTATGTTTTTTGATGTCTAACGACGACAAAGAACACCAAGAAACCCTAAGTAAATCAACGACTTAGGGTTTTTTTACGTCTAAACACGGTCAAGGTTGTCTATTGACCGCCACACCACTATGAGGGTAGCTTTGAGGGTAACTCTTGAAATACCCGCAAATCGGGCAGAAAGTTACCCTCAAATGGCACTCACAGACGCACAGATCAAGCAGGCAAAGCCCAGCGACAAGGCCCAGAAGCTGATAGACGGGCAAGGGCTATACCTCGAGGTCACACCATCCGGGGCAAAGCGTTGGCGCATCCGGTAACTTTTCGATTTGACGACAGACGACCTAGCATCCATGCGGGTTAGCCGTTGTTTTTTGGATTCACCTATCACCACCAGTCTACAACCCGCTTGGGCATTGAAAAACCTGCTATTTAATCGGTAGCAGATTTTTTGCATTTTGGTGTCAACTTTTTGCGCTTGTAGGCAATCTGTCAGCAACTTGCCTAATTCCACTATCCCTACAAACCAGAAACTCGGCACACAGGTCCGAGCGAGCCAACCTACTTTTCACTTGGGCAGAGCAGCGCCAGTCGTGTTTCGATATGAACTAACATAAATCAATATAAATCATCAATTCAATAGCTGACACTGCTAACATTAAGCCACTATGTTGTGCAAATTGCTCAAGAACACCAAAGCGACACCGGAGCCTACAACTCCGGCACCCGTCGCCGTCGCGCCAAAGGAAAACCGCTCGAGGATTTTGGTGAAGAATGGGGCAGTAAATGGGCTACCTCTCAGGAAGTCGTCGAGGGCATTGGCGGTAATACTGACTGGCAAGCATTTACGGCAATGGTTGACTATGACGAAAAAGCCTTCCCATCAACTGAGCCGATGCTGCTAAGTCCGATATAGGCGTAAAGCACCAGCCAAAAAAATACCTAGTACAAGGCTAGGCAAACACCTTACCGAGGGGAGATATCGCCAGTGCCAACAAAGAACGAAACGTCAATGGAAAACAGAATTCAATCCGCTGCAATCATTGCGGCTGCGCTATTGCGAAACAATCCTGCCCCGTCTACTGAAAAAATTGTCGAGCTGATGGCTCAGGCACTTGAAGCCATAGACATGGCGACTGGTCTGGAAAATAGACGTGTAGCCAAGAAGTCAGCAGAGCTAAGAATGAATTCTGTGCCGAAGCGATAAAGAACCCAGCGGGTTAGGCTTGGCCAATCAGTTTTTTCACCTGGTCAGTACAGCATCGACCGTAGAAGCGGGAACACATGCCGATTTGTCCGAGTAAGAAGAATTGAACATCCAGTAGCCAGCCGTGCGTAGCCCTCGGCTCCCGCTCCTCATCGGGTGTTCCATCTCCGCCGGCGCACTACTTCTTTGAAGCCCAAACCCGACGCCGCTTGCACCTAGCACTTGGTGGTGCAGCGTTGCTAGGGTGTGATCCGCCTTCTGGCGCATCACCGGGTGGCCATCTTGTTAGCATGGGGTTTCAAGGGGCAACGATTGACCCGTTCTTTCGATTCGATCAGTAGGTCGGTCGGTCAGACCTGAAGAAAGTTGAAACTAAACATGAACACAAGTCATCCCGCGTCGATTTGGCATTCGCCATTTCCCATCGAACTGGCCAATCAAAGGGGACAGGAATGCGGCAACGGGCACCTTGGAATTGAAATTCTGGAGGCTGGTGCCGATTACCTTAGAGGTCGAATGCCAGTTGATCATAGAACCAAGCAGCCTGCAGGTGTGTTGCATGGAGGCATCTCCGTGGTGCTGGCTGAAACGCTGGCGTCATGGGCGGCCGCATATGTCGTTGACCCGAGTGTCTTTCATTGTGTCGGGCAGGAAATCAACGCAAACCACGTTCGCGCAGTTGACTCGGGATGGGTGTACGGCGAAGCGCGTCCGCACCACATTGGCAGAAGTTCGCATGTGTGGGAAGTGAAAATCAAGAATGAGGATGGCAAACTGGTTTGTATCTCAAGAGTGACCATGGCGGTACTGAGCAAAGCCATGCAGTATTGACGACGCCTAAGAACTTCCTTGCTTGCCATCGAACATCCTACTTCTGTTGGGAGGCGCTCATTCCAAATAGCGTTCAATCGTCGGAAAAATGGGAAGAAACCTCAGCATGTGGTCGGGGCTGTAGTGGTCAAATTAGCCCAAATGTTGGCATTAGAAATGATATCCAGCAGTGCGCAAACAGTAAAAACAATTTTGTATGCCTAATTATATGTATATATCTAAATAGTTCATATCATGTTATACTTTTTTCGCCGACCCAAACAATGCATCGATTGCCATCGATGCGGTATGCGAAGCAAAGCCCTATTTCACGAGGAGTCACGATGAGTACCCAGAGACCACGACGCGACTTCAAGAATCATGATCTGGCCGATGACATTTTGAAGCCTGGCGTCAAGTATGAAAAGCGTCCGTCGCGCATGTCTGATGGCGGCGTGGTGGCAGGATTGTTCAACGCCTGGGTCACGCTCGACGGCCCGAACCTGCGCTACTCCTACACAACTGACATGGTCAAGGGCGTGACCATCGCCATGCGGGATGCGGCCAACGCGCGCGACGTGGTCTGCGTCGTATGCGCAGTCGCTGGAGGCAAGAATTTTTACACCAGAGGCAACACCAGGGGCTACGCCAGCCATCCGCAAGAATATGGGCATGGCCTGCGATTTCTCGGTGGAGCACGATCTTTCGCGCCGCCTGATGCCTTTCAAACTACCACCGCGGATAAGATCTCCCTATCCATGACGGCATAGCAACGAAGGAGACAAAAATGAAAGTCAATAAGCTCGATCACATTTGCATCGCTGTGCGCAACCTCGATGAGGCGCGCAAGGTCTGGGAGCCGATACTCGGCAAGACTGGGCCCGATGATGCCTATGTTGACGTACCCGAGAAGATTCGCGTGGCGCGCTACTGGCTTGACGGAGTCGGCTTCGAGTTGATGGAGTCGACAACGGACGACGGTGATGTCGCCAAGTTCATCGAAAAGCGCGGCGAAGGGGTGATGCTAGTTAGCTTCAACGTTGACAGCACGCCCGCAGCGGTCGAGGAAATCAAGGCCTTGGGCTACCCGATGATCGGCGGCCTGCGCTCGTTTCGCGACTGCGAGTTTGCCTTTGTGCACCCGAAGAAGATGAACGGAGTGCTGCTCGAGGTGATCGACTACAAGTGGCGAGAGCTCGAGGCCGCCAACGAGGCTTGAAATTCCTATCCTTCACAGAGGCAAACCGCCATGGCCAAGGTCACGAAGATCAATAAGTACATTACCATAAATGCCAACAATTGCATTGGTTGCAGAGCTTGCGAACTTGCCTGTTCTGCCTTCCACGCGAGGCCGCGCTACAGCAGCGCCAACCCGAAGCGTGCGCGCATTCAAATCATTCGTGATCCACTGAAAGACATCTATCTGCCTGTCTACGCGGGCGAGTACACGGCGGCTGAATGCAGCGGCAAGAACAAGTACATCATCGATGGCAAGGAATACAGCAATTGCGACTTTTGCCGTGCCTCTTGCCCATCACGCGACTTGTTCAAGGAGCCCGACTCCGGCCTGCCGCTGAAGTGCGACATGTGCGAAGACAACCCACCGCTGAAGATGCCAAAGTGCGTCGAGTGGTGCCCCAATGGGGCGCTGATCTATGAAGAGCGCGAGGAGGAGGTTGAGGAACAACAAGCGCAGGTAGGCGAGGTTGAAACAGGCGTCGAGTCGATGATCGACAAATACGGGCTACAAAAGGTACTGGAGACAATCGCCAAGCTCGCCAAGCTTTAGGTCGCAAACAACCGATTTTGAAAGAACGCATGCAAACTGTAACGCCCCAGAAAGAGATCATCGATGTTATCAAAAACTACGGTGGTGGTGCGTTCCAGAACTGCTACCAGTGCGGCTTGTGCGATACCGTTTGCCCCTGGAGTCGGGTCGGCAAGTTCAGCATGCGCAAGCTGGTGCGCGAAGCCGCGCTCGGACTGATCGAAATTGAGAACGAGGACATCTGGCGCTGCACCACCTGCGGCAAGTGCCCGCAGGTCTGTCCGCGTGATGTCAAACAGATTGAGTCCGGCATCGCCTTACGCCGCGTGGCCACTGAGTTCGACGTCTTCGCCGGCGCGGCGGCGCCGATACCGCGCATCGCCGCCAGCCTCAGAGCCGAGGGGAACCCGTTCAATGAGCCGCGCGACAAGCGCGGCGAATGGGCCAGAGACCTGGGCGTCAAGCGCTTTGCTGAGGGCATGGAAATCCTCTACTCCCCCGGTTGCTATCTGAGCTACGATCCGCGCGCCAAGAAGATTGCCACCGCCACGGTGCAGATATTGCAGGCCGCCGATGTCGACTTCGGCATTCTTGGCAAGGAGGAAAGTTGCTGCGGCGAGAGCATACGCAAGACGGGCGACGAAGCGTTGTTCAAGAGCCTGGCCCGGCGCAACATCGGAGAGTTCATCAACAAAGGCGTCAAGAAGATATTGGTGTCGTCGCCACACTGCTATCACAGTTTCAAGAACGAGTACCCCGAATTTAATGTGCACTTCGACGTTATGCACATCTCCGAATTCATTTTCCAGTTGATCGGGCAAGGTCGCCTCAAGCTGACCAAGCCGGTCAATAAGACGATTACCTTTCACGATCCCTGTTATCTGGGGAGGCACAACGGAATCTTCGATCAACCGCGCGAAGCTTTGAAGAGCATTCCGGGCTTGCAACTCAAAGAGATGGCCGAGTCGCGCATGAACAGCATGTGCTGCGGCGGCGGCGGCGGACGCATCTGGATGGAAACGCCGAAGAGCGAGCGATTCTCCGACATTCGACTACAGCAAGCGGTGGATACGGGCGCCGAGGTGATCGCTACCTGCTGCCCGTACTGCATCACCAATTTCGAGGACAGTCGGCTGAGCCGACCCGATGGTGGTGCCAGCATCGAAGTGAAAGACATCACCGAAATTATCCGCGACGCACTCTAGGCGAGGAGACGAACTTGGACATCCAAAAAATGCTAAGGCAGCGCACTCAGCGCACCGGTGACAACTGCCTGGGTGACGTGCTGGTCCTGGGTGGCGGCATCAGCGGCATTCAGGCGGCACTGGACATGGCCACCGCAGGATTCAAGGTCTACCTGGTCGACAAGGCGCCCACCATCGGCGGCAAGATGGCGCAGTTAGACAAGACCTACCCAACCATCGACTGCTCGATGTGCATCGAGTCGCCCAAGTTCATTGAGTGCGACCGCCACCCGAACATCGAGATCATGACCTACACCGATATCGATGCTGTCGAGGGATCGGCCGGCGACTTCACGGTGACCCTGATCAAGAAACCGCGCTACGTCATCGCCGACGCCTGCACCGGTTGCGGTGCGTGCACCGAATATTGCCCTGTCAAGGTGCCCGATCCGTTCAATGCGGACATGTCGCTCAG
>CANNRR010000227.1 GCA_947508055.1 Burkholderiales bacterium
CGGCAACTTTAGCGATGGCTTATTGAATGAGGAGATGGCTGTAGCCTGAGAGTCAAGCCGGGTGCCGTCGGTGAATTAGACGCGTCTGTAACAAGGCAGAATCCATTAATATGTGGACTCACCCATGCGAAGTATTTCCATCAAATGAAACAAGTCGAGAAACCCTCAAAAAGGCTGGCAGTGCAAGAGCCTAAAACATCCCGGGGTAAATCCTCAAAACGCTCAGTTCGTACCCCTTTGAAAGCGAAACGCGTCATGCCTTCTCCGGTTGTCGCCGCCTGGGGCGATCGCGTGCCCACGCGGCAGACGCAGCGAGAATTGAAAGAGGAAATCCTGTATGAGACCGCGGCACGCTGTTTCAACAAGAATGGGTACCACGGGACATCTCTGACCGATCTCGCCAACGAGTTGGGGATAAAGAAGACAAGCATTTACAACTATGTGGCTGACAAGAGGGAGTTGCTCTATGGCATTCATGTTCGCTCCCTGGAAGCCGCCAGGGCTGCGAAAGATGAGGCGGCCACAGAGAAAACTGGGCTTGCCAAAATCCGCAAGATGGTTTTTAACTATGTTTCTGAAATTACCCACTCACCAACGATTACATTCATTCTTCTTGAAGATGGTGCTCTTGCTCCAGAACAGGCAGATGAAGTCCTCGCTGGCCGCACGGCGCTGGATCACGAGCTGCGTATTTGGGTTGCTGAAGGCATCAAGGACAAGTCGATCGTGCCTTGTGACCCGAAAATGGTATCACTCCTCATCACTGGCGGATTGGCCTGGGTAAGCAAGTGGTACAACCCCGGGGGTGAATGGTCCGGTGAACAACTAGCGGAGAGCATGAGCATTTATTTTGCGCGGATGTTAAGCACATCATTCGTTGATCAATTACCGGCACCACGGCCAGCTATGGCACGGTAGAAGAGCCCTGCAATTACACGCAAAAATTCTCCAAAGCCTCGCTGCTGATTGACCAGTATTGCCGTGGCGGCACGCTGATCGAAGCGTACTGGAAGTCGGGGCAGTGGCCGGGACAGGGCCTGCTTTTTGGCGAGCCATTGGCACAGCCCTTCAGGGACAGCCCGGGCTTCACGGTTGACGCCGGGCAGTACCTGACGCCTGCGTGCCAACAGCACTTATGTCTTGCAGTACCAGAACACCAGCGCTAGCGGCTGGCTTGCGCTGGGGAGCTTCAAGGTGACGCGGGCCCAGCCGCGAAGCTGGCGCGTGGCATCGCCGGGCGCCTCGGAGACGCAACTGCGCTGGCTCGCACCCTGCCCGACCAACGCAGCCCTGCTGTGCGCACTGAACACTTCGCCCTGAGCGGCCAAGAAAAAAGGGGCTCCTGTGAAGGGAGCCAAACCTTGGAACAGTCGCCCTCCGGCGATCTGCGCAAACTCAGAAACTGGTGCGTATGCCGATCTCGTAGCCGGTGCTTCCGCCACCCGGAGTGGTGGTGCTATTGCCGCCACCCACGGTGAACCTGGTGCCAGCGCCATCATTGCTGACTTGCGAGTAGTGGACATAGAGCGCGGTGCGTTTGGACAGGTCATGCACATAGCCAACCGCCCACTGGCTTGCATCGTTGGCCACCTTGTTGGCCTTGAGTGTGGTGTAGGCAAAACGCACTTCACCTGTGCCCACCTTGTACTGCGTTCCCACCATGTTGGCGGTGGTACTGGTCACACCGACCTCGTTCTTGCCCCAAAGGTACATCAGCTTGGCCGGTCCGAACTGGTAGTTGACGGCAAAGTTGGATTGTGTGAAGTCACCCGTGGCGTACTTTGTCGTACCCGTGGCGATGACCATATTCAGAGCTGCGGTGCGGTAGCCGATACTAGCGCCCACATATTGGCCGTCGTCGGCCGTGGCGCCAGCGTTGCTGGCTTGCTCACCTATGGCGTACATGAAGTGACCCGTGAAACCGCCCAGACCCGCCGGCAGGAAATAGCCGATCGAATTGGACGCGCGAACAAAGGTGCGCACCGCCGAACCGACAGGGTTGACCGGGTAGAACATCTGACCGGAACTGCCCACACCGCCGGAACCGCCGGGGCCAAACGGGTGCATGGAGACCGTCAGGTTCATAAAACTCGGCACGTAATCGCGGCCCAAGCGCAGTTCACCAAAGCTGCCAATCAAGCTCACGGTGGACTTCCGGCCAAAAGTTAGACCCTGGCTGCCATTGATGCCGGCCAGACCAGCGGTTTTGTTGTCCACGCTGGTTGCTTGGCCTATGCCAGAGTCCGGACTTAAGCCTGCTTCCAGCCAGAAAGCCGCCTTCAGGCCACCCCCCAGATCTTCCGTGCCCCTGAAGCCCAGGCGGTTTGCGGTATTGGCGTCGGCGGCGATAGATGACGCCGAACCATTGCCGTCAGCACTGGTGTGGAGGTAGCTGATGTCGAGCACACCGAACAGTTCGACTGTCCCTTGCGCGTGGGCCAGGCTGGCAACGGACGACAGGGCAACTACGACGAGAGAGGGACGAATTTTCATGGTTTCTCCTGGGTTGAAGTTATCGACATACGACCGATCGGTCGTGATAAGGACACATCGTTCGTTCCACCAGAATTTTACGGGGATGATTCGTTCAAACCGTCTCATAAACACAACAGATCGGGTAAATACCCAGCCTTGGTCGCAATCAGTTGTTTTTGCAACTGTGCGGAAGACACTTAGACGAGGCCGTGATCGGTGCCGCGATTTCCGTTCTCGCGCAGCGTGCGCCCGAATTCACTGACCACCACCGTGACGGTGTCGCGCCAAGCACCTTTCATTTCGCGGGCGAAGGTCGCCAGGCCGCGCCCGAGCTCGTCGAGTCGACCTGCCAGATAGCCGGAGGCTCCACCCTGGGCCACGTGCGTGTCCCAGCCACCCACATCGACAAACCGATGTTGTACCTGTCCTTCATCAGCGTAGCGATGCGCTGGGCCTCCAGTTCAAAGCCCTTGGCGCTGATCGCGTTGCGGCTGGCGCTGCTCATTTCGGCATTGAGGTCGCGCAGCACTTCGTCGCGCACGACAAAACCCTGATCGACCTGGGACTTCAGAGCGGTGTCACGGTACATGGAGCTGATGATGCGGCTTTGCCGTGCGTCGAGGGATGGCGTGGACAGGGTTCGCAGTGCCATATTGGGCACCTGACGGTCGCCCAGCATGATCAGCGGCAGCTGATCGGTGAAGCTCATGGCCCCGTCACTGAGCGAATTTCGGGCGTGATCGTCAGCGCGCTTATCGCCGGATCAATACGCCGGTGGACTCATCGCTTGCGGAGCGAACCATACTCACCGGGATCATTGCCGCCGCGGAGCTGCGGAGATGGGTGCAAAGCGCTGATGAAGTCAACGCTGCAAACCTTTATGCGCGCCCTGTCTTGCTGGGCCTTCTCTGCCCAATCGGAGCCTAGCGGGTCACTTGGTAACCCTCCCTATGCAGACTAGTTATCGCCTCACAAGCGGTCTAGACTTGAACCATGCATATGATTCGCAAGGGACAGTTGGAATGTCCCGGTGGCCAACCCGGGTCTGCTACCACCCCGCTCTACAGCCTTGCGGCTTGATCATAAGTCGAACCGTCCAGCTATTTCTGTCCCGAGTCCACTATCGCAACAAAACCCAGGAAACTCTCGTGTGCGAGAACCAAGGAAATTGTTCATCTCATTTCACCGACACTCGGAATCTTATGGAGACCATGGTCTAAATGTCCGCACTTCAACATTTGTCCAACGCAGCAGCTGCCATGCACGTCATGGCCAAGCCTAGCGGATCGACCTGCAACATCGATTGCAAATACTGTTTCTTTCTGTCAAAAGAAGCGCTTTACCCGGACAGCAAACACCGGATGTCAGATGCCACGATGGAGGCCTACATTCGCCAACTCATCGAGTCACATCGCACACCCACCATCACCATCGCGTGGCAAGGCGGCGAACCCACGCTCCTGGGCTTGGACTTTTTCCGCAGGGCCGTGGCAGTCGCCGAGCAATATTGCCCATCCAACCAGACGCTGGAGCACACTTTCCAGACCAATGGCGTGGCACTGGACGACGAATGGTGCATGTTTTTCAAAGAAAAGAAATTTTTGGTAGGTATCAGCATCGACGGGCCGCAACCATTGCACGACGTCAACCGGGTTTTGCGAAACGGCAAGGGCAGTTTCGACCTGGTGATGAAGGGCCTAGACGCCCTGCACCGCGCAGGAGTTGAATACAACATCTTGTGCACGGTGCACCGCGCCAACCAAGACCATGGACGCGAGGTCTATCGTTTTTTTCGTGACCAACTCAACGCCACTTTCATTCAGTTCATTCCCATCATCGAGCGCGCTACCGAACAGACTATTCAGATTGCCAACAAAGGCTGGGGCGAGTCGAATCGCGACAAGCGGGTGTTCTACTCGCAGGTAGGCTCACTGGTCACCGAGCGCTCGGTCACCCCTGCCGGCTACGGGAGCTTTCTCATCGACATATTTGAAGAGTGGGTGCGGCACGACGTAGGCCGGGTGTTCGTGCAATTGTTTGACATAAGCCTCGAAGCGCACTATGGACGTCACCTGCTATGCATTCACTCCCCCACCTGCGGGCAGGGGTTGGCGCTAGAACACAACGGAGACTTGTATTCCTGCGACCACTTCGTAGAGCCTAGCTACTTGCTGGGAAACATTCACCTGACCCATATGCTTTCTCTTGCTGCGAGTGTCCAGCAAAGGAAGTTTGGCCAGGACAAGCGCGACTTGCTCACAAGCCAATGCCAAAGCTGCACCGTACGCAATTTCTGTCATGGAGGTTGCCCTAAAGACCGCTTCATGCAATCAGACGACAGAGAGCCGGGGCACAACTACTTGTGCGAAGGCTTCTACGCATTTTTCAAGCACGTGCAGCCCGCCATGGAGGCTATGCTGAAATTGTTGAATGAAGGAAGCCCCCCCGCTATGGTGATGACCCAGATGCGCTCGCTTGACGCACAGCGCGACCCTTACTCTGGTTGTCCATGCGGCAGTGGTAAGAAATTTAAATTTTGTCATGGAGCAAGAAAATCATCCACTCTTTCATGACTGTTTGGCATATTCGCGAGAACGCGAGAGCATGGACGATGTGAAAGCGAAATGACGGGCTGCAACGGGTCGTTACTTGCCGATCATCCAATACTTCCCGCTAACGAGTAATGATAAATCGCGCGAAGCCGCGATCTGATCCGGTTGTTGGACGAGCCCGGTGAGGGCCACTAAACTTTTTTACAGGAATATCTCCCGTCCCCACAGTGCGCGAGCGGCGCCAGGCGGCTTGGAGACAACGTGGCAGCGCTGATTTGCGTGTGCCTCAACCCTTATTGCAAGGATTGAAGGTCGATCAAAGCGTGCGTTTGTGCGGCGTGTGGGGCGCGAATACGTGAGAGGAAACCTTGCGCCGAAGATTGAGCCTTCGTTCCAGGAACATCGAACGAGGTGTTCAATGTCGGGTAACGGGCAGGCAGTTCACGAAAACCAATGTCGGCTTGGGGCAGAGGTTGTGTAAAAACGCCTCATTGTTTTAAACTGAATCATTCGTACTGCGGGAGACTGCCATATGAAGCGATTCATCGAAGGTCAAGACCGATCGCAAAGCATTTTGCTTCCTGAGTGTCTCGAAGATTTTGTTGACGAGGAC
>CANNRR010000228.1 GCA_947508055.1 Burkholderiales bacterium
GTATCGTGTACGTATGCCAGCACGCCTTTGTGGGTAGTGGAGTTGGATTCCTGCACCCGCGAAGCCACATCGGCGAGAGCGTTGAAGGATGAGGCTGCAAGCAGCAAGCCCATGCTGGCAGATGCCAGCAGCCATTTAAAGTCGCGCATATATTTTTCCCTGATGTGGGGCGCAGAACAATTTCCACACCCACATTGGGGAAGTACGGTTTTATTCAGGAAAACCGGACAGGTATGCGAAAAATTAAAGAACCCATTGTTTGAACAGGGGATGGGTTCGCCGAATGGCATCCGCCTGGGCTTGGTAGGCCTTGGCGATGGCGGCACTGCCAGCGGCTTTGTGCAGCCCGGCAAGGCGCAACGCAACGCGACCCACAGAAATGCTGGTCTTGGGGTCGAAGATGGCCTCGTTGATTTGGAGCGCCGCCTCCAGGCTGCGTTGTGCCTCGGCAGGTTTACCCAATGTGGCAAGTGACACACCACGCAATTCTTCCAATCTGGATTGCCATTCCAGAAGTAGAGCGCGATCGGGTGACTTTGCAACGAGTTCGATTCCTGCTTCCAACCTTTGACGGGCACCAGAATGATTGCCTTCCTTCTGCTCGATGGAAGCTTCCAAACAGGTAGTCATTACTCTCTCGATAACACCCACCCCCGGCGGTGCCAAAGTGGACCGAGCTTGTTCGAATGCTACTTGTGCCTCAGTGGTCTTGTTTGCAGCCAGAAGCCACGCAACACGGTGGTGCCAGTATTGGCGGCTATCGTTGGTGGCAAGCGCTTCCTTCGATTCCAGCAAATTTCCCATTTTGTCGAGCAGTAAATGTGCGTCTTCCAACCTTCCCAGTTCAAGCATACCCCGCAGTCGGGCCCATGAAGTTGCAATAGTAGTGAGCTTGGCATCCACCATCTCTGCGTCCCAAGTATCCAGGCATTTCAAACCGCTCTCAATCAGCCCTATACGAATCAACGCTTGGCCCTTTGCAAGCATGAATTGTTCACATGACTTCGAAGCGTTTTGTGGTGAGAGCACCGAGTCTGGAGTACCAGTGACTGCTAACGCCAAAGCTTTGACACCACGCGAGGTGTCTGAAAGAAAACTCGAATAAATCGTCAATGCCTTCTCATTCAGGTGTTTGGCCTTCAATGCCTCATCCTGTCTTTCGGCACCCAACCCCGTCTGAAATTTGGACTCTGCCTCCGAATACCGACCCGTCAACGCCAATAGCTGGCCATACCGTGTCGGGTAGGGTCCACCATTCAAGTCGCCGGACAGTGCTAACAAGCGGTTTGATTCCTTGAAATGTTGCTCTGCTTCGTCGAATGCGAAGTTTGCAAGATATGCAATACCAAGAGCGTGATGACGCCCGTAACTGAACTCGCTGACGGGTAGAGTCGCGTAGACTTTCTCTGCCTGACGTGCCGTAAACAATGATTTCTTGACGCGATACGACTCTTCAAAGAAAAGCTGTACTCGGAGTACATTCGCCCCTGCACTGCGGACATTTTCTTCATGTGATGCAACGAGACGCGGGATCTCAGGTAACACCTCCGTCAAAGCCGCCTCACCAACATCAATCCTGCCATACGCAATCGCTTTCTCTGCGAAATTGGCGACTTCACTTAAGGTTCTTGGATCCCTTGCGCCATAGGTCGCCTTTGCAATTTGCATTGACTGCTGTGCCAAGGCGAGGATGTTTTCAAACTTGGGTGACGATGAGTACAGTTCAATCATCGTATGCAACAACTCGATTTGCTGCTCAGGCGCGTCTTTGAGCGAATCCTTAATCTTTTTTGCCCCATCATCCAGTAGTTGTTCCGCAGTCCGCTTGCGGGCGGCAGTAGGGTCAGCTTGATTAAGGGTGTTGGTATTGAACAAGTCCTTCAGAAACATGGTGACAGCCTGCGCCTTGCGCGTTTCACTTTGCGCTGCCTGTGTTGCACGCTTTGCTTCTGCCGCTTGCAGAAATGCAACTGCGGCTGTAGAGATCAGTACGAGGGCCACAAACGCACTCGCAGAAATCAGTCGCCAGCGACGAGCCCACAATCTATGTGCCCGGTATGTCCATTTATCCGGCTGGGCTGAAACGGGTTCCTTGCGGAGCCACCGCTGCAAGTCCTCCGAAAAAGCCTCTGTCGTGGCATAACGGTTGTACGGTTTTTTCGCCAGTGCCTTGAGCACTATGGCATCCAAATCACCGCGAAGCAGCTTCGTCAATGCGCGTTGTGTAACGTCCCGACGTTCCGATCCTTTACTGTCAGCTTGACTGCTCGGCGGTTGGATGTGCTGTTCAAGCACCGCCTCCTCGAGTGCAGCCTTGCTTGGCCGGCGCAGGCGATAGGGGCGTTTACCGGTCAACAACTCATATAGCACCACGCCGAGCGAGTAAATATCTGTGCCGGTGCTAACGACATTCCCGGCAACCTGTTCGGGAGAAGCGTAATCCAACGTAAGCGCCGAACCTGCAAACTCGGTCATTGGTGTGTTTGCATCGGTCGACGGACCTGGAGTGTCGATATTGAGGAGTTTGGCAATACCAAAGTCCAGCAGCATGACCCGGTTATCGCCAGTCACCAAAATGTTTCCGGGCTTCAGATCGCGGTGCACTACAAGATTCGAGTGCGCGTGTTGCACTGCCTGTAGCAGTTCGATGAAGAGCTTTAGTCTGGCGTTGACATCGAGGTTTTGCTTGTCGCAGTAGGCCGTAATAGCAATGCCTGGCACGTATTGCATGGCCATGTAGGGCTGCCCTGCCTCAGTAACTCCTGCATCCAGCAGCTTCGCAATGTTGGGGTGGTCCAGCGCCGCCAAGATGTTGCGCTCCCGGGCGAAACGTGAGCGCAAACCCTGCTGAGCGAAGTGGTGCAGGGGAAGCTTCAGGGCCACGGTTCGTGAGACATGTCCATCGACTTGTTCAGCCAACCAAACAACACCCATGCCACCCACCCCAATTTCACACACCAAGCGGTAAGGCCCCAAAACCTCCCCGGCAACAAACGCTGCGGCTTCATCGGCCTGGTCCGTGGGCACGCGGGTCAGTTCGGGAACCATGCCCGAATTGGATGAATCGTCCGCCATAGCGGCAATAGCCTCGGCGAGAGCAGGGTGCTGAAGAATGGCCTCGTCGCACCAATGCGCACGTTGCGGCGGTGGCAGATCAAGCCACTCGTCGCTTAATTTGGAGAGGGTCGCAAGCTGCTCGGCGCTAAATTTCATGCCAGCATTGCGCGCAATAGCGCATGTGCCTTGCTGCTGTGCCGTCGAACGGTGCGGTCTGTGACAGCAAGGCAAGTGGCAATCTCTGCCTCGGTCATCCCCGCAAAATATTCCAGTTCAAGCACTTTGGCGAGCTGGGGCTCCGCATCACTCAAGGCCAACAATGCGTCGTGTACCCGCACAATTTCAGTGGCGGGCTGTTCCGACACCATGGCCAATGCATCGTCAAACTCTTCATGCTGTGCGCCCTGGCCACGTCGTTGGGTCAACTTCTCCCGGGCGGCGTCCACAATCACACTACGCATCACCAGTCCTACGTAGCCCAGGAAATGCGCATGGTCATGATCGGGTATGTTGCCCGAGCTTGCAAGACGCAAATAGGACTCGTGCACCAAACCGGTAGTGCCGAGCAAGGTAAACGTTTTGTGGGGGCGTAAACGCGCATGGGCCATGCGCCGCAGCACTGCGTAATGCTCGGAAAATAGTTCGGACTTCGATGAGGCTAAGTTATCAATCATGGCAGGTGATGTTCCCGTACCCACAAAGGCTTGCCCACGCGACTGATGTGCTCCAGCAACGCCGGGTTGCTGATGGGTGACAGCAGCGACAAATCCATCATCCAGGGCAGCATCAAGTCGTCTGCCGCAGTACGCAGGTGTAAAAACCGTGCGTTCTCCATGCCGGGCGCATCCAAGGCAATGTCAATATCGGAGCCGTTGCGATAATTACCCATGGCGCGCGAACCATAGACGATGGCTCTGTTTACCTCGGGGTAGGCAGAAAACAACCCGCGCAGCAGGCCCAGGGCACGCGGCGAAAGACCGAAGTCGGGAGTATCAGCACCAGCGGCCTTGGCTGCGCCGGGCGTTTCAAGCGTCGGCACGCCCGCCGATCTCCAGCATTTTTGCCTCGAACTGCACAAGCAGCGGGGCATAGCGTTCGGCCACCGAATGCGTCAACGTGTTGGCAATGTCCAGGTTATAGGTATGCACCGACAGGTTGCGTCCTTCAATCATGTCCATCCACGCTTCGCCATCAACAATCAGCTCTGCGGCAAACGCTGCCCGCGTTGAGTCACGGGAGGCGATGATTTGCGTGTTTCCCAGACTGCGCAGGTAATCTTTCATGACTTTCCAGGCCATCTCGTGCGTGAATTCAAACGCCTGAATCAAGCCTTGCTGCTCCAGTTCGCTCAAGTCCCGGGTGCGCCGAAGTGCTACCGCCTTGGATAGTTGGCGCAAGGCAGCGCTGTAATTTTGTAAGCGTTGCTTCCAGCGAACATCGTCATTGGAAGATTGCGTCATGGCTTATCAGCCGTTGAGCTCATCTGCCCGCTCTTGTGCCGCCTCAAAATCCAGGTCGCCGCTGTAAATGGCGCGACCACAGATGACGCCTTCGATTCCTTCGTCTTCGACTTCGCAGAGGGCTTCGATGTCGGCCATGTTGCTCAGGCCGCCCGACGCAATAACCGGAATGGTCAGAGCCTGGGCCAGCTTGACCGTAGCTTCGATGTTGATACCACTGAGCATGCCGTCGCGGCCAATATCGGTGTAAATGATCGATTCGACGCCGAAGTCTTCAAACTTTTTGCCCAGGTCAACCACGTCATGGCGGGTCAACTTGCTCCAGCCATCGGTGGCAACCTTGCCCTCGCGCGCGTCCAGGCCCACGATGATGTGGCCACCAAAGGCGGTACAAGCATCTTGCAAGAAACCGGGATTGCGCACCGCAGCGGTACCAATGATGACATAACGCAGACCCGCATCCAGATAGCGTTCGATCGTGTCCAGATCTCGGATGCCGCCACCGAGCTGGACATCGACCTCGTTGCCCACCTCTTTCAGAATTTTTCGAATCGCCATCTCGTTTTTCGGATGCCCCGCAAACGCACCATTCAGATCCACCAGGTGCAGGCGCCGCGCGCCTTTGTTCACCCAGGAACGTGCCATAAAAACCGGATCCTCGCCAAAGGTGGTGGATTGGTCCATGTCGCCTTGTTTGAGGCGAACGCAGTGGCCGTCTTTTAAGTCAATTGCGGGGATTAAAAGCATGATGCTTCAGAGTTGGATGGAATGAAAAAGCTACGAAAAACTCAGAGCGAGCGAATAGTTCAAGGTTTCCAGTGCAGGAAGTTGCGGTAAAGAGACAGACCGTGGTCGGCACTTTTTTCAGGGTGAAACTGGGTAGCAAAAATATTATCGCGCGCTATTGCCGCAGAAAAGCGTTGACCGTAGTCGGTTTCGCCCACGCTGTGGCGCGCATCAGACGGTCGGGCGTAGTAACTGTGGACGAAATAGAAATAACTGCCGTCCGGCACGTCGCCCCACACGGGGTGAGGTCGCGGGTGACCCAGGTTACTGTGCCAAACCTGGTTCCAGCCCATTTGCGGCACTTTGTA
>CANNRR010000229.1 GCA_947508055.1 Burkholderiales bacterium
CCAGTGCGGTGATCTACTCTTTGGTTCAAACGGCCAAGGCCAACGGGCTGGAGCCCTATACCTGGCTGCGTCGGGTGCTGCGTGATTTGCCTGCGGCCAAAAGTGCCGACGCCGTGGAGGCACTGCTGCCTTGGAATCTGCGCGTAACAGATTTAGTGGGTGAAACGGCGCATTGATCGACTGTGGTTGCTGGAGCGCTTACAGAATACCAAAGCAAATCAGTCTTCAGAAGCGACACCATATCCCAGATTTTGGGTGTTGTTGTCACCGTGTCTTGTGTTGCAGGCGCTGTTTATTTGGCAGTCAATGGACACGAAGGCATTGCCGCGCTGCTTTGCGCGGTGCCAACTGGCGCGTTAATTCAGGCTTTCTTTATCAAGCGCAAACCCTGATCTAATTTGATTGCCCAACTGTCCTTGGCGTCAACACGCAGATAAAGAATTATTAGGGGTCAGGGTACAATTAATTTTGGATTTTTGGCCTGTAGCATCCGACTGGCAAGCGTGAGTAGCTCTTATATTTGTAGTGGATTATCCAATCGGATCATCTTGCCCGCGTAAATCCTGCGCGCTCCCACGGCCAGGTTTCCACGCCATAGCGGTTGTGAACTCTTTTCACCATCGCATTCGACAAGCCGTCGGTCAACTCATTCATGAGATATGAACTGCGCATGCCAAATGCTTGTCTGTGCTCAGCGTCACGCTCGTAGGTCAACCCTTCATGCTGCGCCATCAGGCAGGCCCGCTCACGCAGCACTGCTGCCGAGTTAAACACCCAGTCAACAAAGTCGATCTCTGGCGCTGACCAGTCGCACACGGGCGCGCTCAAGTAGTCGGTCGCCCACTCCGGTCCATTGCGGTTGCTGGCATGCCGAAATAGTGCTGAGGACTGAGGACTGAGTGCTGAGTGCTGAGTGGACATCCGGGAATCCATGGGCACCCCGGTGCATCAGCCCCAGCAGATAGCCGTGGGCAATGCGCAAGAAGGAGCGGCAGCCGGGCGGGATGAGGGCCGTACCCGCGAATGTCAGGTGCCATGTGTTCTGGCACCAGCATCACGGCAAGTTCCATCGCATCGGCAATGCGCTCAAGCATCTTGATAAACGTGATAGGATTAAATCCCTGTCAACTTCCTTGGAGTGTTTCATGCGCACAACGCAACAGTTCAGCATCACCCTACCCACCGAGATGGCTAATGTGGTTAAGTCAAAAGTGGCTGGCGGTGATTATGCGACCGAGAGTGAAGTGATCCGGGACGGGCTGCGTGCATTGCTGGCACGTGACCGTGCTGTGGACGGGTGGCTGCGTCAGACGGTAGCACCGGCGTATGACGCGTTAAAGGCAGACCCGAGCCGAGCCGTCACTCTTGAACAAGTGCGCGCACGGCTTGCAGAACAAAACAAAAGAGCAACAGACACATTGTGCAGCGTTACAGCGTAGTTTTTACACCAGAGGCTGCTGAGCAGCTTGATGCGCTTTACGCTTATGTGGCTACTGCTGCATCACCAGCCACAGCGCTGAGCTACACCAATGCCATCGTCTCGTATTGCGAGAGCTTGAATATCTCGCCGCACCGTGGATCACGCCGCGATGACGTTCGCCCAGGTTTGCGCGTGACCAATTACAAGAAACGTGCTGTGATTGCGTTTACTGTTGACGAGGATCTGGTTTCCATCATTGGCATCTATTACGGTGGCCAAGACTATGAGTCTGATTTTGCGTGAATTAATTAGGGTCAGGGTGCAATTAATTTTGATTTATGACCTGCAGAGCATGGTTGATAAGCGTTGATGGCTCTTGTATTTATAGCAAAGTATCTTGGTCGTTCATCTTGTCCGCGTAAATTCTGCGCGCTCCCACGGCCAAATCTCAACGCCGTAACGGTTGTGAACTCTTTTCACCATCGCGTTCGACAAATCGTCGGACAACTCGTTCATGAGATATGAACCGCGCATGCCAAATGCTTGTCGGCGCTCAGCGTCAAGCTCGAAAGTCAACCCTTCATGCTGATCCATCAGGTTAGGGTTTTTCGCGCACATCAGTGGATTCGTCGCGCATTTCAAGGCTCCAGAGCCGAACACCCGGCCTTGGGATGCGATATACCGGCGAATGTCAGGTGCCATGTGTTCTGGCACCAGCATCACGGCAAGTTCCATCTCATCGGCAATGCGTTCGATGGACGACAAACGCGGGTCGCGCTTGCTGCTTTCAATTTCTGCCTGCCGCCGCGCCACCAAGCCCGGTAACACCCGGCCGCCGCCATGCACCCATTTACGCAGTTCCAGCGCGGCACCGACCCAATCCATCTGATTGATGCGTCGGCGCAGGGTTGAAGTCTGCAGCCGCCCGGCACCCAGAGGAAATAGGACTGAGTGCTGAGGACTCAGGACTTAGTGGGATGCAAATCTCAGCACTCAGCACTTAGTCCTCAGCACTATTTCCCCCTTGCGTCATGACCGCGCCCGCTCAAACACTCGGCCCACAAACCAAAAGTTGAGCACGCCCGGCCACAGCGCTTGGTCAGCATCAGACCAAGCCGCCAACACCGCCGCACCCCATCCAACACCAGCATTGAGCGCCGCCACAAAGGCAGCTGCTTTGGCAGCGCAGTACAAGGCCATAAACCAGTAGGTGATGATGGGGCGCACGCTGGTGGACAGTGCATCCGCCCACTTCACACCCGATGGTCTGCCTTGGCCAGCAACTGCTTCCTTAAAAGCCTCTAGTGCGCCGGTGTTCCAGGCGGCATCTGCACTTGCGCCCATTTCTGCCATGCGCGATGCGCCACGCACCTTCTCAAACTCCAGTGCCTTGTCTTGCATCGCCAGCTCGTGGCCACGTTCACCCTTTCGGTCCAGCCATTTCAGCAGTTCTGGAGCCAGTCGAAACGCCCCACCCAACAATCCACCCAGTAGCGTTTCGATCATTGCGCACCTCCGAACAGTTTGAGTTTGATCAGGGTGCCGGTCAGGATCGCCATCACCAGCCCGGTGACCACCATCTTGATGATGGTCAGACCCGCAGTCTTCTTGGCCTCATTGAAGGCATCAAGCAGATTGCGCAGCTCGCGGATGTCAGATGAGTGCTGAGGACTGAGTGCTGAGTGCTGGGGGAAAGCCAGAACAGCTGCGCGCTCCAGCATGTCTTCAAAGTCTTGTTTGGGCAGCGTCATCATCTGCCGTCTTTCCAGTGGTCCAGTTTCCATTTCAGTCTCCATGGGTGATGCTCCAAAAGTAAAAAACCCGCCGGAGGGCGGGGAGAAGTAAGTGCTGAGGTACGAGTGCTGAGTGCTGAGTGCTGCGGTGGGCGCTAGATTTCTATGACCTCCAGGGGGAGATTGGGGGCCTTGCCTTCAATGACGTCGTTGCGCACAAAGACGGCTTGACCAACCAGGTCTGCGCTGCCGCCGCGTGCCTTGAGTAAGCCGCCACCGGGCAGGATCACGGTGGCCAGGTTGGCTGCCACCGACTGCACCGTGCCAACCTGCAAAGCGGGGTCTGGCACCAGGTCCAGAAACTGTTGAAACTGGTTACGCATGGCATTCCACCCCCAAGCTTTGATACACCTCTGGCAGGCCCACCTCGATGTGGGTGGATCGCACCAAGCCAAGGCGGGTGTGCGTACCTTCTTGCCCAGACTCTTGGTACTGGATGTAGGCACCGGGTTGAATGATGCCGGTGGCGGGTAGTACCGGTAGCCGCAGGCCAATGTCCAACTGCCGCCCGGTATCAGACAAAACCGCCAAACCGCGCTGGCGGGCTGCTGCTGCCGTGGTGATGAGGCTATCGGTAACCATGGGGGCCAGCCAGTCGCCGGCAGTGCCCTGGCGCGTGACTTGGCCCAGCACCCCTTGCTCTTGGCCACTGACAAACACCCGGTTGTAGTTGGGCTTGTCTGACCAGGCAATCGATTCCCGGCTGACGCTGGCGGTTGGCAGCACAAAGTTAGGAACGACATCGCCCCAGTTCCAGTGTGCTGCCGGGTACAGGGGGCGCACCTTGAACGACGCATTGCTTGGGTGCGGAATCAGGTATGCGCCACCCGCTTTGGCCAGGGTGACCAGCGCGCTGATGTAGCTGCCCTGGTGGGCGAACACCCCGGCGGGCACACTCCAGTCTTGCAGCCCATAGTCAATAGCCCAGCCCAAGGCAATGCCGTTGCGTTGCAGCACATCGTCAAACAGTTGCTGGTGCGTGCGTTGTTCTGGGTTGTTGAAGTTCAGGGTGGGTGCATACGGCGCATCCAGCATCGCATGGCGACCCCGGCCCGTGAGCCGGACGGTGGTCTGGCCAAAGGTGCGTTCGCGCGACAGGTGCTCCGCAAGCACCCGAAACTCGACTCCGTTGACCCAGGCGCTGAGTTCGACCACACCGCTGTTGCCCGGCTCCACCAGGGCTTGCGCTGTGCCGGAAATTTCCTTCGTGTTGAAAATCTATAGCAAATGGCGCTATAGTTTGAGACAATGAAGCTTCAAAAACGAGTTTTTAAGACCAAGACCTTTGACAGATGGGCTAAGAAATTGCTCGGTGATGAGGCGTTGTGCAGAGCGGCGATGGAAATTGAGCAAGGCTTGTTTGAAGCAGACCTGGGTGGCGGAATTTGCAAGAAAAGGGTTGCCATCGCTGGTATGGGGAAAAGTGGTGGAACAAGAACGCTTGTAGCCAAACAACATGCTGCAGCAATTTTCTTTTTGCTCGGCAGAGAAAAGAGCGCACCGGGTGCCGATTTCTCTGATGCTGCCGTGGAGGCGGCCAAACTGATCGGCGCAAATTTGCAAATTCAACCCATATCAAAACTTGATCAGATGAAGGCCAACGGCAGTTTAAAGGAGATATGCAATGCCCAAAAAGACCAGTGAAGACGCGCGCATGCTCCAGGAGCTTCTGGACACGGCAGCAGATATGAGCTCCTACGGAGTCATGTCTAAAACGGACATGGCCCGCATCCGTGCACTTTGCGAAGCGCCGCCGGTTTACACACCCGACCGCATTGTGGCAATCCGCACAACAATCGTAAAAGCAAGCCAAGCAGTTTTCGCAACGATGCTCAATGTGAGCGTATCAACGGTGCAAAAATGGGAGTCGCCCTCTGCCAACAAGCGTCCCAGCGGGACTTCCGCGAAATTGTTGCAAATGGTTGAGGCTAAGGGGGTGGAGGCACTTTTGGTTTAATGTGTAAATCCCGATCGTTCCCACGGCCATATTTCCACGCCGTAGCGGTTTTGAATCTTTTTCACCATCGCTATGGACAATTCATCGGTCAACTCGTTGACGAAGTAAGAGCTGCGCAGGGCAAAGGGCTCCCGCCGCACAGCGTCGTGCTCGTTGGTCAACCCTTCATGCTGCTCCATCAGGCTGGCCCGCTCACGTAGCACCGCGCTTGAGTTAAACACCCAGTCAACAAAGTCGATCTCTTGCGCTGACCAGTCACACACAGGCGCGCTCAGGTAGTCGGTCGCCCATTCCGGGCCATTGCGGTTGCTGGCATGCCAGTACAGGTGCTCGCTAATCTTTGTGCGGCCGGTGAGCCCTTCTGCAATGTAGGGGTTGGCCGCAATGCCCCGGCGCACATAGGTGCAGGCGCTCACAAAATCCCCCTGCC
>CANNRR010000230.1 GCA_947508055.1 Burkholderiales bacterium
ACCTTTTGTGACGTGGCAAGCTGGCTGGCTTCGTTGTAGTAGGTCTTGCGGTCCAGCGCGGCGGCGAAGGCGATGTTCTTGGTGCCGCTGCGCAGCAGGGGGTAGCTTGTATTGACTCCGAAGGTTTGTGCATCGCCTTTGGCGTTGAGCGAGGCCAGCTCACCCATCAACGTGTAGCGCATGGCCGATGTGCTGGCGCCCACGCGGGCTCCGTCGCGCCCCCAGGGCAGGGCGTAGGCCAGTTTGAGGTATTGGCTGCCTTCGCTGGTGTTGCCGTTCAGGGCAATCTGGTCGCCGATGCCACGCGGGCTGTCCATCATCAGGCTGACCGAGATTTTGTCGGCCCCGGTGGAGCGTGCGCCCTGGTTGTCGAGCATGGCGGTGCCGCTGTACAGGGGTTTGTCTTGCACTTTGACCACGGCGTCGGTGTCGCCGGTGTTTTGTCCGGGGGCCAGGATGGTGGCCACCGCCACGCCGGGGGTGTCGTTCAGAATGTTGGTGCTGCGGTCCAGCGCGTCCAGGTTAAGCGGGTCGCCACTCTTTTGCCGGGCGGTCATGGTGTCGGTGACCATGGCGCGGTCGGTGCGCAATTCTTTGCCGCCATCGTCCAGGCGCACCGCACCCAGGCGGCCTTCGATGATGTGGATGCTGACCACACCGTCGTTCACATCCTGTGCGGGCAACTGTGGGCGGGCGAACCAGCCACGGGCGCGGTAGGCTTCGGCCACAGCATTGATGGCTTGCTGGAGTTCGGCAAAGCTGGTTTCCTTGCCCACCCACGGCAGCAACACGGCTTGCAGGTCGGACTCGCTGATCAATGTGTTGCCGCTGATGCGGAAGGCTTTGACTTGCACGCGCACGGCGCCCATCTCGGGCCCGGCAGGTGCCTTGGGCACGGCCTGCGGCACGGGGTTGGGCAGGCGCAAGGGCTTGCGCTCTGCCTCGCGCAGGAGGCTGCCCGCGTCGGGGGTGGTTTGGGCCAAAGTGAGCTGACTGGCGCTGGTGATGACAAGCACCAGTGCGGTGGCTCGCAGCGAGTGGAGGGTATTAGTCATAGCGAGCATTTGGGAGGAACTTGGTAAGGGCAATGGGCACACACAATTGGTACCCGGTGCCACGGATGGCTTTAATGCAGGGCGTGCTGGCGCCGGCTTGTTCTAGTTTTTTGCGCAGGCGCACGATCTGGACTTCCAGAGCACCCTTGGTCGGCCCCACGGATTTGCTACCGGCAATCTGCAAAAGCCGCTCGGTTTGCAGGCGCTGCTCTGCGGCGTTGGCAAAGGCACCCAGAATCGAGCACTCGGCGTCTGACACATCCACCGTGGCGGTCGGGCCTTTGAGCTGAAGTGTGGTGGAGTTGAGGGTGAGAGCCACCAGGGACGCCCTCGCCGGCAGAATGTGGCGCAGGCGGCGGGCCACCGCATGGATGGCAGCACCCAGCTCTTCGGGCGAGGTGGGCTTGGTCAGATAAATGTCGGCACCACTGTCGTAGCCACCCACCTTGTCATGCTGGCGATCACCCGCGGTGAGCATGATGATGCCCGTATCAGGCGACGAGGCACGGATGCTGCGCGCCAGACTCTGGCAATCTTCACCGACCAGACAAATGATCACGATGTCGGCGCTCAGGCTTTGAATGGCCTCAACCCCTGCATCGGCGTGGCTGATGCCCCGTGCGCTGTGGCCCATGGCGCGCAAAGCCTGCACCATGGTCTGGCGCATGGTTTCAACCGGCTCAATGATGAGGATTTGTGGGTGCAGGGCGGTCACGGGTAGGAAGCTTTCGGACTATTTGCGTGTCACTGTAGTGACGTGCAAATTCCAAAGTCTTCCCTTCCTGATACTTCCCTACGAATACCTACAAATGTCTACCTTTGCTGACAGAAAGCGACTGGTTTTACCCGATTTCAACGGCCACGCAGAGTTGGTAGCCGGTGCCACGAATGGCTTTGATGGTAGGGGCAGCGGCGCCCGCTTGCTCCAGCCTTTTGCGCAAACGCACGATTTGCACTTCCATCGCGTTTTTGCTGGCGTCGTCGGCCGTTTTCCCTGACAGCTCGATGAGTTGCCAGTGCTCCAGGCGGTGGTCTCTGGCCTTGGCAAACGCCGACAAAAGCGTGGCCTCCTGGTCTGACACATCACATAGACCCAAGGGGCCGCGCAACTGCAGTGTCACCATATTCAAGGTCAGGGCCTGTGTGGCAGCCACGCGGGGGCGTATGCGCCGGGCCAGCGCGGCTATTGCGGCACCCAACTCATCCACCGAGGTGGGCTTGGCGAGGTAAATATCTGCACCACTTTCATAGCCCCGCATTTTGTCGCGCAGCTGGTTGCGGGCGGTGAGCATGATGATGCCGATGTCGGGCTCTGCGCTGCGAATCCGCTGTGCGACGCTGATGCCGTCTTCACCCGGCAGGTTGAGGTCAAGCACCAGCAGATCTGCCCGGAAAGCGCCCAATTCATCGTCCAGCGCCTCTGCGCAATCGGCGCCCTGAACAACGTGGCCCATCGCCTGCAACGCCTCCACGGTGGCTTGGCGCAGGTCGTCGTTATCCTCGACGACGATGATGTTCAGGCTGGTATCCATAGGGTGAACTGTACCTGCTCTGCCAGCGGGGTGTAGCGCAACTGGCCACCAAGTTTGCGCGCAAAGCCGGCAGAGATGTGCAGGCCCAGGCCGGATCCGATCCTGCCCTGCGCACCCGGAGCACGGTAATACTTTCTGAACACCCGCTTGGGATCTGGCATGCCAGCCGTGCCAGCAAAATTGCTGACGGTCACCTGGACCCCTGTTGCACCCTTGTTCGAGGCTGAGTCGATGGTGACCTGAACCACCCCATCATGGGAACCGTACTTGAGTGCGTTATCAATCAGGTTGGAGATGATCACACTGAAAAGTTGCTGATCGGTGCGCACCGGGCCGATGGTGCCTGCCTCAATCGTCACACGCTGCGGGGCACTGCAAGCGGCACGGACGTCGCTTGCGATGGCAACCACATCGCATGCCCCCTCGGTCACCTCGACTCTGCCGTGGGCCAGTCGGTCGGACTGCAGGCAGCGCTCAATGACGGCGTTCATGGATTCAATTGAGCGCGCCACGCGCGACTTCACTCCTTCGGGGATCTGGGTACTGCCCAGCGTCATGGAGATGGTGGACAAGGGGGTCTTGAGTTCGTGGCTGAGCATCGCGAGAAATCGGTCTTGCTCGACGCGACGCCGTATTTCAATGGTCAATAGGTATGCGAGCGTCAGCACCACAGCAAAAAACCCAAACGCGCCCATGGCAACAAGTCGCAGTTGCTCATAGACGCTGGTCCTGATATCGGACTCGGAAAATCCGGTTGCAACGACCAGCGGCAAGTCATCGACTTTTTTGTAGACATAGATCCGCGTAATGTTGTCAACCGGGCTGGTGTTGGAGTAGCTGCCGGAGTCCGACTGCTCGAGCAGACCCCATAACGGGGACTCCAGCGGGGTCTGCCACCGCTCAGGAGGCAGTTCGGGTGAGCGGGCCCTGACCTTTCGGTCCTTAATTCCCAAAACCACCGCAATGTTCTGCGACCCGTGGGACATTTTTTCGTAATACCGGGAAAACGATTCAGGCCGCACCGTGGCCAACACCACGCCCGCGAAGCTGCCGTCGGGGTTGCTGATTCGTCGCGCCACCCGGAAATTGAATTGCTGCGTGACACGACCGCGCTCTGCCGATCCGATAAACACCTCGTCGACACTGCTGGACTTCAGAAAACCGTAGTAATCGCGATCGACCACACTTCGGCCTTTGGCTACGGGATCGTGTGAGATGACGACCTCTGCGCCTGGCGATATCAGGTAGACGTTTTCAATGACGCCCTTGTCAAACGGCAGTGCGTTAATGAAAGCCTCCGTTTTTTCAATCGAGAGACTGCTCAAATAAAAGTTGCGCACCGCATAGAGGATGGTGTCAGCCTGAGCCATCACCTGTTTGGTCTGGTTTGACAAGGCCTCATTGGTTAACTCGGCAGCACGGGTCAGCCGCGCTTGCGCCGTAGAGTAGGTCTGCGTGTAATACACACCCACTTCGCCGATGCTGGCCATCACGACAATCAAGACCACAGACCACAGCAGCAGCAACTTGCTCTTAAAGTCCTGAATCAAACCCAAAACCAGGTGACTTGCGTGGGAGTCTTCTGATTTATTCTTTGAAGGTTGGTTGAACTCGGTCCAGACGACACAAAGGGTAATCGCGGTGATGAGCACAATGTACCAAAACACGGTAACCCATGAAGTGGGGTTACTGCCCCGAGTGGGCACAGGAGGCGTGTCCACAAACAAAAGAATGCCGGCGCGCACAAGCATCCAGACGACCAAAGCCCCAAAGAGTGCAACTAACACGAGATCAGAAGCTTTGCGCCACTGATGCGATCCGTTGCGCAACAGTTGATACGCAGTGCGCGCATTGATAAGCGCCGTGGCCAAGGAGAACACTACTGAGCGGTAGTTTCCATTGGGCTCCACCAGACCCCAGTACCAGAACGCACCCGCGCTCAGCGCCAGCACGCCCAAACCAAACCCGTCTACCTTGGGCGAATGACGCTCAATGAATGCCGCGGCTCCCGAATAGAAAACGGTGCCTGCGGCCAACAATACCAAATTGGTTCCAATAACCGTCGCCCAGGGTGGCAAATTCGGCCCATAGCCAGACACGATGAATCCAAACGCCATCATCAATATGGCGTAAGCACTGCTGCGAAACAGTTGCGCGCCCGGTCGCAGGTGCGCCAGCAAAAACAGCATGACACTGAGGCTCAGGCTGAGCCCGCCAGCATAGAGATACAGGGAAAGGGTATTGATGCTCACGAGATGTAACGCCGGGCGAGCGCCAAAAAGCCATCCACCAGCACAGCCTGCCCCAGCCCGGCCATGCCGGCCAGCAAGTCGTAGGCTTTGAGACCCACGCCATAGAACGCCGCCTCCCACCACTGGTAGAACGGCATCACAAAGGGCAAGGGTTGGGGCAATACAGTCATGCAGAAGGTTTCTTCGCTATCCTTTCAGTATTGTTCCCTATTTTTGGGAGTCAACCCTCATGCCCAGTGGCAGGCCGAGCGGACATTTGCGCCTTCAATGGAAAATGAACAAGCCCTGACAAAGCAGGGCCAGCCCAGGCCGATTAAACGTGCAGCGCGTGCCCCAGCGCCCGCAGAGCCGCCTCCTGCACGGCCTCGCCCAACGTGGGGTGTGCGTGGATGGTGCCGGCT
The DNA here is from genome assembly GCA_947508055.1 of Burkholderiales bacterium. Classification (GTDB taxonomy): domain Bacteria; phylum Pseudomonadota; class Gammaproteobacteria; order Burkholderiales; family Burkholderiaceae_C; genus Allorhodoferax. The sequence goes on from CANNRR010000230.1 coordinate 5,241, forward strand.
ACGCCTTCCAGATAAGCCCCCATCTCAATGGAGTGCGAGAACGCCGCACTCAACTCGGACACCCGCACCGCGTCGCCCGCCGCATTAAGGCCCTGAACCTTGCTGCCAAGATGCACTTGCAGGCCCAGTTTGCGTAGCGAGGTGCTTACCGGCTTGGTCAGTTCCTCGTCGTAGAGCGGCAGGATGCGGTCTTGTGCTTCAACCACCGTTACGTCAGCACCGAGCTTGCGGTAGACCAGCCCCAATTCCAGGCCAATGTAGCCACCACCGACGACGACCAGTTTCTTCGGGATACTGTCCGGTGACAGGGCTTGTGTGCTTGAGATGACCCGGCCACCAAAGGGCATACCCGGCAGCCC
>CANNRR010000231.1 GCA_947508055.1 Burkholderiales bacterium
AACACATTCACCATGGGACGCTCGGACTACCAACGTCAGTACGAGCCCATTCTGTACGGCTGGTCTGAGGGCGGCAAGCACCACTGGTGCGGTGACCGCGATCAGAGCGATGTCTGGCAGATCAAGAAGCCGCACAAGAACGATCTCCATCCAACCATGAAGCCCGTCGAACTGGTCGAACGTGCCATTCGCAATTCAAGCCGCCCGGGCAACTCGGTCCTGGACCCCTTCGGTGGCTCCGGCACGACGCTGATCGCCGCAGAAAAGTCCGGTCGCAAAGCATTCCTGATGGAACTCGATCCGAAGTACGTTGACGTTATTGTCCGCCGCTGGCAAGACTGGACCGGCAAACTTGCCACCCGCGAATCGGATGGTGTGGGGTTTGATGATCTGGCTGGCGATGTTGTCGGCGCGAGATTGGCTGAACCTTCGGAGTGATCACTCTGCCGTCTCTTCGATGATGCCGCAATGAATCACAAAGCCAGTCAGGTAGGGCAGGCCGCGCGGGATGCCGTATTGCTTGCTGGTCTGGCGTCCAATCGTCCAGCCCATCCATTCGGCAATGGCGGCGTTGATCGCATCAGCCAGGGGCTTGCCCTTGAGCAGATGGTTTCGAACCTCGTCAGCAAAGTGGCGGCCATGGCGGCTGTCCAGGAAGGCGCGTGCGGCGTCGAGTTCAGTGCCAGTGACCATAGCAATGGCTGGCAGTGCGATCGCCCATGCTGCTGGTGCTTCCTCTTGCATCGTTCCCCAGTAGCCCCATGACTCATTTTCTGTGGCGGGGATGTTGGCGATGGTATTCATATCGGGCTCCTTGGTGATGATTGTTTGAACATGCGTAGTAACGCGCTTCTTTCGATAGAAGCCAAGCACTATCTGAATCATTTTGAATTCGTTGGTGTCCCAATGATTTCAAGCCAGTCGCGTACGAAGGGCTCGCCTGACACACCATAGGCGCGAACGTGGCGCACGCGCTTCATGGTCAGATTCCATTGTTGGGCAATGCCTCGAATGGTCTTGTGATGTTGGCGCATCAGGCGGTTGATTTGCTGGGCGCTGAGGTTTTGCATGGTGCTGAGTTGCTAGTTTTGCTGACGTCTGAAGTAACGCGCTTTCTCAAAAAGAAGCCAAGCGATATCTGCATCTTTTCAATCTAAAGTTTGATCATCCGAGACGGGCTACATAGCGACCGTTATGTGGACGACAACATAACGGTCGTTATGTAGCGGCAATATTTATGTGATCCTGATAGCAGAGTAACCAAGCAACCATAGCCGTCCACAGAATATTGACACAACATAATTTCAAGGATCAGCTTGCGAGTCTTTCAACTTTTGGAGATTCGCCATGTTTGAAGATCTTTTCGTCAAGAAGTACGCCATTCAGAGGCAGCGGAACGGTTTGTTTGCGTCGGAGCGTGAGAGCTACCTTCGCCACTGCCAACAAATTGGCAGTACAAGAATCACTCTTCAGGTCAAAGGGCAGGCCTTGTTGCGTTTTGCCAGCCACATGCGCATCAGCGATCGAGAAGGCGTGAGCAAGTGCAGGTATGAAGAGCTGATCAGATCAGTGACATCGCTAAACCCCACCCCAGGAGCTATCTATTCCGTCAACAAATACACCCGACCATGGCTGCGATATCTTGGTTGGTGGTTGGAATCAAAGCCGCCCAAATTCAACAGCGATGCGCTTGATGATTTCGTGTGCTGGATGCGGAACGATCGAGGTTTGAGTCGATCCACGGTGATGCAATGGACAGAACGCGTCCGATCCTTTCTTGAATGGTATGCCCGAAAAGACAAAACACTCTCGGCCATTGGCATAAACGACATCGACGAGTACTTCATTGACAACGTCGGCCGCTGGGGACGAGCGTCATCGGCATACATGGCCACCATGTTGCGCGTTTTTTTGCGGCATGCAGCCAGTATTGGCCGTTGTGATCGTCGATTACCTGAGTTGATAAATCGTCCACGGATGTATGCGTTGGAGGGATTGCCGGCCGCCCTGGATTGGCAGGATGTGAAACGCTTGCTATCGGACGCGGACACAGAGAGTGGACGCGACATTCGAGACCGTGCCTGCATGATGCTCATGTCCATTTATGGCTTGCGCAGATGTGAAGTGGCTGCACTGCGTCTTGATCAAATCGATTTCAATCAATCTCGGCTGATGGTTCAACGGGCCAAGAATCGCGCTCCCAATATATATCCGCTCGTTCCATCAGTGGCAACGGCCTTGTCTCGATACATTGACAATTGGAGACCAGCAGTCAAATACCCAGAGGTCTTCATTCGTTGCCTCGCGCCTCTGGTCCCCATATCGCCAGTAGGACTCAGTACTACCGTGCATCGACGGATCAAGAAACTGGGGGTTACGGTTGCACGATCAGGTCCTCACTCGCTTCGGCATGCATGCGCAGTCAAATTACTTTCTGATGGCATCACACTGAAAGAAATCGGAGATCACCTCGGACACAAAAGCACCTCGGCAACCAGGGTGTATGCCAAAACAAACCTGCAAGCGCTGCGCGAGGTGGCGGATTTCGATCTGGGAGATCTGTCATGAAGATCAGCCAGGTAATTGAGGCTTACCTTGTTTCCCGTCGGTCAGTTGGCGTCAGGTTGGAGAGTGGTCAGCGAGCATTGTTTCAGTTTGCCAGGGAATTGGCGGACTGTCCGTTTGACAAGGTCACACCTGAGGCAGTAGCCAAATTCCTTCAAGGTCGAGGGCCGATCAATGCAGCCTGGACGACAAAATTCAAGCTGTTGACGGGACTGTACCGGTACGCGATTTCCAGAGGCTACATCGACAAGTCGCCACTTCCGACAGAGGTGCCAGCTCTGCCACCTCAGTTGACGCCATATGTCTATTCGACCGCGGAACTCAATCGCCTGGCCGATGCGACAAAAGTGATTCACAAGCCTGCTCATCCTCTGCAGGCAGCAGCAATGAAATCACTACTACTGCTGTTATACGGAACAGGGCTTCGTGTGAGCGAGGCGTTGTCCTTGAAAATATCGGATGTAAACCTTCGTGAAAGTCTTCTCACGATTCGGGACACCAAGTTCTACAAAACGCGTCTTGTACCTCTGGGCCACCGAGTTACCAAGGAATTGGCATCGCACCTGGAGCGACGGGCTCTACTGCCCAAACCTGATGGGGACGATTCGGCCGTCTTTGCCATCCGCACGGGTACAGCCCTGGGTTACAAACAAGTGAACGACTGGTTCTTGCGAATAAGGATGGAAGCGGGGATCGTCGCGCCCCCGGGAGAGACCCATCCGCCACGATTGCATGATCTGCGCCATACAGCGGTTGTGCACCGGGTCGTGAATTGGTATCGGTCTGGGAACGATGTTCAACGTCTACTTCCCCATCTGGCCACTTATCTTGGGCACGTCGATATCAAATCAACACAGCGCTATCTGCGCATGACCCCCGAACTCCTGGAGGAGGCAAGCCGGAAGTTTGCCGCCTATGCCAATGTGGAGGTCGATCATGCGTGATACCAATTTGCTTGGCCCCTGGGTTCGTCGATTTCTTCTCGAACACTTGGTTGCAGAACGAAATCTGTCAATCAATACCCAGAAAAGCTATCGCGATGCACTGGCGTTGTTTCTGCCGTTTGCCGGAACCCGGTTGAAAAAGCCGGTAGACCGACTCACTGTCGTGGATTTGTCACCTGACGTGCTACGCGAGTTTCTGGCCAAAATCGAGGGAGATCGACACTGCAGCGTGGCGACAAGAAACCAACGACTCAGCTCAATCCATTCGCTGGCCCGGTTCATTGGTCTGCGCTCTCCAGAACACGTTTCGTGGTGTTCAGATGTACGCTCCATTCCGTTGAAAAAGACCACAAGACCTTTGGTCGGATATATGGATAAGCCAGAAATAGACGCGTTGCTGACTCAGCCCTGCAGGACGACGCGCCAGGGCGCCCGTGATTATGCGTTGCTCCTATTCATGTACAACAGTGGTGCGCGGGCGAATGAAGCAGCTGGTCTCACTATTGATTGCCTTCAAATGGGTACCTCGCCGAGTGTTCGGATTCTGGGGAAAGGCAACAAGCTGCGGTTATGTCCACTCTGGCCAGTGACTGTGACCGCATTGAAACCCTTGCTCGAAAGCCGAGGAGCCAACGACCGCGTGTTCCGTGGTCGTACCGGCGAACCCATGACGCGATTTGGTATTCACCGCATCGTCACCACATACGCCACGATGGCTGGTGAGAAATTGCCGTCTTTGAAGAACAAGCAGGTCAGCCCACACACTATCCGTCACACGACTGCAGTTCATCTTCTGAGGGCAGGCGTCGACATCAACACAATCCGAGCCTGGCTGGGACATGTGTCGCTGGACACCACCCACATCTACGCGGAGGTCGACCTGGAAATGAAAGCGAAGGCCTTGGCCAGCGTCAACATTGAATCGCTGCCAAAACCTGCAAAAACAGGAAAACCGACTGCATCAGTATTGAACTTCCTGAGCAGCTTGTAAACACCGCGCAAAAATTATGTGCTCGCGATTGCCGTGGCCCTTTCTGAAATTTGATCGGAATGGCTATCGCCGCACATAAATATGGCCGCTACATAACGACCGTAGTCCGACCCTTCCGGATTGATGTAGAGGTAGGGGCGACCCGGTGCGGCGACCTCGACGCAGAGATAGCCGTCACCCACGCCGCCGCCCTTGCCACTGAGCCAATCGCGTGATTGCAGCAGCGTGGCGGCGAAGGCATCGAATTCCGATGGTGTGAGTTCACGCGTCTCGGTCACAAAGACCTTGTTCAGCCCGGTTCCGCCAACCTCACTCAAGTCAACGGGCTTGCGGGCAAAGGGCAGACGCACACTCAACTCCTCAACGGCGATGGTCTCTGCGCCCCACTGCAAAGTGCGGGGTGTGCGTTCGATGGTGATGGTCATGGTGCTCATGGTGATTTCCTTTCATTGGCGTCATTAATGCGACGCCTCTATGAACGCTTCACTTCGGAGCGAAGTCAAGCAATTCAATAAAAATATTTGATGCCGGGAATTTCAATTCATGGTGGCCCGGTGGAGCTTGTCCAAGACCATCACAAGGTCATCGTCGAAGTTGAAATCGTGGCCTTCGCGCAAACCCGCCTGCTCAAGAATTCGCCAACGCTGGCCGTCGGTCTCGGCCTTCTGCACTTCTTCATTCAAGTGCTTCAGATAGAGGTCTTCCTCAACCGTCAGAGGCCGAGGTTGTTCGCGCAGGGACCGAAGAATCGTGATGAGGTTCATGGTTGTCGCTCCGCTCAGTTGCTGATGCGGTAGCAGCGGTCTGCACCGGCGTCCTTGGTGGACGTGATGGTGAGGCCGAGCTTCTTCTTGAAGGCGCCGGCCAATGTCCCGCGTACGGTGTGCGACTGCCAAAGCGTTGCCTCGCAGATCTGTTTGATGGTGGCGCCCTCGGCGCGCGTGAGCATGGCAATCACCATGGCCTGCTTGCTGTCGGCTCGGGTGCGCACCGTCTTGGGTAGTTTGGGTAGTGGCTGTTGTGCTGGCGCGGCGTCCTTGGCAACAGCGTCTTG
>CANNRR010000232.1 GCA_947508055.1 Burkholderiales bacterium
ATGCCGGTGGGACCGCTGGCGGTCATCGACGAAACCTCGCTGTCGCTGAGCGTGCACGTCATGGACCAGACACTAGCGGACTACACCGCCGAGGGCAAGACCTACACGCCCTCCCCCGGCGAAGCGATTGCGCGGCGCATGGTGACCGAACTCGGGCGTGCTGGACGCGCCGCCGGTGGTGGCTTTTATGAGTACCCGGCCGAAAAAGGTGCCAGGAAGTTTCTGTGGCCGCAGCTCAAGCCCTTGTTCGAAAAGGCTGATTCGCAGTGGAACATCACCGACCTGAAAGACCGCTTGCTGTACCGCCAGGCGGTAGAGACCGCGCGCTGCCTGTCCGAGAACGTGCTGACCGCGGTGCACGATGCCAACATTGGCTCGATCTTTGGCATTGGATTCCCGGCCTGGACCGGGGGCGCGATGCAGTTCATCTACGGCATGGGAATTGAGGCGTTTGAGGTCCGCGCCGCAGAACTGGCGCAAAAATTTGGCGCAGGTTTTGCACTGACCGATGCAGTCAAGACGGCGATTCGCAAACACCAGCCCACCTATTGACCGGCGGTTGCGAGGGGATAGCGTAAACCCTAAAAGACAGTGGTGTATGGAAGAACTAGACTGAACATCCAATTTGGAGACCAAAAACATGAAGAAACTCGCCCCACACCGCAGTCCCCGCGCTGTTTTTAAAACCACTTCCTGCGTGGCGCTGCTGGTCGCAGTGACAGGTGCCTACGCCAGTGAGGGCTACAAGACGCGCCAGGCACCGTTGGGAGCCTTTGGCGGAGAAATTTCTGCCGCTGCCGATAACCCAGGCTTCTTTGGCACTGCCATCGTGACCTATGTCCATATCTACCGAGTTGCCGACGACAGTGGCAACGACGTAACGGTCGTAGGACGTGTCATACCACTGCCGACCAATTCCAAAGCAGGGTTGCCGATTCCTGATGGTACCTACAGGCTGAATGTGGCTCCAGGGACCATCAGGTTCGATCAGACACAGACACAGGTCAACCTGATTGGTGGGCTCATGACCCAAGACACCTATGGCGGTGGTCGTCTGGCGTTTACGGCCAACGTTCCGCTGGCTTCGATCAACCGGACATTCTTGGCAACACAACCCGCTGGCACCGTATCGCCTGTGCCGGGAGCCGCATTGCCAGCCCAGGTGCTTGGCGCTATTACGACAATTGGCAATGCGGCCAACTACACCGTGCAAAAGGGTTTGATTGATCGCAACGCCAGCGAGAACCTCAACATAACTGGCTTTGGCGATACGGAACTAACAGCGGTCTGGGTGCGCCACGAAAATCGGCTCAAAGTGGCAGCCGGGGTATCGCTTTTTGTCCCTACCGGCGCCTATGACAAGACGCGGGGCCCTAACCCCGGTTTCGGTAATTTCTACACCTTGCGCCCTGGCGTTGCGGTGACCTATTCGCTCAACCCGAACCATGCCGATACCAGCTGGGATTCGGGCGTAACCGTAGCCGGGCGCCTGTCGTATGGCATCAATTCTTCGAATCTGGAAACAGATTACCAAAGCGGCAACTTTGTCTACACCGAGGCAGCGTTCAGCAAGGTCACTGGCAACTGGGCATTTGGAACAAATCTGATGGCCATTCAACAGGTCACTGACGACTCCGGAACCGGCGCAACATTGGGCGCAAATCGGTACAAGAACTATGGGTTTGGTCCATTTTTGTCGTACAAGTTGCCAGGCAAGGACGCCGGCTTCAACCTGCAATTCAGCCGAAACTTTGGCAGCCAGAATGCCTTGGTTTCCGAGTCATTGCAAGTGCGGTTCATCAAGGCCTGGTAGTCGAGACTGCATGGACCAAATGCCTGGCGATGACCGACTTCAGGTAGTTTGATACCTTTACGCTGGCAGATGGTCGGTTGAGCGCCTCATGGCTACCGACCACGGCAAGATAAAACAGGGCGGCTAACTCTCGGGCTGTTTCATCATCGTGCACCAACTGAAAATAGTGGGAGTGCAGCAACTGTAGGCGTGACCGGTCAACTCGCTCAAGCAAAGCAGCCACCGTGCTGTCTTTGCTTGCCACGCTGCGCAGGGTTTGTTCAAAGCGATCATGCTCGCGGTCTTCTACCGAGTGGGCAATTGCGCCGTCCAGTATGCTGAGAATACGCACGGTCGGGTCACGCAAATCACCGCTCAGTTCGTCTTGGCTCGTAGCAATCCTGCGTTGATACCAGCGATCAATCAAGGCGCTGACAAGCTCCGCGTGGTCCGCAAAATGCCAATAAAAACTGCCGCGACTTACCCCCAACGTTTTGGCCAGCGATAAAACCCGCACCGAACTGAAGCCTCCGTCAATGGCGGCCCGAAATGCAGCATCGAGCCAGTCATCGCGCGTCAGTCGAGTGGGCGTTGTCGCGATAGATGACCCGGGCGCCTTTTTTTTGCGAGCGCCAGGTAGGGGTTGCGGTTTGCTGCTGACCATTGCCCGAATTCTACGTTGCACTCTATCGACGCTGTCAATGAACTCACGGACATTGAAAATTGATTTTCAGGCTCGGGGTGCCATACACTCATGCGATGCAAACTCTCAACTCATCCGGCACATGAGCATTCGATTCTTCGCAATGGCAGCTATGTTGATGACGTGCCTTGCCGCTCAGGGACTTGCGAAAGACACCGTCACATGGGGTCTTGTCAACTTTGCTCCCAAGAACTTGTCGCGAACCGATTTGGCGCGAAATCTGATCTCTGAGAAACTGACCAACTACGCCCACGAAACCATCGATGCACCGATCCCGCGCATCGTCAGCGAAATCAAGAGTGGCACACACTGGTGTTGGGCTGGAGCCATCAAAAACAGTGAGCGAGAAGAATTTTCCTATCTCTCGGCACCCTTCATCTTTACGTTTCCCCAACGCATCATCGTGCGCAAGAGTCGGCTCGCCGAATTTTCGACCAATGGAACACTGTCCCTTGAATCCCTGTTGCAGGACCGGAGCAAAAAAACCAGCGTTGCCCGCAACCGCGTCTATAACCCGACGATCGACGCACTGTTGAAGCGCTATCCACCTGCGCAGGCCACATCCAGCATCGCCGAGGCGGTTCAAATGTTGTTGGCCGACCGCCTGGACTATGTACTTGAGGATGCCGGCGTTGCCAAATCACACGCCGATCAGTTGGGACAAGTCGATGGGCTGGCGGCTCTGACCTTCAAGGAAATGGGAGACTTGGTGCTGGGCCGCGTGATGTGCCCCAAGTCGGAGTGGGGCAAACAAGTCATCACGGATATCAATGCGGTGCTGCGCACCGAACGCGGCTCTGCACGTTATCGCAGCATTGTGGAAACCTACCACGATGATGACGAGCGCCGCGCCCTGCGCCAGGTGTATGACGACATATTTCTGAAGTCCGAATAGGTTAACCGTGGCAGAACCTTCCGGCCAGACTGATCACGATGCCCTGGCGCTGCCGGCCACCACATCCATTACCAACCGCCTGCTGCGAATCATTTTCGGTTCGTATTTCGCACTCGCGATACTGCTGACGGTCGTGCAACTGGTAGCCGAGTACCGCCACACAGAGGGTCGCGTGAATGCCGAGATTCAGGCCATGGGCGCAACCTTTGGGCCCGGCATCGCCAACGCCATGTGGCGTTTTGAAGATGATGTGCTGCTGGGAATCCTGGTCGGCATGAAGGCATTGCCGACTGTGGTGGGGGTCAAGGTACTTGATCAAAGTGACATCATGGTGCGCGCGGTTGGCACCATCCTCGATCAAGAGGGGCATCCCACACTGGCGAATCCTGACGGCACACTACTTGCGCTACAGCCTGAGCAAGGCCTGCTAACCCGCACCTTTGGACATCAGTTCCCTGTGATTTATCAGGATGAACGGGGTCAACCGCGCGCCATTGGCAAGTGGGTGGTTTACTCCAATCAGCACGTAGTGGTGGAACAGGTCCAGTACGGGTTTTTTCTCATTTTTATCAGTGCCGCCATCAAGGCCAGTGCGCTGTGGTTTATCTTTTTGTATGTGCTGAGGCGTTGGTTGCGCAGACCTCTGATGCAACTGACCGACTTCGTCAAGCATTTGGATATTGCCAATCTGGGCGACCAGGTATTTGTCCTGAAAGACGCCGGGCGGCACGAGTTGCATTTTTTGGCCGACACGGTCAATATCACGGCACAAAAGCTGCATCGCTCTATTGGGCAAAACTTGGAGCTTTACCAAGCACTGAAAGATGAACAGCTGGCCTTGAAGGGCCTGAATGAATCGCTGGAGCGACGCGTTGCACAGCGCACCGAGCAGTTGCAGGAGTTGAACCAAAAATTGGCCGAGTTGAGCATCACCGATGGGTTGACAGAGATTGGTAACCGACGCCGTTTTGACGAGGTCCTGGCCAGCGAATGGAACCGCGCCGAGCGACTGGGACAACCGCTGTCCATGGCTCTGCTGGACGTTGACTGGTTCAAGAAATACAACGACCACTACGGGCATGTGGCTGGCGATGAGTGCCTGCGCCGTGTTGCAAGGGTACTGGCTGACCATGCGCGGCGCGCTGGTGATTTGGCGGCACGTTACGGCGGTGAAGAATTTGCCATCATCATGCCGGCCGCTGACAGCTCCACCGCATTGACTTTGGCCCAGGCAATATGCGATGCGATCCATCAGCAGGAGATGCCACACGCGCTGTCGGAATTTGGCTGTGTAACGGTCAGCATCGGCGTGGCGACCATGCAGCCCGACAAGAACCTAATACCCACTGCCCTGACGAACCTGGCTGATCAAGCCCTCTACCGCGCCAAGTCCGAAGGGCGAAACTGCGTTGTAGCAGCACTGTAGAACTGCACCGTGACGGTATTAGGCGAATTCACGAATCTGAACTCAATCAAATTTCGAACTCCTTGATGGCTAGGTAATGACCCTATGAAGCCACGCCTACTGTATTGAATTGATTGAATATTTTCTGTCTTGGAGGGTGTTCCATAGGGCCCATTCGAATCTGAAACACAAACGTGAACTTATTTCATAAACTTGCGGTTCAATTTGTATCCCACAGAACGCCCATGCACACCCCCTGGAAATTGCTGGCAGCATCGGTTGCGCTAACGTGCTGGTTTGCCGGTCAGTCGGCCCACGCAACGCCATTCGCTGACCATGCCCAACGAATCGCCCCTGCGCGGCCCAACATCGTGGTACTGGTGGCAGACGACTGGGGCTTTTCGGATGTGGGCGCGTTTGGCGGTGAAATTGAGACCCCCCATATAGACGCGCTGGCAAGCAGTGGAACGCGGTTCACCAATTTCCACGTAGCCGCGTCCTGTGCCCCGACCCGCTCCATGCTGCTCACCGGGGTGGACAACCACCGCAACGGCGTTGGCAATCTGCGCGAGGCCATGCCGCGCGAGCACCTGGGCAAACCCGGCTACCTGGGCTCTCTGTCGCAAAACGTGGTGACCGTAGCCACGCTGTTGCAAGACAGCGGTTACCGCACCTACATCACGGGTAAATGGAACGTTGGCTCCGAGCCCCACAACCTGCCCAACCGCCGCGG
>CANNRR010000233.1 GCA_947508055.1 Burkholderiales bacterium
CCGCAAGCGCCCGAGAGCACCGCACCAATCACAAAGCCGATGGCACTCAATTGATCAAGAAAGACGGCGATCAGAATAGCCAGCACCACGCCGACGACGGCAATGGTTTTGTATTGCCGCGCCAGATAGGCGGAAGCGCCGGTCTGAATGGCGGCTGCAATTTCCTGCATGCGCGCGTTTCCTGCATCCTGCGCCAGGATCCAACTGCGGGTCCAGAAACCGTAAGCTACGGCAATGAGGCCACAGAAAAGTGCCAGCATGAGCACTGTGTTGTCTGTCATGGATATCTCCAGTTGGTTGATTCGCTAAGCAGGCTCGCAGCGCCACCGAAAGCAGCACTGCGTTGCTTCTGTTGCAGACGCTTGGCGCCTGAATAACGACTCCCCGAAAAAAGCGCATTTGCCGATCTGGCAAATGCGTTGTCGCTCAAATCAGCTTGACATCTCGGTCAGGATGTTTTTCAGCCAACTCGCAGCATAGATCGCCTCTGCTTCCGACAAGTCTGGTGACATCCCGCCAGAGTTGGGTACCGCAATGATCTTGCCCTCTTTGACTGCATAGACCCCGGCCACACTCACTGCCTCCTTGGCAGACAGGAAGCTGTAGCAGGTATTGATGCCTGACATCTCCATAATTTCCTTGCCGTTCATCAGCGCCACAATATTGGCGGCGCAAATTTTGGCTTGAGAATTGGCTGAGTAGCCGGACTTGGGCATCGCTCCAGCAACGCAGGCGTCGCCGATGACGTGAATATTCTTCTGCAAGCTTGATTCAAAGGTCGTCGGATTGACCGGGCACCATGCCTTGTCCGGGCCAATCAATCCGGTGACACGGGCAATATTGCCAGCGCGTTGCGGCGGTATCACGTTGATCACATCGCCTTTGACCTCCTCCATGCCCTCAATAAACACAGAGTGGGTCTTGGTGTTGAGCGCCGTCACCTTCTGCGCACCGCGATACTGGATCATGCCTTGGTAGTGTTTCGCCCAACCTTTACGGAACAGCGGCCCCTTCGCCACGATGTCCGGATTCGCATCAAGCACGATCACTTTGGACTTGGGCTTGTGTTGTTTCAGATACCCGGCGATGAGGCTGGCGCGCTCGTAGGGACCGGGTGGGCAGCGAAACGGCGCCAGCGGCACCGTCAGCACGACCGTACCGCCATTGGGCATGTCTTCGAGCTGTTTGCGCAGTAGCAGACTCTGTGGGCCAGCCTTCCAGGCGTGCGGCATGATCAGCGGCGTCGTGGCGAGGTCGTAGCCTTCGATCTCTTCGGCACGGAAGTCGATGCCAGGCGATAACACCAGACGATCGTAATCAATGGTGCCGCCTGAAACCGTGACCGTCTTCTTGGCGGGATCGATGGCCGTGACCGTGTCGTAAATCATCTTGATGCCATGATTGGCAGCCAGCTTCTCGTAGCCGATGGTCATCGCCGACATGTCCGGGTAGACGCCTGTGATGTAGAGGTTGCTGAACGGCCCTGAAACGTACTGGCGGTTCGGCTCGATCAACACCACCTCGATCGATTTGTCCTGCATCCGGATGTATTTGGCCGCGATAGTGCCACCGTAGCCACCGCCCACCACGACGACACGCCGGCCAGCGCTCTTGTCGAGTCCGGTCCCGGTGGTGCCACATCCGGCAAGTGAAGCGCCAACCCCGCCGACGCCGATGAACTTGAGAAAATTTCTGCGATCAGTTGTCATGTTCTTTCCTCTGTTATTTCACACTGGCATAAAAGTGCAACAGCGACTCAAGGTCGTCAGCCGACAGTGCTTTGATCTTCTCGGTCATTCCTGTGGTCTTGCGCTTTCCCTGGACATACAGCGCCATCTGCATCTGCAGGTAAGGCAACCATTGGCTGGCCATGGCAGGGGTTTCATCCGTACTCGTTCTTCCGTTCTCGGTGTGACACTTGGCGCAACCGGCACTATGCAGACTGGCGCCTTTGGCTACGCGATTGGGATCAACGGCCTGCTGGGTGATGTGCAGTTTTTGTGCAGAGAAAAAATCGCCCATGGCGGCAAAATCAGCGTCGGTATAGCCCTTTGCCAATCGACCCATGATGGTTGATGGGCGATCACCGCTTCTGAAGGCCTTCATCGCATCGACAATGGCGTCTTTCGTTTGGCCGGCCAGGCTCGGCATCGAAGGACCGGCACTGGCGCCGTAGGTGCCGTGACAGCCGGCACAGGCATTGGCCAGCATGGCTGCATTGGGCACCAGCGCCGTAGCGCTTGCCGACAGCACCAGAGCAACCAGCGCAAACGCCCATTGTCCGGTGCGCGTCATCCATCGTTTCTGTTCCATTGATGTCTCCTTCTGTTTAATTAATTGTCAAAACTTACCAACCTCAAACCTTCTCTCGTCTAGGCGCGCCAGACCTGGTATTTCATGGTCGCCACTGCACCGCAGATGATTCCGAACAACGCAATAAACGAACCCAGCGACAACGTTGAAATACCGGACAATCCCTGGCCAACGGTGCAACCCATGGCGGTGACCCCACCGAAGCCCATCAGGACGGCGCCCAGCAATTGGGTACGCAGATCGTCAAAGGAGGCAAAGCCCTCCCCTTTCCAACGAAAGTTGCCGGACGCAAGCGCATACATCCAGGAGCCCAGTCCGACGCCAACGGCGGTGGCCACACCAAACGTCGCCCTAAGCGACTTGTCGGTCCACAGCATCAGCAACTCAAGGCTGTACGCAGTCGGCGCAACAAAACTGAGGGCTTCCAGTGTTCGGGTATTGGTTGCGAAATAGACCGTCTCCAAAGTTTCCGGGTTTTCGCCATAGCCGATGTGCCCGGTCAGATACCACGCCGCCACCACCAGCAACCCCAACACAGCAGCGCCCAAAGCAGGCGTTACGTTGCTGCGAAAGCGTGCATCCTTGAATATGAACAGCAACAGTCCAAGTCCAAACACGCCGGCACAGACCAGCAAGGCAGCGCCGTTTGACAAGCCGGAAACCTTGCTCAGCAAGCCAGGCAAGCTTTGATTGGCCAAGCCCAGCGCAGTCAGATCGAGACTGACCGGATCAAGGTAGGAGGCGCGCCACTGGGCAAACAAACCCTTCATCGTCATGTAGGCCGCAATGGCCGTAATGATCAGCACCACCAGGGAGCGCAAATTGCCGCCGCCGACACGAATCAGATTCTTGTTGACACAGCCACCAGCCAGCGTCATCCCAACGCCAAACAGTGTGCCGCCCAACAGCATGGAAAGCCAGGGCAGGATCGGTCGCTGATAGACTGATTTGCTCAGGTCAACCAGACCAAAGTAATGCAGCAGGCTGCTTCCGATCAAAGCGACGGCAATGACCAACAGCCACTGGCGCATGCGACCCCAGTGTTCCATGTTGACGACGTCCGATATCGCGCCCATGGTGCAGAAGTTGATCTTGTTGGCTATTGCGCCAAACATCAAGCCCAAGGCCAGGCCGCCCCAAATCACCACCGTTGCCAGATTGATTGTGCCGTCCATACAAAATGCTTTGATTTGGGCCTCGATCGACAGTGGGGTAGCGCTGCCACACATGTGCAAGGGACCCGGACCCGCAGCGTAGCCTGCACGTGGCGATTCTTGAATGTGAGAGAACTTAGCGTCTAGTATCCCGAGGGATGATTTTGAATAACCCGTATGGGTAATAGGGTTTTCATAGCCGAAAAATTCTGTCAAAAAGCACAGAATGATGCAGTTCCGATGCGCTGCAATGCTTGGCACGGCTGACTTTTCCCATTGAGGAGACATGAATATGACTACTCGTCGCGAGACGCTCTCACAAGGCGCTGTGGTAGCGGGCCTGTTGTGCGCAAGCGGACTGTTTCCACAATACGCCGCAGCTGCCTTCAACAAGACGGCATTCAGTACCAAGAGCCTGTCGGAGACTTACAAGGCGCTGGGCCTCGCAGCGCCAGTCGCGAGCGCAGGCGTGAGCGTGCAGGCGCCTGATATCGCCGAGAACGGCGCCGTGGTGCCGGTGGGTGCCACAGTGACGCTGGCTGGCGTCAAGCAGATACTTCTCTTGATCGAAAAGAACCCCACCGTGCTGATTGCCCATTTCCACCTCAGCGATAGTGTGGACGCTGCCCTCAACACCCGGGTCAAGATGGCTGAATCCTCCAATGTCTATGCCGTGGCCGTCATGAACGACGGCAAGGTGTTGTATGCCAAGAAAGAGGTGAAAGTGACGCTTGGCGGCTGCGGTGGCTGAACAGCCACTCACAGCAGCAATGGTTTCATCCGAATTTCAGGAGATATAGACATGGCAGATCCGATGCGCATACGCGCCCAGGCGGCCGCTGGCAATGCCACGGTACGGGTGTTGATGAATCACGAAATGGAGACGGGCCAACGCCACGATGCGGCTGACAAAGTCATCCCGGCATGGCACATCACCGAGATCAATGCCACGCACAACGGCAAACTGGTGCTGAGTGCAGAGTGGGGCACCGGTGTTGCCAAGAACCCGTTCCTGCAGTTCAACGTGAAGGGCGCTAAGCTTGGCGACAAGATCAGCATTACGTGGAAAGACAACCGGGGCGACAGCCGCACCGACGAAGCAACGGTAGCCTGAAGGCAGCCTGCGAGCAAACGGATGCGCACAGCGCTGAATTGAGGGAAATCTTTTCATGCCTGGACTGTCTCAACTCTGGCCGACACTGCTCGTGTTGCTCGCGCTGCTCGCGTTGCTGGTGTTTGGCGGTACGGCCAGCGCCCAGGACCAGGTGGTTTACCACATAGACGATGCGACGACCCAGGCCACCAAGGGCCTGCGCAATATCCGCAATCATCTGGACATCGCACCCGACACCAGAATCATCGTTGTGACGCATGGCAACGGCATCGATTTCCTTCTCGAAGGTGCGAAAGATGCCAAAGACAGCCACGTCGACTACGGCGCTCTCGTCGGTGCCCTCAAGGCGCGCGGCGTGAGCTTTGAAGTGTGCAACATCACCTTGGTAACCCGCAATCTGAAAAAGGAACAGTTCAACTTCGATGTCACCTTTACACCCTCGGGTGTAGCCCGCATAGGACAACTGCAAAGTCGGGAACATTTCGCTTACATCAAACCCTGAATCAAGCCGATGAGGCCAGCAGACATGCAGCACGTTCCTGGCAGCAAATTCGCGCTGACCCGCCGTGTCTGGCTTGGTGCCACCCTGCTCTGCGGACTGGATGCAAGCGCGGACCACACCACCTTGCCCGGCGCCAAGTCGCTGCACAAGGAACTGACACTGGCCCTCAGGAGTGGCCATCCCCTGCTGGTTCTGGTCAGCCTAGACGGTTGTCCCTTCTGTAAACTCGTGCGCGAAAATTACCTTGCCCCCATGCGTACCGGGCGGGCGCAGCCGATGGTGCAGATTGACATGAAAAGCAGCGCAAGCGTTCAGGGCTTCAAGGGTGAAATTTTCACGCACGACGGACTCGCGCGGGCATGGAACG
>CANNRR010000234.1 GCA_947508055.1 Burkholderiales bacterium
CACCACCGTGCCCGATCAAAACCTGACCGTGCTGCGGACCACCGAGTTGCGCGCCGACAAACTGCCATCGGCCGCGGTGCTGGGCCGACTGTCGACCGGTACTGCAATACGACTAATCAGTGTCGAGGGCGGATGGGCACTGGTCGAAGCCCATGCGGCGTCCGACAAGGCAGGCACCAAGCTGACAGGCTGGTTGCGCGCCAGCACCGTGAGTTGGCAGACCGGCGGCTCACTGGCTGCGAGCTTGGCCAGCGGGCGCGAGTCCAGTGGCAACACTGCGCTGACCTTGGGGGCGCGCAGCGTGCCGCCGCGCATCAATCGCCACGCACTGATCATTGGCATCAGCCGCTACGCGGACCCGATCAACCCGCCGTTGCCCGGTGCTCGCATTGACAAGCAGTCGGCCACGCAAATGGCCCAGGCCATGCAGGTTCCACTGAGCAATATTCGATATCTGCAGGACGAGCAGGCCACCGGCAGCAACATTCGACAGGCATTGCAGGAGTTGACCGACCGGGTGGAGGATGGGGACCGGGTCTTTATCCACTACTCTGGCCACGGTACCCGCTACAACGACCCCGCCGCCGGTGGTTGTGTAGAAGCCCTGATGGCCTATGACGGTGGGCACAGCGGCATGATCACCAACCGCGAAATGGCCGACATGCTCAAGACCATTACCAACCGGACCGACAAACTCTTTGTCATGTATGACGCCTGCCACTCGGGCGGTGTGGTACGCACCGCATCCAGCGCGCGCACACGCGGCTTTAGCAATGCCAACGACGATGGACTACTGCGTCCGAAGTTTGCCGGCATCTCCGAGGAATGCGGCCGACCGGTGAACGTCAAAGGCCGCAACCTGTTGGTCGAGGTTGTGGTCAAGGGGGCGCTGCCGCAGGACATCATCCACGTGAGCGCTTCGCGTGACAACGAGATCAGCTTTGACGATGAACTCAAAGGCGGGCTGGCCACCCAGTACATGCGCGACTGCATGCTGCGCGAGGCCAAAGACCTGGACACCTCGGGCGCTATCACCATGGACGAGATCAGGCAGTGCGCGCAAGAGAAAATCGACAAACGCATGGCCAACGATGTGAACTACAAGCCGCACCATTTGGTGCTCAATGGCAACGCGGCCTTTGTGCCGGCCTGGTTCAGCCAGAGCGACGCCGCCGTGGCAACCGTTGCCGCGCCGGCAGCCGCAACCCCGGCCGCGCCCGTCGCCGCTGCGCCAACGCCACCGGCGTCCACACCTGCGCCAACCGTTTCACCTCCAGTTCCACCGGTCGCCGCAGCCCCGCTAACCGGTGCGCAAGCCTTGCGCCAGATGCTGGATCAGGCCGATGCCAAACGCCGCGTGCAGGTGACCCTGAGCAAGAACAAGCTCAAAATTGGACAGGACGCGATGGACTTTTCAGTCCAATCCGAGCGGGCCGGTTTCGTCTATGTGGCGCTGGCCGGCTCCGACAACAAGTCGGTCTATTTGCTGTTTCCCAATGATTTGGACCAAAACAACAAGATTGAGGCGGGTCAGCAGCTTTTACTGCCGCGCCCCAACTGGCGAGTCAAGGCGGATGGCCCGCCAGGGTTGGACAACCTGCTGGTGATGGTGACGGACGCGCCGCGTGACCTCGCGCTGTTGGCCGCCAGCAAGGCCGGGCCTTTTGTCGCGTCACTCAACGATACGCAGGGGCGAGCCAAACTCGGCGCGCTCATGACGACCGCAAAAGCGGCTACCAGCCAGTCCTGCGCCTATGCAGCGGCGCGGCAGAAGAATCCACTGTGTTCAGATGCCTATGGCGCCGCCATGGTGACCGTTGAGGAGACGAGATGATGCGCCCCATTACCCGGTTTATTGCTCTTGGTTTGATAGCGCTCTGCGCAACATCTACGGGGGCTCAGGGCCAAAATGGCTTCAATTCTGCGGCACCGTCCGGGAGCTGGCTGGTCACCGCCGATGAGGCAATTCAGTTCAAGGGGCAGGAGGGCTTTGAGATGCCCCCCGCGCTGCGCCCCCGCGCCCAGGTGCCGATTATCGACATCATCAAGCCCGAGCCAGCGCCCGACCTGAAAGTGAAGGCCCCGTTTGCCATTACCGTGCAATTCACCGGACAACCCGATTCCCCCATCGACCCCGCCACATTCAGGGTCATGTACGGAGCCTTGAAGCTTGACATCACCGGGCGCATCACCAAGTTTGTCAAAGTCAGCAAGGATGGGTTTGCGCTGGAGAACGCTCAGATACCCGTCGGCAGACACCGCCTGACGCTACAGGTGCAGGACGAGAAGCAACGCCTTGCCGAGCGGGAGTTGCGGTTTGAAGTGGAATAGTTTTGAGGTTAGACTTCGCATGGGCGCTTAAGAAAGCCCGTGTCAAATGCGCAGCAATTGAGCGCCTTCAATCTTTGACGCTCGGTCATCCAATGTCAGAAGCGGACCGCGACCGGCCTGGTTTACGAGTGCGATGTGAAGGCAGTCCGCGAAGTCTCTGGAACCCGATTGCTTGAACAGCCACAGGGCCTGCTCCAACGCTGGCTCGGTCTGGAACTCCAGTTCGGCGACATCCAGCAACGCGTTCAGCGCGGCAGTCACCTTCTGCCGGTCGCAGTGATACCTGGCCCGCAGCACCCACTCCACCTCCAGCATCACGGTGACGGTGACAAACAGCCGCTCACCCTTGCTGATGACCTCGTCAAACAGCCTGGTCACGATTGCACATTGCTTCGCGTCATCGTTGGTCAGCCAGCGAACCAGTATGTTGGTATCGATCGCCGCCATTAAGCTCCGCCCATGCCCATGTCAGATATGTCGACAACGACGCCTTGGGGTGGCTTGAGCATGCCTTTGAGGTCTCGGATGGACTTCGTTTTTGCCCGCATCACCACCGTTCCGTCGGGCATAGGTGTGAATGTGAGCCGGTCTTTCGGACCAATGGACATCGACTTGCGAATATCGACAGGGATAGTGATTTGGCCTTTGCTGGTCAATGTGGCTTCGGACATCCGGAACTCCTTACAATTTCAAATATTGTAAGGATATTGACCGAGCGGGTCAATTGCCGTAAGGGCCACCTGCCCCCATCCATCTTGCGACATGCATGGGCACGGACGCTGAGTTAGCACTTGCGGCTCATCGCAAAATCCCCAGCGCGCATCGCCAACAATTCGGGGCAGTCAGTTCAGTTTTTGATGCGTTGACCCGACGGCACAACGGCTGCTGCCTGCGCCGCACCGGCGGTCAACACGTTGAGTTTGGTAGAAACCATATTTGTGTACGACTTGCCTCGAATTGAGGTTTCCGTTGATTCTGGCAATGCATTTGCACCCTTGTAGCTGGCGGTCCAATTTCCCGAAGGGCTGCTGTTTATTCTGACGGCCGTGCTTAAGTAGACTGTGTACACCACGTCGGCAACTATTTGAACGCCCTCAGCTGCGGAATGTGACTTCCAGCGTATCGTCCCTGGCATATCCGTTTGGTTGTCGCTCATTACTTTGGCCTCACCAGAGGTTCCTGCCTCTAGCGGCAGAGTCCAGAGATTGCCGGACAATTTTTTGAGTACAACCTCGCCGACTCGCACCTGCAAAACCGATCCATCCCTGCCAATAACATCGCCGGATGAGTACACCGTCTTATCGGGTCCAGCGTCTACTATCTTCACTTCCACACTACTGACAGCGTTTCCCGTCAATGAGTCCTTGGTCACCAAGGTGCCTATAACTTCACTCGGTTGCTGATCTATAGGCACCGTAGGCGCAACTACGGGCCTCGCAGGCTTTTCCGCTACTTGCGGGGCAGAGATCGGCGGTGGCGCAGGGCTAGACACTTTCGCGAGTTGTTCTTCGCTGCGCTTCTTCGCATCGGCTTGCTTTTGTACTTCAATCAATGCTTTCTCATCGGCAGCCTTTTGCGCAGCGTTCGATTCAGCACGCGCTTTGGCAGCTTGCTCCACAGCGGTCTTTTGTGCGGCCTGCGCATCGGCGCGCTCTTTGGCAATCCTTTGCGCTTCTTCAGCTGCGGCCCTTTCCTCAGCCGCTTTTTTGGTCCCTTCTGCCAACGCTTTTTCTTTAGCACCGCCATTCATGACTGCGATGCGTGCCTTGGCGACTTCGGCAAAAAAGCCATTGGGGTAGCGATTGAGGTAGGCCTGTAGTTCGCCTACCGTTGTTGCCGTCTTCACGCTCTCCCATAACATCACCTCGATGGGTGCAGGGTCAGATGCACCCGGTCGAGTTGCAGCAAGTGCCGCAGGCGCCACCGGTGCTGCCACTGGCACCGGAACCGGCGTGGGGCCTGTGAAGTAGAAGTCTCCCGTCAGGCTGGAAGATTCCCACGGCGTTTGTGTCTCGCCGCTGGCGGCCATCACGCCATTGCGCACCCGCTTGAACACGGCCTCCAGGGTTAGCCCAGGGGCTTGGATGCTTTTGAGCAGCTCTTGCGTATACAGGCCGTTGCGTCCACTGCCATCGGCAGCGGTCTTGCCCGGTGCGGTTGCGTAGGCAATCAAGCTGCCTTTGGGCGCGTCCATTTGCGCCAGTCCACCACCGACGCTGCGAAATTTTCTCTCAAATGGGTTATTGCGGCAGGCGTCCAGAATGACGATGTTCATCGGGCTCACCGCCAACTGGTCCATGACGGAGTCGACATCCACGGTTTCTACGCGCACACTGGCCTCACTGGTGACTTGGGCGTCCACGGGAATGATGTAGTTCTTGCCCCTGACCTGTATTCCGTGGCCGGCGTAGAAGAACAGGGCCACGGTGTCGCTTCGCAGTTTTTCACCGAACTGTGCAATGGCCCGGTTCATGTCTTTTTGGTTCGCGTCCGTTTTTTCAATGACATCGAAGCCGAGTTTGCGCAACGTGGCTGCCATGTCTCGCGCATCGTTGACCGGGTTTTTGAGGGGAGAGTCTTTATAGGCGCTGTTTCCGATGACAAGCGCAATTCGTTTGCCCTGGGTAGCATTGACTGAAAGGTTGCGCTCCTGAGTCTCCGCAGCCGAGCTACGCACCGCAAAAACGGCCATCCAAACCGCTAGGCAGATCAGCACCCACCCTGTCAAAAACCTATTGCTTGGCATGTGCCAATTTATACACTGAAGTGCCCGCCATCAAATTGGGCATAAACCGCACCGCCCGTCCGTGTTGCAGACCAAAACTATCTTGCACCTGCAAGCCATTGCGTTCGGCCAACGTGGCCAGATCGGCGTGCGTGCCGACACGGATGTTGGGCGTGTCGTACCACTGGTAGGGCAGGCGCTTGGTCACGGGCATACGCCCCTTGAGTACGCTCAGACGATTGGGCCAGTGGGCAAAGTTGGGGAAGGCGATGATGCCGACGCGGCCCACGCGAACGGTCTCGCGCAGCATGACTTCGGCATTGCGCAGGTGCTGCAGGGTGTCTATCTGCAGTACCACGTCGAATGAAGCATCGCCGAACAAGGC
>CANNRR010000235.1 GCA_947508055.1 Burkholderiales bacterium
ATGCGTCACAAAACGCAACCCGATCAACCCGGTGGCCAGCACGCCATGGTCCTTTAAATACTCCAGCAATTGCGGGCCAAGCCCGTGATCCACATCAACAAACACGATATTGGTTTGCGCTGATTTCACACGCAGCCCGCTGATGCCAGCAAGGCCCCGCGCCAGTCGCTGCGCCAGCGCGTGGTCGTCGGCCAGCCGATCCAGATGGTGGTCCAAAGCGTACGCGGCCGCAGCCGCCAGCAGGCCGGCCTGACGCATGCCGCCACCCGCCATCTTGCGGATACGGTGGGCGCGGGCAATCAAGTCACTGGAGCCGCACAGGGCCGACCCGATGGGCGCGCCGAGTCCCTTGCTGAAACACACCGACACACTGTCAAAGTGGCTGGCGATGTGCTGGGCTGCTCGCAAAATTGCTCCTGAAACAATAGCTCCCTGCGCACTTTCCACGGGGGCTACAGGCGTATTTGACGCATGAACCTGGGCATCCAGAGCCGCCTGCTCGACCGCAGCGTTGAACAGCCGGGCTCCATCCAGATGACAGGCCAGACCCTTTTCACGCGCCAACCCGGTCGCCTGGGCCAGGTATCCCATCGGCATGCGGTGGCCATTCCAGGTATTCTCCAGGCACAAGAGGCGCGTGCGGGCAAAGTGGCAGTCATCGGGCTTGATGGCACCGGCGATATCGGCCAGCGCCATCTGCCCGGTCGCGTCTTGCGCCAGCGGTTGAGGCTGAATGCTGCCCAGCACCGCGGCGCCGCCACCCTCGTAGCGGTAGGTATGGGCCAACTGACCGACGATGTACTCGTCACCGCGCCCACAATGGGCCAGTAATGCGCACAGGTTGCTTTGGGTACCAGTTGGCATGAAGAGTGCTGCCTCAAAGCCCAGCATCGCTGCAATCTTGTCTTGCAAAGCGTTGACGCTGGGGTCGTCGCCAAACACATCGTCGCCCAGGGGCGCTGCCTGCATCGCCGCGCGCATGGCGGGGGTGGGTTGGGTGACGGTGTCACTGCGCAGATCAATCAATTTTTTAGTCATTTAGACCTCTAGCCATTATGGGAGTTGCGTTGGTAGCTATTAAAAACATAGCATATACTTGATATATTGAGGACAGAGCTTGCCCACTACGTGCCGCTGCGGTCTGTCCCGCAAGAACACCCTGATCAGTTGAGGACAGAGCTTGCCCACTACGTGCCGCTGCGGTCTGTCCCGCAAGGTTTCAGGAAGTTCTTCAACATGGCGTGGCCGTGCTCGGTGAGGATGCTTTCCGGGTGGAACTGCACGCCCTCCACTCGCACTGCATCGGCAAGACCCGTGTGGCGCACGCCCATAATCTCGCCGTCGTCGGTCCAGGCCGTGATTTCCAGCGCCGGGGGGCAAGTGGCGCGCTCGATGGCCAGCGAGTGGTAGCGGTTCACGGTGAATTTTTCCGGCAAATCGGCAAAAACGCCGGTCTGCTTGGTGGTGATCACACTGGTCTTCCCGTGCATCAACTCCTGCGCCCGGATTATTTTTCCGCCAAGAGCTGCACCAATTGCCTGATGCCCCAGACACACGCCCAAAATCGGCAGCTTGCCCATAAAGTGCTGGATCGCCGCCACCGAAATTCCGGCTTCTGCCGGGGAACACGGCCCGGGCGAGATCACCAGTCGGTCCATTTGTCCCGCGGCAAACTTGGCGTCGAGCTCAGCCAATGTGATTTCGTCATTGCGAAACACCGCCACCTCGGCACCCAGTTCGCCAAAATACTGGACGATGTTGTAGGTGAAGCTGTCGTAGTTGTCGATCATCAACAATTTCATGAAGACTCTCCAGCACGCGCAATTTTGTCTGGCGCGTTCATGTTCAAGGAATACCGCGGAACTGGCTTTGCCAGGCCGCTGGTATTGCCCCATGCAAGGGGGGTGGCGGCCACACGAAGTGGGCAAGCCTGGGGGTGTGCCAACATTACTCCAGACCCTCTTCCACCAACTCGGCGGCCCGCAACAGCGCGCGGGCTTTGGCCTCGGTCTCCTTCCATTCGAGCTCGGGCACGCTGTCGGCCACCACGCCGGCGGCGGCCTGCACATACAGCGTCTGGTCTTTGATGATGCCGGTGCGAATCGCAATAGCCACATCCATGTCGCCGGCATAGCTCAGATAACCGCATGCGCCACCGTAAATGCCGCGCTTGATGGGCTCCAACTGGTCGATCAGTTCCATCGCGTGGACTTTGGGTGCGCCGGTCAGCGTGCCGGCCGGGAAGGTGGCGCGCAGCACATCCATGCTGCCCAGGGGCTTGCCATCTGCTGCGTTGACCAGGATACCCTCCACGTTGCTCACGATGTGCATCACATGGCTATAGCGCTCGACGCAAAACGCGTCGGTTACTTTGACAGTGCCAATCTGGGCAATGCGGCCAATGTCGTTGCGTGCCAGGTCAATCAGCATCACATGCTCGGCACGCTCTTTGGGGTCGCCAATCAGTTCCATCTCGGCGGCCTTGTCCAGCTCAGCGGTAGCGCCGCGCGGGCGGGTGCCGGCCAGGGGGCGGATCGTCACTTTTTGCTCGGTCACGCCATTGGCGGTAACCTGCTCCTGTCGCACCAGAATCTCGGGGCTGGCCCCCACCACCTGGAAATCGCCAAAGTGGTAGTAATACATATAGGGGCTGGGGTTCAGGGACCGCAGCGCGCGGTACAAACTCAAGGGCGACTCGGTGTAGCGCTTCTTGATGCGCTGGCCGACCTGTACCTGCATGAAGTCGCCCCCGGCGATCAGTTCTTTGGCCCGCTCCACGGCGGCGATGTAGTCGGCCTTGGCAAAATCACGCTGTGCGGGATAGCTGGGCGTGGGCTTCACGGCCGGAATGTTCACCGCCTGAGCCAGACGGTCTTTTAATTCGCGCAGCCGGCGTTTGCCACGCGAATAAGCCTCGCTCTGGCCAGGGTCAGCGTAGACGATCAGGTACAGCTTGCCCGACAGGTTGTCGATAACGGCGAGCTCTTCGCACTGCAGCAGCAGGATATCGGGGCAACCCAATTCATCCGGTGGGCAGGTGGCTTCGAGTTTCTTCTCGATATAGCGCACGGCGTCGTAGCCAAAATACCCCGCCAGGCCACCACAAAAACGCGGGAGTCCAGGGCGCAACGCCACCTTGAATCGCTTTTGGTAGCTGTCGATAAAGTCCAGCGGATTGACACCAGACGTTTCCACCACCACACCCTCGGTCACCACCTCCGTAAGGGCATCGGCACCAAAGCCACTTGCCCGAAGCAACGTGTTCGCTGGCAGTCCAATGAAACTGTAGCGACCAAAGCGCTCGCCTCCCACTACTGATTCCAGCAAAAAACTGTGCGCCGCGTTATTGGCCAACTTAAGGTACAGCGACAACGGTGTCTCCAGGTCCGCAAAGGCCTGCGCCATCAAAGGGATGCGGTTGAAGCCCTGGGAAGCCAGTGCCTGAAATTCGGGTTCGGAAATCACGGGGGGGGTTACCTCTCTGAGCAGGGCGGCCACCAGGACCGCCAAAGCGCCTATGTCAACGACAGGCGGCGCCTTCATTCAAACCGATTCCCCTGGCATGCAAGGGCAAGACTGGGTACGCGCAAGTTATCTGATGGGGGTCCGCGTACGCCAGGGCCAGGCTCCCCGGTCGCTACAACCCATAATAAAAATGCGGTGAATGAACATGGCGCCAGTGTATCAAACCCGCTTTGTGAGCCGCCAAAGCGACTGCCCACAACGCACTCACCCCTTCGTACACCAGCAAAAACCCTAAGACCGTGCTAAGCGTAAACGGCGCAGAATGGGGCACAAAATGAACGACCGTTTACTTTTTTGAAATGGATTTATCTATGCGTTTGCTCAAGCATCTGGTTATCGTTGCTGCCACCTTGCTGGCGGGCGTTTGCGCCAGTGCTGCCACCACTGTTATCCATGGGGTGAAGGTCGAGGACAGCGCATCCGTCGGCGGCGTGGCGTTGCAACTCAACGGAGCGGGCACCCGATACAAAGGCCCTTTCAAGGTCTATGTTGGTGACCTTTACACCACCAAAAAGGTCAGTTCACTGGAAGAGTTGGTTGCTGTGCCAGGGCCCAAACGATTGACCATGACCTTTTTGCGGGAAATGGAAGCAGGGCCTTTTGGCAAACTATTGACCCGCGGCGTGGAAGACAACAACTCAAAGGCCGAAATGTCCAAACTGGTTCCAGGGCTGATCCGTATGAGTGAGATTTTTACGATCAACAAGGTGCTTATTCCCGGCGACATCATCACCATCGACTGGATTCCCGGAACCGGCATGGTGGTCACGGCCAAGGGCAAGGTTCAAGGTGAGCCATTCAAGGAACCCGAATTTTTCAAGGCCATCATGTCCATCTGGTTTGGCCCCGTACCGGCCGACCACACACTGAAAGACGCCATGCTGGGCACCAAATAGCGCACCAAGAGACAAGCCGCAATAATGCAGGTAGAGTATTTAGGCAGTGAGTAGTCTCATGGTTGCATTACAAGGATTTCGTCATGAAATTGAGCGTCAAGCTCCCACTCTCTTTTGCATTGGCTCTGGGCCTGCTCTTTCTGGGTGCCATGTTTGGCATTTTCAAGTTAAACAGTTCACTGGACGTTTATGAACACCAGGTGCTGGCTACCGTAGCCGCGCACAAGAAAGTCGCCCAGGTTGATGCAAAGTTTTCCACCGCTATTCAGGAATGGAAGAACGTGTTGCTGCGAGGAAAGGACCCCAAGGATTTGGACAAATACTGGGCCTCGCACCTCAAGGAGATGAATGAAGTCCAGGACGGGCTGCGCGAACTCGAAAAAATGAGCATGGACAGTACCGCAAAGGATTCGCTCGGCAAACTGCACCAAGCCGTACCCGTTGTCAGTGAAGCCTACAAAAATGCATTCGAGGTATTCAAGTCATCGGGTTTTGATTCCGCTGCTGGCGACAAGGCCGCCCGGGGCAAGGACCGCGAGTCGGGTGCGCTGATGACCGAGTTGAAGGAAAAACTTTCCAAGGCAGAAAGTGCTACCTCAGAGGCCGCCACGAAGGATGCGCAGCGCAGCACCATGCTTGCCTTAACTGTCATGCTTGTCGTGACCGGCGTAGGTCTGGTCGGCGGTGTGTGGCTCAGCCGACAAATTATTCACCCGCTACAGCAGGCCGTGACTCTGGCCGAGCAGGTCGCCCACGGTCACTTGAACAACCCCATTGTGGTCAACAGCCGCGACGAAATTGGGGCCTTGCTCGAGTCGCTCAAAGAAATGCAGGACAACCTGGCGAAGCTGGTTATGAACATCCGCCAGGGCTCCGAAGGCGTTGCCACCGCCAGTGCCGAAATCGCCCAGGGCAACAACGACCTGTCTGCCCGTACCGAGCAGCAGGCCAGCGCGCTGGAACAAACGGCGGCGTCCATGGAAGAGTTGGGCTCCACGGTCAAGCAAAACGC